>NZ_DJTD01000046.1:237222-489203 GCF_002440385.1 Sphingobacterium sp. UBA6317 | reverse complement strand
TCCCTTAAACCCTTCTTTTTTTTCATGGTTCCTTCTTTTGAAGTAACCGTCCCTCCCTTGCGGAGTGGTGCAAAGATAGGGAGTTTATAAACAAACTTCCAAGCCTTTTGTTCTTATTTATTTCATTTTCCCCTTAAATGCCTGTAACGGTGCGAGATTATTTTTGTAAAACAGGTGATCGCAGGGCTGGGATGGCGGATTTCTGGGCAGAATGCGGCGGGGAGCCGGGTTCTAACCTGGACATCGCAGGGAACCGGGACTTGGTGCAGGCTCTGCAGCGGAAACATGGATGGACATTGTATTGTTCGATCTGCCTAAGCTCGGGATCACTATGGTAGGCCGCTCGGCTCAATGCCAGTTAAAGACGGTGCGCACAGGCGCAGCCGACAGAGGGCGAGTCAGCCATAGCCGATGGACGGGAACGGGCGGATACTGGTAGGACCGGAATACCTCCTTTTATAGCGATACTTTCTCACCCTTTTACTTAGGTTTAGTTTAGGTTTTAGTTAGGTTTTGTTTAGGTATAATATAGCTTATAGCTAAACAAAACCTAACCTATTGCTAAGCTAAATATAAACAAAAGCTAAACTAAGGAATAAAGAATACTCAACTCTTCCCTAGTTAGCGCTAACTAGGGTTCCGGTTGGGGATAGGACTCCGGCTGCTGCCCAAGCTCTGCGGGAACCTCCCAGCTTCCTTCCCCCCGGCTTCGTACCATGGTCGGGGCAGATTTGCCCTGCAACCGTGTTGAGTCAGTGTTGAGTCCGTGTTGTCTCCGACTCTAAGCCCGCACTCACCCCGCTGCCAAAACGGGCAAATGACGCTCCGAACGCGGCCATGTCCCCCGGATGCCCCTAAAAAAGGGCAACGCCAATCGGAACCGCAGCCGAAAAACTCCCAGCAACGCTACAACACGAAAACAACTCGGAAAAACACGGTATAAATACAGAAACAACAACAATTCAAGGGTTCAACATCAGACTGGGGAATACCCCAATTTAACGATGGAGCGGAGCAGCCTTTGCTTCGGAATACCAACTCAAATGACAAACTAGCTTAGAAACGGATAAACATATAAGGATCCATATTATCATATAGCCAACACAAAAAATGTAAGGCCAACGACCAAAGTCTCATTTGGCACAGCACCGGACAATAACATAGATTCACAGAAATACAACAGGGATGGGCTGTCAAACAACCTTCTTTTGATTTAGAGCGATAACTAAACTAATATCCTGCTAAACCGAAAAATGGTAGCAAGAGATTACGCGAAATCGAAAGAATCGGAAAACAGAGATGGAAAAGAAAACAGCTAAAGTTGATTCGTAAAAAAGAAGGAAATTATGATTTCTCCTCAGCTTTAAAAACCCAAAAACGCTGAAGCGTATAGTTGAAGCCCAAAGAAACAAGCAACTCAACAACCAGTTTCGAAAACAAAAAGTTTACATGATATACATCGACCAGAAAATGAATTCCGGTAGACTTCAATGTGATACTACCACAAACGACGATCACAAATTTCCATAACTGACTGCCGACAGACTTTTGCGTGCTACCGAAGGACCAGTATCGATTGATCAAAAAATTAACAACAGCACCAAGGCTACCACTAATTACATTGGAAAAAGGAGCACTGATATGAAGTAGCTTATAGCAAGCAGAGTATACTCCAAAATCAAACAATCCGCCTAAAAAGGCGGAGAGTTGGGCTTTTAAAAAAGTAATAACTTTTGAAGACATCGTTAAATAGCCTCCTCCTGTTGTTTTTTCAGTTTATCCGCTTTATCTTTTTCATCGCCTAATTTAAGAAGTAGGCGTGTATCATTTGTATTAATTATAAAAAGTGCGATACAAATTAACAGTACACACCAATTAATAGACCCAGGCATTAAAACTTCAAATAACATAACCAATGAAATAATCACCCGAATTTCAGTAGGCCCCAAAATTCCGGCGTCTATCGTATACTTATCGGTAATTCTATACCTGAGCTGAGAAATAATCATTGCCCAGCCATACAATGCGACCAATGTAAATCCCAGATACTTAAAATCACCCACGGTATACAGCACATACCCCAATCCTATAAAAACCGTACTAATCCAATCCATTACAATATCCAACGCGAAACCGTACCAGCGACGGGATTTATTACGGTAGAATGCGATACGACCATCTAATGAATCACCAAACCACTGCACAAAGAAACCAGGGATCCCTAGAAGCAAATAGCGAATATCAACATATTCAGCCAAGATAAAACTCCCCAATATCATTAAGGAGCCTAAAAATCCAATTGCCGTAAGTCCATCCGAGGTAATCCAATTTGGAATTCGAGGTACGAGGTACGAAATAAGTTTTTGTTCGGGTTCACTTAAGATATTTGTTCTCTTTCTATCCTGAAAAAGTTTTTTATTTATTTTTAACTCACTCATTATCTGCGATTATAGCCATTTATTTTCTTTATACCAAGCCAATGCCTCCATTAAGCCTTTCTTCAAATCATATTTAGGTTGGTATTGTAGCTGACGTTGAGCCGCCGAGATATCACAGCCCCAGTTTTCAGCTGTAAGTTCATTCAGTCGCTCCGGATATAGCACAGGTATTGCTTTAGATTTTTTATACAATCGTTCAAAAATAACCGCGATAGTCTTCACGACACCAAAAGGAATATGCATACGAATCATTTTCTTTTGGCTAAACTCTTTGAAAAATCTAGCCAACTCATAACGGCCATACACCTGCCCATCACTGAGGTTATACACCTGCTTTCCTCCTTGATCAAAACGACAGGCATGAATGATCGCCTGCACCAGGTCAGCAACATAAATAAAGCTAAGCTTTTGAGGAGAGCGGCCAACATAGGCATCCAGGCCGCCATTCATTGTTTTAAAAACAATAAAAATATCTTTTTCACGAGGGCCGTATACTGCAGTGGGGCGCAAAATCGTTAGTGGCTGATCTCTAAAATCATCCAAGGCGAGCTCCGCTTTCCGTTTACTACGACCATAGGCCGTAACAGGGCGATAGGGATTGCTCTCATCGATAAGGTTAGCATCGTAGCTAACAGGACCGATTGCCGCAAGACTACTAACGAAAACAAATCTTTTGATGGGAGTTTTTAAAGAAAAACAAGCCGATGCCAAGTTTTTTGTATAACCAACATTGACCTTTTCGAGATCTTCTTCGTGCTTGGCACGAGTCATTGCCGCAGCATGAACAACATAGGTATAGTTTTCCGCTTCCAGTAATTCGCTGATAGACTCTTCATCAGAGAAATCCGGATAAACAAATTTATCTACAACGGAGCGAATTTCTGAAACATCACTTGACTTCCTCACCGCGGCATGAACTTCCATCCCCCCCTCTTTCGCTGCTCTTGTCAAATGATAGCCTACAAAACCACTCGCTCCAGTGATTAATACTTTTTCTATCATAATGATTTTTGATACAAACGATAACGTTTGTACAATTCTCCATTCATTTGTTCAATAGCGTGGTTCATCATGTAATTATGCTCCAACATCCACGAACATTCGGCCCCCTCGATATTAGAATCTTTTGATTCCTTTATAATTCGGCCATACAGACATGCTTCAATACCAAGTTTACGATAGTCTTCTAACACCCCTAACATGAGTACCCGAAGCAAGTTTATTTTTTTCTTTCCAAATAACAATTTAAAAATACCCGTAGGAAGTAGACGTCCTCGCTTCACTTTGATAAGGATCTGATTGATATCGGGTATCCCTAGACCAAAGCCAACAAGCTCACCATCCTTCTCTGCAACGATGGCAAAACGCGGATCGAGAATCATTTTTAAATCTTTGGCCGTATAATTAAATTCGTCCTCTGTCATCGGAACAAAACCCGAATTCTTATCCCATGCTCTATTATAAATATCACGAACTTTTGCTGCCTCGTTTTTAAAATCCTTCACATTGAATTGACGCAATGTAATGCCAGATCTTTTCAAACGCTCTTCCAGTCTATCCAAAAGCATGACTGAACGTTTATCCGCCGACTTTTCCATGACCAAGTAAGCTCTCAAATCCACTTTATGTCCATAACCCGAATTGGTAATCAAGTCGATGTAATACGGTGAATTGTAGGGCATCATGGCTACTGGAGGCTTATCAAAACCGTCAACCAACAAACCAACGGTATCATTGGTTGATAAATTGATCGGCCCAACGATCGTATCCCCTCCTTTAGCTTTAACCCATTTCTCTGCAGTCTCAAATAACGCGTTTGCGACTTCTTGATCATCTATACAATCGAAAAAACCCCACTGCCCTTCATTCACATGATTGAAAGCATTATGGTTATTGTTCCAGATGGCACATATACGACCGACAATCTTATCGTTACGATAAGCTAGAAAAGGTTGTGCTTGGGAATGTTTATAAAAGGGATGCTTGTCAGGGGAAAGCAAATCGTTTTGTTCAAGAAATAAGGCAGGTACATAATTAGGATTTCCCTCATAGAGACTATGAGGGAAATCTATAAAGAGCCGTCTTTGTTTCTTTGTTTCAACGGGTATAATCTGAATCATACGATTAGATTTTATATTAATGTTTCAACTTCAGCTTGTTTGAATACTTTAACCATCTTCTCAATAGCCTCGTCGATTTGGTCATAAGTATGTGTCGCCATCAATGAAAAACGAATCAAAGACTCTTCTGCAGGAACTGCTGGAGAAACAACTGGATTAACAAATACACCATCATCTTGGAGCATTTTAGTTACCCAGAACGTTTTTTCATTGCTACGAATAAAGATTGGTAAAATAGGACTTTCCGTAGCACCTAGATCAAACCCATGATCCAGTAATTGTGCTTTGGCATAATCTGTGTTTTTCCATAATTTTTCAATATGCTCAGGCTCATTTTGAATAATTTCCAAAGCTTTCAATGTTGAAGCAACCGAAGCTGGAGTCATTGAAGCACTGAACATCACAGAGCGCGCATTGTGTTTTAAGAAATCGATCACATCTGCATCACCTGCGACAAATCCACCTAAAGATGCTAACGATTTACTAAATGTACCCATAATCAAGTCTACATCATCATTAAGCCCAAAATGAGAAGCTGTACCAGCTCCTTTGTGCCCAATAACACCTAAACTGTGTGCATCGTCGACCATTACTGCAGCATCAAACTCATTGGCAATCGACGTAAGTTCAGGCAAATTAACAATATCCCCCTCCATACTAAAGATACCATCCGTACAAATTAACTTCGCACTATCCTCAGGTAGGCGTGATAACTTAGCACGTAAGTCCTCCATATTATTGTGTCCGTATTTGATTACTTTGGAAAAAGACAAACGGCTACCATCAATAATTGATGCGTGGTCACGCTCATCCAACAAAATATAATCATTACGTCCCATTAGACATGACAAAGGCCCTAGATTTGATTGGAATCCTGTACTAAACAGAATAGCGGCTTCTTTACCTACATAAGCAGATAATTTTTCTTCCAGTTCCACGTGAATATCCAACGTACCGTTTAAGAAACGAGATCCAGCACATCCAGTACCATACTTTTCCAAAGCATCTTGCGCTGCTTTTATAATACGTGTATCAGTCGTTAACCCTAAATAAGAGTTAGAACCAAACATCAACACACGTCTACCATCGATTTTTACTTCGGTATCTTGTTTTGATTGAATAGGTCTAAAATAGGCATATAAGCCCTTAGCTTTCAACTCCTCAACAATCTTAAATTGCGATATTTTCTCGCCTAACTTTCCTTTACTCATGCGATAAAAAGGTATTTCTAAAACTATTTCTAACTTTTAGATGTTATTGTAACAAACAAAATTATCGAATTGGACTTTTATATAAAAAACTCGGTCTCCGACTAAAAATCTGCTATATCCACAATGTAAGTTGAAATGCTACGTTGTATATATTCACAATAATTCCAAAAAACGTTGCAAACATACGAAAACATAATCTGACTTTCACTTAAATTTAGTCATATTTTTAACACATCGCCCAAAACAGTTAATTTTATTTTAATACTCCGCTAACATCCGCCCCACACAATTCTACTTTAAAATAAGACAATTTTAATAATTATATTTGCGAACTTTAAATTATCCTATAATTAGTTACATTTAGGTTCATTGCAATAGCAATGGTATAGACTTACTAATATACAACAATATATGGCTTTATCTTCAGATATCAATATAAAAAATAAAAAAGCTTCTTTTGAATACCACTTACTGGACAAGTACATTGCAGGAATTCGATTATTGGGTACAGAAATAAAATCCATACGCGAAGGAAAGGCAAATATTAACGATAGTTTCTGTAGTTTTTTTGAGGACGGATTATACATCCGTAACATGCACATTGCCGAATATTCCATGGGATCTTTCTATAACCATGAAGCAAAACGCGACCGTCAACTGCTATTGACAAAAAGAGAATTAAAAAAACTGAAAGAGAAAGGGGAAGAACGTGGTTTTACCATTGTACCCCTACGCATCTTTATCAGTGCCCGGGGGTTTGCCAAAGTTGAAATTGCCTTGGCACAGGGTAAAAAAGATTTTGACAAACGAGAAAACATCAAAGAAAGAGATGTTAAACGTGAGCTTGATCGCGTGATGAAATTTTAGGTTAACGCGCCAGGACAAATGCGCCTGGCGTCATGCCTACCCTGCTTTTAAAAAGCCGAACAAAGTAGTTGACATCATTAAATCCTGCCCCATAGCACGACTCCTTTACATTACGGGTGAGTAAAAGCATCTTTTTTGCCTTCTCGATACGCTGTTGGATCACATACTCCATTGGACTAAGTCCAAGTTCACGGTTAAACATCCGCGTAAGGCTCGCTTTGCTCATGTGAGCAGTCCGCTCCAATAGACCAATTGAAATTTTCTCGGTAATATGTTTCTGAATAAATTCCTGCACGTGTAACAGTACTTTGTTGGGCGACTTCCCAATTTTTAATGCCATCATCGACTGTGACTGAAGTAGCCGAATCGTAAGCTCTTTAAAGGTCAGATCTGCAAGCACATCTTTCAACGGATTTTCACTAATAATGATCTGAAACAACTTGTTCACCAGATCGGCAAGCTCAGTCGAATTGTACAGGTGAAAAAACTCCGGATCAAGCCGCCATTGATTGACATGTTCTTTTGGATAAAACTCATTTAGATAATCTAAGACTGCTGCTATCTTCTCTCTATGAATTGTTAAAGCGGTACACTGCGTGGGCTGGTCGAGGGTCGCTTCTGGAAAATCAATATGCATAGCCACCGATGCAGGTAACACCATCATCTGACCGGGCAGATAGTCAAAAGCCTTTACATTCTCCAAATGCATGATTTTTTTACCCTGGATCATATTAATCATAACCAAATCATCAAAACATAAAGGTACATGCTGCGATATCCGATATGTTTCGTAGATATTAAGCTCCAAGCTATCTAACGTAAATGCGCGTCGGTTCTCCACTAATGTGCTGAGCTCCCCCTTCCGCGAAAATGGCAATGTATGAATCAGCGTCCTATTTTCCATAGTGCAACAATTAAATATAATTGGCAGTCAATCAAATATAATAAATAAAATAAACTATGAGCGAAAGTTATGTGCCACAATTGTGCTATGTTTTGGATCAATTCTGCTACACCATTGAATAATTGCTGGCTAACTTTGATAAGAAGGGATTAAAAATAATTAATAAATAAACCATATGAGCGCAATCAAAAGACCATCGTTCAAAGAACGATATGACAACTACATTGGTGGTAAATTTGTCGCACCAATTCAAGGAAAATACTTCGATAATATTTCGCCGGTAGATGGAAAAGTGTTTACTCAAGTTGCCCATTCAACAAAAGAAGATCTGGATCTCGCTGTCGACACCGCCGCTAAAGCTTTTGAAACTTGGGGACAAACCTCGGCTACAGAACGAAGTATTATCCTCAATAAAATTGCTGACCGCATTGAAGCTAATTTAGAATATATCGCCGCCGTTGAAACGATAGACAACGGAAAAGCGGTACGTGAAACATTAAATGCCGATATCCCATTGGCAATCGACCATTTCAGGTATTTTGCTGGTGTAATCCGCGCTGAAGAGGGGTCCATAAGCGAATTGGACAGCAATACAGTGTCACTGATTGTACACGAACCAATCGGAGTTGTTGCACAGATTATTCCATGGAATTTCCCGATTCTAATGGCCGTATGGAAACTAGCTCCGGCCCTTGCCGCAGGGAACACCGTCGTATTAAAACCTGCTGAAAGTACACCCACATCCATTCTTGTCCTTATGGAGATTATCGGTGATCTGATTCCTGCCGGAGTAGTCAATATCGTTAACGGTTTCGGCGCAGAACTTGGTCGTTCTTTGGTCACAAACCCAAAGGTTTCCAAAGCAGCATTCACTGGTTCCACAGCAACTGGACGTTTGGTTATGCAATATGCGACTGAAAATATCATTCCGGTAACCCTAGAATTGGGTGGGAAATCGCCCAATATTTTCTTTAGTTCGGTTATGGATGCAGACGATGCATTTTTGGACAAAGCAGTGGAAGGAGCCGTATTATTCGCACTCAATCAGGGCGAAATTTGTACCTGTCCTTCTCGTTTACTGATCCAGGAGGACATATATGAAAAATTTATCGCTAAAGTAGTCGATCGGGTTAATCAGATCAAAGTGGGCGATCCATTAGACCCAACAACAATGATGGGTGCTCAGGCATCGAAGATCCAAAAGGACAAAATTATGTCCTATATTAAACTTGGCAAAGAAGAAGGGGCCGAAGTATTGACCGGCGGTGATGAAAACAATGTCGGTGCTGGTTTTGAAGAAGGCTACTACATCAAACCTACCCTATTCAAAGGCGATAATAGCATGCGTATTTTCCAGGAAGAAATCTTCGGCCCCGTGTTGGCAGTCACCACGTTCAAGGATGAACAAGAAGCAATTGCTATCGCCAACGACACCATGTATGGTCTCGGAGCAGGTGTATGGACCCGAGATGCACATCAGCTTTATCAGATCCCACGTGCCATACAAGCAGGACGTGTTTGGGTAAATCAGTATCACTCCTACCCAGCGGGTGCCCCATTTGGCGGATACAAACAATCAGGAATTGGACGGGAAAACCATAAAATGATGCTTGCCCATTACAGACAGGCTAAAAATATGTTGATTTCCTACAGTAAAGAAAAACTTGGTTTCTTTTAACTGAAGCGTACCGGGTATTCTTTTCGAACAGCTAGATACCCGAGTTTAGGGGGAGCAAATGCTGCCCCTTCAGCTGAATTTCCTATTCGTCAATGCTAAAACACATAAACGAATTTCACCATGATCAATAGACTAGACATCACTGAAAAAGCCAGGGAGCTCATTCATGAACTTGAAGCGAAGCATGGTAAATTAATGTTTTATCAGGCCGGAGGTTGCTGCGAGGGTACACAGCCACAGTGTTTTGAGGAAGGAGGTTATTTTCCTAGGACAAATGACGCCATGATCGGATTAGCCGAAGGATATGAGTTTTGGGTGGATCGGGATCTCTTTGAATATTGGAAACATGCGCATTTCACACTCGATGTGCTGGATGGATTTGGTCCGGGGGGATTCTCATTGGAAACCCCACTGGGTAAAACTTTCAAAGTTCATTATCGTTTATTTACAGCCGAAGAACTTAACGACCTCAGCCCAATCAAGAGAAACGAATGACAAAAAGGGTCGCATTGCAATCTGCGACCCTTTTCCATGTTATAATTTTAAAAAAATCTCTCTCGAGTTTCCGCATTCGGAAGCTAAAATTTCATTCAATATCCAAGCCTTCAAGGACTGGAATTGGCTGTCTGTTTTCATCAAGGGCAACAAATGTAAAAACACCCTCAATGGCCAATTCTCTTCCTTCCTTGTACATATGTTCCAAAAATATGTCGACCTTCACCTTCAAGCTGGTCCGGCCTACATTTTGAACCCGCGCGACCGCTTCAATAATACTTCCGGAAGGAATTGCCTTATTGAAGTCAATACGGTCTGTCGATACAGTCACCAACGTTTTGCGGCAAAATCGTGTCGCAGCCATAAACGATACTTCGTCCATAATGGACATTGCCTTGCCGCCGAATAAAGTATCGTGATGATTTGTCAAAAACGGAAACACGGTCGTGCAAACATGTGTTTCTGATAAATCAATACGTTCTTGTAAAGTCATTTATTGTTTTATTTAGTGGATTTAAGAGGAGACAAATGTAAACCAATCTAGCTCCAGTTCCGTCATTTTTATTCCATATTTTCGTCAATATCCACGCCTATACCTTTCAATAAGAGCGACGCATTGAATATCTTACATTCCCCTATCTTCAGCTTATAATCAAACAGCATCTGCCCCGCATCAACACGAATGTCAAAATGATAATTTTTGATATCTCCCGGGAATTCCTCTTGTAAACTGGACAGTTGTAAGTCGTGTGTAGCCACCATACCCTTACCGTCCAATCGAACCAGTTTCTTTATGATTGCACGGGAGCCAAGATATTTGTCGACTGAATTTGTTCCACGAAGCATCTCATCGATTAGAAAAAAGCTATCGCTATGTACTGAAACTGTATCCAATATAAATTTCATCCGATTCAGTTCTGCTTTAAATGTCGACGTACTTTCATTCAGGTTATCCTTGATGCGCATATAGGATATTAGTTTGTAAATCGGGAGCTGAAAAGAAGTCGCTGCAACCGCAGCTCCGGCATAAGCCAAAATTGCATTAATACCTACTGTCCGCAGAAATGTACTCTTTCCAGCCATGTTTGAACCTGTTACCAAAGCAACACGATGATCTATACTACTGTAATCATTGGCGACGACCTGACTGCTTGGGATCAGTGGATGATATAACCCTTGCGCGTCAATCTTATTTTCCAGCGGATTATCCAAAATTACTGGATAACTATAAGACGAATGGTTTCTCTTCCAAATAGCAAGACTAGTGACAGCCTCCACCTTAGCCAAGGTATCGAATGAATTCAGAATCTCGTTTTCGTATTTATTCTTCCAATCAACAATAGCCAATACTTGTCTAAAGTCCCAAAGGAGAAATAGGTTTAGAAATAGCCCAACAAAGACATTATTCCGTGCGTCCAAGTTGTTAATAAGACCAGCGAGTTTTTTAAAGGCAAAGGAAATGGATGCTGTTCCCCGGTTTTGTTTTAGCTCTCCGGCGATCTCCTGCATAGCAATAGACTTCCATGCGTGGTCTTCGATCGATTGAATCGCATCTGCATATGATCCCAGCACGCCACCAATTTTGTCTATTCGCGACGAGAACATACTCACACTTCCTGCTTTGGCCAATGCCCAAAGAATATGAAATAGTCCTATCAAGGTTGCCACTCCAGCCAATTTTGGCACGAAAAAGCTGCCCGCTAAAACGACCAAAAATAAAACAGGGCCTGCTTTGATATAAAATCGCATAAAAGCATTTCCGAATTGAAAATTTCGGTCTTGAAAGTAATTTGTCAAAAATGCCTTGATATCCAATTTATGGTTCAGATTGGCCAAGAGCTTTGCCTGAAAATCCCATATCCATTCGGATTCATTTTCGAGTTCCTGTGATGCTTCTTGATTGCGTTGAATTTGATTGCTTTGGAGAGGCGCATCAAGCCAAGAAGCCAAAAGATCAATCCCCTGTTTGGTCGTTGCCCGATTTATCTGCGCGAATAAGGAGTATGTGCCAAAGATATCCATATCGGAGCTATAAGGATGAGCTCCGTTTTCGAAATGCTCACCATGGTCATACATGTTTAGTTTCCCTTCTGCTAGGGCCTGTTCATTTGCCAAAACTTTCAAATAAGCTTCAAAATAGTTCTTCTGAAGCTCTAACTGGCTCTGCTTCCGCACCAGATAGGCAAATAGG
Source organism: Sphingobacterium sp. UBA6317 (assembly GCF_002440385.1). Lineage (NCBI taxonomy): Bacteria > Pseudomonadati > Bacteroidota > Sphingobacteriia > Sphingobacteriales > Sphingobacteriaceae > Sphingobacterium > Sphingobacterium sp. UBA6317. Next base: position 477,299 of record NZ_DJTD01000046.1, on the reverse strand, counting down.
AACAATAGTCCAAAAAAGCAGAAAAAAACCAGCGGAAGGCTTTCCAGTTGAAAGGTATAAAATAACAACGCTCCGCCACCGAGTATCACAAATAGCCGCGACAAGCTGAGCGTGTTGACTTGTTTATTTAATTTGACCACAGTTGAAGCGGTTTCGCGATGCTTTTGGTCATATTGTATTGCAGTTGGCGTCATAAGGTGAATATTTATTCTTTCACGTTCATTTCAATTTAATCATGGCTATTTTGCATCTGCTCAAGAAACAAGGGCTCGATTGTCACTCGCAGACCTTGGGGGAGGCCATCGGAACTGGTTGAATGGATCTCCTACCAAGCTTGATCACCCACCAAAGGCACAAAACGAAACGTATCCAATTCGATACGGTCAAAATCATTTTCACCTACCCGAATGATCGTCATCATCTTTTGCGATTTTTCGTCTCCTACAGGGATCACAAAAATTCCGCCCATTTTCAACTGCTTCAACATAACCTCTGGCACGAAAGGCGCACCTGCAGTGACAATAATCTTGTCATAAGGGGCGTGCTCTTCGATTCCCTTGGAGCCATCACCTAAAAAGAAATTTGGTTTATAGCCCATGTAGGGCAACACTTGAATGGTTCGTTGATATAGGTTTTCCTGACGTTCGATAGTATACACCTCTGCGCCAAGTTCCAACAAGATACAGGTTTGGTACCCCGATCCCGTACCAATTTCCAGTACTTTATCTCCTTTTTTCACGTGGAGCAGTTCAGATTGATAGGCGACGGTATACGGCTGCGAAATTGTTTGTCCGTCACCTATTGGAAAAGCAATATCCCGATAGGCCTGATTCCAGAATGTTTCATCAAAAAAATAGTGACGTGGTACCTTGCCAATGGCATCTAATACTTTCTGGTCCGCAATGCCCCGGCTTTTTAGATGTTCAACCAATTTCTTACGAGCACCTTTCTCCCGATAATTATCAATAAACTTGTACGCCATGATGTTTCAAATTTACCTTTTAAAAGGCACATTAAACAGAATTAATCACAAATAATTCAATACCAACACTGTACGTATTTTCAAGTTAATTTGCTTTATTTTCCGAATCATCTTTCCCTTAGGCTCAACCTCCGTTGACCTCTTGAATTTGGCCGCGAAGAAAACGATAAGCGCACGTGATTTAAGTTTACCAAGAACGCTCGTTTTTACAAGTTAATGCGGGCAATAGCTGTCACTAATAAGGATCTACATCGACCTGAACGCGCACACCAGCATTGGTTTTATCGATTTCAAAATCGAGGAGCACCGAACGGATCAATTCCTTGACCTTTGCAATACTAATATTTGTTCGCTCAATCTTCAAGGTAATGGTCTGGATAAAATTATTCCGCACACGAGAAACTAAAGGCGGCTCCGGTCCCAATACCCTTGCACCCAACTGTTGCCGCAGCGCCGAGGCAAAACGATTGGCCGAATCATAGCATTTCTGAAAATCCGTATGTTTAATATCAATCCGAATGAGACGGTAGAAAGGAGGATAAAGATAGTTTTTACGTTCTGTAATTTCAGTCATAAACATCCCTTCATAATCGTTATTGACCACCTGTTCTAAAACCCGATGATTCGTGGTGTAGCTCTGGATGATAACTTTTCCGCCGGCTTCACGTCGACCTGCGCGTCCTGCTACCTGGGAAAATAACGAAAATGATCGTTCATACGAACGGAAATCCGGAAAGTTAATGATCGTATCTGCATTGACAACACCAATAAGGCTTACTCTTCCGAAATCGAGCCCCTTAGCGACCATTTGTGTCCCTATAAGAACATCAAATTCATGCTCATCAAAAGCCGTGATAATTTTGTCGAAACCATATTTGCCTTTTGTGGAATCCAGATCCAAGCGACCGATGCGGATTTCGGGCATCAGGATTTCAAGTTCTTCCTCTACCCGTTCTGTACCGAAGCCTTTACTTTCGATATGGGGCATTCCACAGGCTGGACAAACACGAAGTGGAGGCTCCACATGACCACAGTAATGGCAATGCATCATATTAGAGCTCTTGTGATAGGTTAAGCTGACATCACAATTGACACATTTTGCAACAAATCCACAGGTATTACACTGGATCATTGTCGTGTGCCCACGTCTATTTTGAAATAATATAACCTGCTCTTTATTTTTTACAGCTTCTTCAATTGCCTTTAACAAGATACCCGAAAAATAGGAAAACATATTTTCCTTTCTTCCTTCTTCGGGAATATTCACCAACTCAATACTTGGCAATTGGGCATTGCCATAACGCTCAAGCAGCTGCACAAAGCCATACTTCTTAGCTTTGGCATTGTAATAACTTTCCAAAGAAGGCGTCGCGGATCCCAATAGTACTTTGGTCTGATGTAGAAATCCGAGGTAAATGGCCGTATCGCGGGCATGGTAACGTGGGGCTGGATCAAACTGCTTATAGGAGCTTTCGTGCTCTTCATCAACGATGATGATCCCTAAATCCTGAAATGGCAGAAAGACGGAAGAACGAGCCCCAATCACAACCTGAAATTCATTCTTCATGACTTTATGCCACACCTCGGCACGCTCATTATCATTAAACTTAGAGTGGTACACCCCCAGTTTATCGCCGAAATGCAACTTTAAGCGCGCTGTAATCTGCGCTGTCAGCGCAATCTCAGGCAGTAGATAGAGGGCTGATTTTCCCGCTGCGATTGCTTGTTCGATAAGTCGTATATAAATCTGTGTTTTTCCCGAAGCAGTCACACCATGCAACAGGGTAACTTCCTTCTCTTCAAACGACTCTTGTATTTCGGCATAAGCCCTTTGCTGATTTTCATTAAATTGAAAATTGGCATCCAGTTCGATATCTTCCCCCTGAAACCGGGATACAACCTTTTCCTTTATTTCAAAAACACCTTTGTCAATCAAAGCCGTAATTGCACCGTTACCACAGCCTGAGGCCTCCGTCAACATGGGTCGCGTAATTTCCTCCGTTTTTTTGACCAGCTGCATAAATGCCAATACCGCATCTTGTTGTTTTGGTGCACGATTTAAGCTGTCCAACAATTCTCTTTTTGCATCTTCATTTCGAAAGTCGGGCGCAAAACGCAAAAATGCTTTGGTCTTGGGTTTATATCGTTCTGTAATCTCTTCAGAAATCAAAACAATTCCTTTGTCAAATAATTGTTTTAATATAGGGAAGACTGTTTTTTGTCCCAGCAATTTCACAATATCATTGACTTTTAGTTCTCCCGCCACCTCCAAAGCTTCGATGATGAGATACTCCTTATCTGATAGTGTGGAACGGTCAAATTCTTCCCCAATCGATGAAACGACTTTGGTCTCACTGGCCAGCTTCAATGCCGAGGGCAGCGCAGCCTGCATGACTTCGCCCAAACTACACATATAATAATCGGCTAGCCAGTCCCACAGTTTAAACTGAGCTAAATTGACAATGGGTTTTTCATCAATGATGTCCAAAATATACTTTGCTTCATAGTGCTTTGGTGCTTCCTGGCTAATGGACTTGACAACCGCAGAATAGATCTTATTCCGTCCAAATTGCACGATGACACGTACACCGACCTGCACACGATCGTTCCAGTCAACCGGAATACGATACGTATATGTTCTTGCTAATGCTAGTGGTAGGACCACATCAACAAACAGCGTATCTCTTTCACTAAAAATCGTAGATTGTGGATTGGACATAAATTCAAATTATGGTATAAAAGTACAAAAAAACCTTCAGGAATAGCGGTCAAACGACTCCGGCAATACATAAAACCGTCTACAATCATACGGCGCCAAAGCGACATCGGAGTGTGAAAGCCAAGCGATCACTGGTCAATCCATTGTAACCTAAAAAAGCCTTCCTGAATTTATTCAAGAAGGCTCTGTTATGATTAAATACGAATATGATTTCGTATCGACATAGGCAATTAAATAGGATTACGATTTATTTTTTAGCGCTGCTATAAATAGCGCAACCCAGCCAACGATCAAAGACAATCCTCCCAAAGGCGTGATAGGTCCTAAAATAGACGGATTGCCAAAGCCGGTTATTTCTCGCACACTTAAGACATACAACGACCCTGAGAAAAAAAGTATACCAATGAGGAAAGCAATAAATGATACTTTAATCGAGTACGTCTTTGCTCGCGAAAAAGTAGATAAAAATAACAGGGCGAAGGTATGATAGAAATGATACTGGTTTGCAGTTTTCCAAGTTTCAATATGATATGTACTTACCTTTCCTTCTAGACCATGAGCGCCAAAGGCACCTAATATTACAGCTAATGCTCCCAACAACGAAGCGGCTAAAATGATTTTCTTATTCATTATGTTAAAGTGAATGCTGAAAATGAGTTTCTAGCGATAAATGTATTAAAAACAGAGCAAAATAAGGAATTTTTTGTTAAATTTCTATTACAAAGGCGCATTATAGCAACGATTTTCTATCTCTTCCCATATATTTTTATTAGGTTTGTTTTACGTATGAATCATCATGAGCATCGTGCAGCTCACCAAGATCTTGAACGAGGTTCAAGATTTGTATATCCTTGATAAACATCTGCCGCATGATAACTTCATCACCATTTAAAAAACAAGTTTAGTGTACTTATCTGCTGAAAAGAAAATGAGTACCTCATAAATAGTTGTTCTGCTAAAAACTGCATTTTTAATCGTATCGACCAGCGGGTTAGTGACGATTTATTCGAGTTCTTATCAGGCATTGAAAAAAATAAAAAGGATGAAAAAAACAATCATCATCACTGTTATATTATTCATCGCGGTCATCGCGGCCACGATCTATCTTTTTGGAGACTTCAATAAAAACAATAAACAAGATTCTAAAGCTTTACAATATCTTCCTGAAAATACATTAGCCATTGCCTCCTTTGCCAATGATCAGACTGTAGATACGATCTTTAACGACTATGAGCTCTTTAAAGCCATTATTGGCCAACGCAATTTCAGTAATTTGGAACGTCTTAAAGACGAATTATTACGTAGCGAACAGCTAGCACCTCTTGTAGCGGGGCAGCAAGTATTACTGTCTTTTCATCAGGAAAAAGATCAGATTACTCCGCTATATAGCGTTCAGGTTGGTCAAAGCATTGATAATAACGCGCTGGCAACATTGCTTGGAAACGTCGGTAAAAACTACAAGATACAACCCTTTGACACCTTAGGCCAACGATTTTATGGGCTTAATCAAGGTACTAAGGATAGTACACTTTATTGTGCCTATTCCCACGAAATCATTTTCGCCAGCTACTCTAAGCAGGTGCTTTCCCAGATCTTTGATAAACAGGTTAAGAAAATAAGTACCAAACAAATCGAGTTCTTCGTAAACCATAATAATAAAAACACACCACTTAGTCTCTATTTTTTCAATGAGCAACTGTCGCAAATTGCTCGAATACTAATGAAATCCAAATTTGGTACCTATCTCAACCTGATCGATTCGCTGAAGGGCCAAACGTCCTGGAACATGAATTTCAAAAAGGATGCTTTTATCTTTAAGGGTGAAACAGATCTCACGGCGAGCAAAAATAGCTACTTACAGTTATTTGCCACGCAGACGGCTCAAGTGCAAGCTCTGGGGAACTATCTCCCTAAAAATGCAGCATCTTATATAGACTTTAGTATCTCTGATCCCCGTAGTTTCCGCAGCGGATTAAAAGCCTTGTTAGTACAACAAAAAGAAGACGCTCGATTGACGAAAAGTATAAAAAACTTTGAAGAGGACAGCAAAGTATCATTTGACAGTATTATTGCGCCAATTTTCAACGATGAATTTGCACTCGCGGAACTGGACAATCAGGATGCGATTGGTTTGATTAGCATTTCGGATTCCACACAATTTGCCGATAATCTTAAGAAATTCAGTACTGCTGTAGGGGATTCGATCTATCAATTTAAATATTCGAATCTTTTACATGCATTATTTGGAGAACCTTTCAATAGCTTTACCCGACCCTATTTCACCATTGTAGACAATATCATGGTTGTTGCTGGCCGAACAGGTATCTTGCGAGATTATCGTGAATCTTTCCGGGAAAAGCAATTTCTTTCGGGTACTGCAATTTTCAAAAATCATGCAGCATTGCAGAATAGCCGCAGTAACGTAACGTTCTATTTAGAACCTAAGGCTGGTAAAAGCAATATTCTGGATAACTTAAAAGCTGATTTCGCAAAGAACTTTAAAGATGAGGATGAATATGGCTTTCAAAATTTCTATTCATGGTCCTATCAGCTAAGTGGCAACCAAGGCACATTTTCGTCCAGTTTATATGCACTCTTTAAGAGTGATACGAGACTGGGGGGCAAACCAGAATGGACAGCTCAACTGGAGAACCGAATTATCAATAAACCTTGGATTTTAGATCAAGATGGGAAGAATAAGTTTATCCTGATTCAAGAACAAGATCACACGGTACATGCATTTTCGCCGGATGGAAAAGAGCTTTGGCAGAACCTCTTCCAAGGTGAAATTTTGGGCGAGCCAATTCAGTTACAGGATCTCAGTATTGTCGCCGTTACAAAAAACCGCTTATATCGTTTTATGCCAGATGGTAAAAACCGAACCGGTTTTTCAGTTGAATTGCCATACTCGGCGACTTATGGGGCTACAATTGCCACCTTCAATAAAGAGCAACGTATTTACATTCCCGCAACAGACCGCATTCTTGCCTATACCCTCGACGGCAAAAAAGTGGAGGGCTTTGAAAATAATAGTGTGGACGGGCGAATTTTATTCGATTTAAAAACAACCAGTCTAGGGCAGACCAATTATATTATTGCCGGTACAAGCACTGCTTCCGTCTATTTCTTTGATCAAAATGGTAAGGTCATCCATAAAAAAACATTGGATACCGATGGGGAAAGTGTTAAAAATCCAATTGGTTTAGTTGCAGCGTCGGATGAAAAGAACTCCTTCATCTACTTGGCAAACAATAAAGGTAGTGTCTTCAAAATTCCTTTCGAGGGCGAAACCAAAAAAATAAAACTGGGTGACTGGGGCAAAGATGCGTTCTTTAATTTTGAAGATATTAGCGGTGGTGCTGACAGAGACTTTGTTATTCTAGCCAACAACAAACTGAATGCCTACAGTGTAAGAGACTCTTCTTCCTACTTTGAATATAAATTCATCGAAGAGGCCAGTAACAGACCGTTGTTTTTTAAACGAATAGGTAAATCTGATATCATTGGCGTAGGAACCGACAATCGCATGATCTATGTCTTCGGATCTGATGGCCTGGTTCAGGAAGGATTCCCTGTAGAAGGTTTTTCAAAATTCTATTATGGACCGATTAACTATGGCGACAATGCCAATTATCTAATCTGCATGAAGCGGGATTTCAAGATCTATGTATATAAGTTTTAAAAACCTGAAAATCAATTTTTTAAAATCAACACCAAATGCTATAAGATGCTAAAAGATCTTTATAAAAAATTTGTCTAATCTAATTTTTTTATAGTAGGTTTGCAGACTTAATATGACTATGCTGAAATCGGAAGAATTAAAAGAGTTATTGGCTGAACCAAAACGTATTGTAATTACAACGCACTACAAACCAGATGGGGACGCTTTGGGTTCATCTTTAGGATTGTACTTTTGGTTAACCTCGAAAGGACACCAGGTAAATCTCATTGTACCATCAGACTTTCCTGCTTTTTTGGATTGGCTACCTGGCTTGGAAAATGTACAAATTTATACACAGGATATTGACCTGCACAATCAACAGATTGACGCAGCTGAATTAATTTTCTGCTTGGATTTCAATGGTCTTGCCCGTATTCACGAAATGGGTGAACCTATTCGTCAAGCGAAGGGAATCAAATGTATGATTGATCACCATTTGGATCCGGAAGGATTTGAAGACTACGCTTTTTGGGATTCATCTGCAGCGGCGACCGCACAATTGATCTATCGCTTCTTGGTCCATGAGATGCAAGATCCAGACCATATCAGTGCAGACATGGCGACATGCCTATATACCGGTATTATGACCGATACGGGCTCTTTCCGCTTCCGTTCGACTACTGCTGAAATTCACCGCATCATTGCATCACTCATTGATTTCGGCGCACAAAACTGGGCTATTCACGAAGAGATTTATAATAGTTCGTCTGAAAGCCGCCTGAAATTCTTAGGATTCTGTCTACTGAATCGTCTAGAGGTTATCCACGAATATAACACCGCCATTATCCATGTAACCAAAGCGGATCTCACGCAGTTTGAAGTTATCACCGGCGATACCGAAGGACTGGTCAATTATGCACTTTCAATTAAAGGAATTCGATTGGCTGCTTTAATTATTGACAGAAATGAACAAATTAAACTATCTTTGCGTTCGATTGGAGAAGTTCCTTGCAATGAGATCTGTAAATTATATTTCAATGGGGGTGGGCATCTTAACGCTTCAGGCGGTAATTCGAAAGAAAGCCTCGAAGCAGTGATTGCTAAATTCAAATCGGTTTTACCAAATTATAAAGAAATATTAACAAAATAAGATATCGTAACATACATTAGAAAATGAAGAAAGCAATTCTATTTTTCGCGGCTGCCGGTCTTTTGATGACGTCATGCCAAAAATTCAAAAAGGCTGAAGGTGGTCTTGAGTATAAAATCGTAGATGATAATGCAAAAGAAAAAGCATTATCAGGCGATTTATTAGCACTTGACATGGTTGTGAAAACGGACAGAGATTCTACAATGCAAAGTACATATGACATGGGAGTCCCTCAAATCGTTCAATTATACCCAGATAGTATCATCGCAAAAAATCCAGGTGACCCTACTGGTTTATTCAAATACGTAGGTGAAGGCGATAGCTTGGTATTCAAAATCAACTTGGATTCTATGGCTGCTAAAACACACCAACCAAAACCAGAGTTTGCAGATAAATTCATTGTTTATTCGATCAAAGTCAAAAAACACTTCAAAAAAGGAAAATTGACAGACCAACAATTGGGCGAACAAGTTCAGAAATATTTTGAAGAAGAATTAAACAAACACAAAGCTGCTGAACCAGCTAAACTTGAAAAATATATCAAGGATAAAAACTTGAAAACAACAAAAACAGCTTCAGGTCTTCAATACGTAATCACGAAACCTGGAACAGGAACAAATGCAAAAGTAGGTGATTCTATTCATGTGAACTATGTAGGTTCATTAACTACAGGAAAAGTATTTGATACAAATCTTCCAGATGTAGCTAAAAAAGAGAAAGTTTTCAACCCTCAACGTCCTTATGAGGCATTAAAGTTCCAATTAGGTGTTGATGGTGTGATCCCAGGATGGACTGAAGCTTTCCAATTGTTTAACAAAGGTACAAAAGCAACTTTAGTCATTCCTTCATCTTTGGCTTATGGCGATCGCCCTTCAGGTGTTATCCCTCCATATGCTCCTTTAGTATTTGAAGTAGAAGTATTGGATATTAAACCTGGAAAAGTTCCTGCTCCTACAGCAACAACTCCAGGCATGGTAGCGCCTACTGGAACTACTGCTCCAGCGGCAACAGCTCCTGCAACGAAAGCTCCAGCAGCAAAAAAATAATTTGACTGTAAATTTCAGTTAACAAAAAAGCGGTTTCACCAAAATGAAACCGCTTTTTTGTTATTCCTGTTTTTATTGGTTATGCGTTAACCTTCTTATCTTCTTTTTTGATCTTCCGTATTTTTAGCCACAGTATTACTACGGCCAATATAAAACTGATGATCATAATGATGGTTAACGCGATCAGGGCCTTATCGGTATGGTAATTTTCAGCATGCTGAATAAACATTAACCTAAAAATTCGTAGATAATGGGTTGATGGGATTACATTTGCTATTGCCTGTACCCATCCTGGCATTAGACTCGACGGCCAGGTAAAGCCACTCAAGATAAATGCTGGCGTTGCAATTACCATAAGGACTTCTGTCGATTTCAATTGCGAAGGTAGGACAATGCTGACGAGTACACCGATAAAACATACGGCGAGCAGAAAGACGAAAGTACACAGGACAAAGCGCCCAAACTCGGCCTGTAAAGGCATACGGTAATACTGACCAAAACCCCAATATAAAACCAGAATACCAATAGACATCAAAACATAAGGTAATATCTTAACAAGAATAAGCCCAATTGGATTACCGATTTTACGTACAAGCTCTGGAAATGTATTGCCTTCAAACTCCGAGGAAAAAGACAAAGCCAAGCCTAAGAGCAAGACCTGCTGCAGCACGGTAATAAGCACTCCCGGCAGCATAAAATACAGGTAATTTCCACTTCGGATATTTTGCTTAACAAAAGTTGTCTTAAAAGGTTCGTACTGCTGTGCAGCAATCATTGCGGGAACACCACGTTTCATTTGAGCCTGAATCTGTATGCCCGCTTTCAACGTCGAGGCACAAACATTAACAGCCATCATGGCTGTATTGGAGGTCAACGTATTGGCACCATCTACGAAAACAGTCATTTCGGGCAAACGTCCCTGTTGTACTCCAGATGCAAAACCCTTAGGAATATGCACAATCGTTGTTGCCTCATATTGCATGGCAATATCTTTTGAATCAAATAAGGACGGTAATACACGGGCAACGTCAATACTCTCATTATCGGAAAGCATATCAATAAATGAACTGCTTAAGGGGCTATTATCCTCATCAACCACAATGATCGGCATCTGCGTTACCTTACCTTGTTGATAGACGTGCCCCACCAAAACACCGTACAATACAGGTGCCCCCAGAAAAAGCATCAATAGCACTTTATTATTGAAGAAGAGCTTAAACTCTCGTTGGATCAATTCTAAAAATTTTTTCACAGTCAAGCTCTTTAATTCGCATGGAGAACCACAAGCGTTTTTGTTAACAAATCTTTGCTACCGGCAGCATCTTCAGGGATAACCTTCAATTCAAATACAGCCTGTTGCGGATCGAAATCAGGATAAGCTGAGGCGATGCTTGCATACGAATTTAAGGCTTTAATACTAATCACCTTCGCTTTAACCTTTTTGTGATTCAAATAAGGAATTTCTACCTCCACGACCTCTCCTTTTTGAAGTTTCCCCATTTTATTTTCGGGCAATGTGAATCTAAAATAGGTCGATCGATCGAGGAAACCATTTATAATGGGATAACCAGCCATCGCCAATTCACCGACTTTCAGATTAATCGTCTCCACACTCATGTCCTGTGGAGCAATGACATATTTCTCCTGCGCAGCAACATTGACTTCAGAGATCGCTCCAAGTGCACGTTCTTTTTGCCCCAAGGCCATAATCTGCTGTTCCTGTCTAGCCCCACCCCTTGCTTCAGCTAATTCAGCCTGTGCTGCAAGATATTGATTTTTGGCTCCCTGATATTTGGCGTAGGTCTCGTCGTACTTTTGTTGTGGAATAAGACTGTCCTGCAGAAGGGCATCCAACCGACCTATAGATTTTTTCGCAAATTCATATTGTTCCTTAAGTCCATCTACCTTCGCTTGCAATTGCACGAGTTGTCCTTTCGTAGCGCCCCGGACTGCCATGTTATATTGTGCATCAGCAGACTGTAGTGCCCCTTTTGCCTGTTCTTCTTTAGCATCCACTTCGGGAATACTCAAAATAGCCAAGGTATCACCCGCATGCACAAAGTCCCCTTCTTCAACCAGAAGCTTCGCAATTTTTCCCGGGACCTTTGTCACAACCGTCACCTGCTCACGCTCCACCTTACCTTCAATAGGCTTCTCCTTCACTTGATTTGTACAAGAAACAAAAATAAACAGCGATAATATCCCATATAAATTCTTCATGTTACTCATGTATAGTTTGTAATAATTTTCCTGATGTATGTAGTAATTCGACCGCAGCAGTACGTTGCTGCAATACATTGTTAAAATAACCCAAATTAACTTTGTACCAATCGTTTTCAGCAGCCAACAACTCCGTAACATCTATTAAGCCGGCTTGATACTGTTTAACAGCCATAGAAAGGTTATTTTCGGCAACTTTCAACTGCTGTTCTCCCACTTTCAACTTTTGGTTGCCAGTCGTATAGGTGACTGTATTCTTGCTCAATAATAGATTTAACTTTTCCTGCGTATCTTCCCGCTTGGTCGTATTGATATGTTGATCGAGTTTGACTTGCTTAATCTTATTGTGATGTTCCCCGCCGGTATAGAGATCCCATTTAACCCCTACGCCGACCATGACATTGGGACTTCCCTTGATGGAATTAAGTGGCAAATTGACTGTACCAAACAGGGGTTGGTCTTTCACCGTGAGTTTAGAATTGAAAACATTCAGATAGTTTGCAGATCCAAAGGCAAAGACAGCAGGAAGAGCTCCCCCCTTTTCTTTTTTATACAGATATTCATACGCTTTTGAAGAAGCATCTAGCGCTTTCAATTCGGATCTTTGTTCGACATCACGTGGTAGCTCTGACAAAAATATAGGTTTAAGTCCATAATGAATTCCACCAACCTCCTGAAAAGACACGCCAGTTTCTTGTTCGATCTTTTGGCACAACAAATCCCGATTGCCAGAAAGTTCTACCTTTTTCTCTTCCAATTCCAGTAATGCCAATTTCAATTTATCTCTATCATAAGGTATTGCAAGTCCATTTTGAATCGCTTTATTCACTTTTTCCTGTTCTTTTTTTAATCGCTTTTCAGAATCTACAATTAATTTATCCACCTCATCCAACAACATTAATTGATCAAATGATGCTATAATATCCTTAGAGAGTGTCTCTCGACTGGCCGATTCTAAATATTGTTGTGCCGCAGCTTTCTCCTGCAATGCTTTTATTCCATTCGGAATCTGTAATCCGGAAAAGATAATCTGCTTTACAGACACTCCCGCATAAGCAGCTTGCCCATGCATACTAAATCCTGTTGCTCCTTCAAACAGGCCTAGGTTCAACAAAGGAATATTAACTGTAGGAATATCAATACTCCCATTGCTATGTACATAACCGTATAGCCCGAGTGCGGAGACGTGCGGCAACCGATTTGCTTTAACACCATCAGCTTCCAGATGTGCTTTATCGACTTCGTAAGCCTTCAATTTCAATTCTTTATTTGTCTGAAAGGCTTTTTGAATAATGTCTTTTACCGATGGGTCAATCAATGATTGCGCATGTAGTTTGTTTATAAACATAACCGACGCCAAAGTCAACAAACCCAGGCATAACCTCTTATTCATCATATGATTCATTTATTCTTATAAAAATAGGACAACAACCGCCTCTTTTATCTGTTTAACAGTAAATCTTACGGTATGTTTGACTTCTGACTCTTTTTATTACGACCTATCTTTCCAAGGGGCAATAATAATCGTTACTACTGTCCTCATGGCATGAAGGGGCGGTCCTCCTCCTAATGGCGTTTTCCAAGATACGAAAAAGGAATTCATCTCAATCGAAGGAATCCTGTATTAATTTTCATTTTTGCTAATTAATAAGTTATCTTTGGAGATCGAATTGAAATTTTGGTAATTAAGTCTACCACTTTATTCGATAATAATAAAAACAAGTTTTTACCCTAACCCACTGCTTCCACGCAGAAAACTATGTTGCTTACAGATACACACACACACATTTATTACCATGCAGGAACCGAAAAACTGCAAGAACATCTACAACGTTGCTTTGATAATGGCATACAACGCCTTTTTTTGCCGAATGTGAATAGCGCTTCCATAAAACCTGTATTTGATACCGTAGCAGCTTATCCAGAACATTGTTTTCCCATGCTTGGATTACATCCCTGCGACGTAAAGGAAAACTATGTGGAAGAGTTAGAAACCATCCGAAAGAGCTTGGAAACAAACAAAGTCCATGCCATAGGTGAGATTGGGCTGGATCTTTATTGGGATAAAAGCACGCTTGAAATTCAAAAAGATGCCTTTCGAACTCAGGTTCAATGGGCTAAAGAATTAAATTTACCAATCGATATCCATTGTCGGGAAGCCTTTACTGAATTGTTCGAATTATTGGAAGAACTCCACGACGACAGACTGTTTGGCGTTCTGCACTGCTTTACGGGCAGCCTGGAGCAGGCCCATCATTCGATCGATTTAGGGTTCGCCCTTGGTATTGGCGGGGTCGTTACCTTTAAAAAAGCGGGCTTAGATCAAGTCGTTAAAGAAATCGACTTGAAGCATATCGTTCTTGAGACCGATGCACCCTATCTGGCACCTGTCCCTTTCCGCGGTAAAGAAAATGAGAGCAGCTATTTGGTTTACGTCGCTCAAAAAGTAGCTGATCTGCATCAGATTTCCGTCGAGAAGGTCGCCGAAATCACAACAGAAAATTCAAAACGTATATTTGGTATATAATTTCAAAACTCAATGCATAATATCTTTATTATCTACACAGGTGGGACCATTGGAATGGTTAAAGATGAAACAGGAACATTCGTTCCTTTCGACTTTGAATTGATCAAACGTAATCTCCCTGATTTAAGTCGCTTAGACTATAAGCTGACCGTGCACTCTTTCGAACCTATTATCGATTCATCCAACATGAAGCCTGAAATATGGATTGAAATGGCACAAATTATTAAGGATAACTATGCGAATTACGACGGTTTTGTTATTCTACACGGTTCCGATACAATGGCTTTTACGGCCTCCGTACTGAGCTTTATGTTGGAAGGACTCCAAAAACCGGTCATTTTATCCGGCTCTCAGCTACCTATCGGTGAGATCCGAACGGACGCCAGGGAGAATATGATGACAGCGTTGGAAATCGCTTCGGCGAAGCAGGATGGCATCTCCATTATCCAAGAGGTATGTATTCTTTTCGACAATAAATTATTCCGCGGCAATCGCTCATTTAAATATAATTCGGCCAAATTTGAGGCCTTTAGATCGCCAAACTATCCTGTATTGGTCGAAGCTGGTATTCACCTCAAATACAATACAGATGCTTTATTAAATAATATTGATAAAGAATTTATCCTACATACCAAACTGGACAACAGGGTAGCTGTATTAAAATTATTTCCGGGAATCTCTGCACAAACTATCAAAGCAGTCCTGGATTCCGATGTCCGCTCCATTGTTATGGAAACATTTGGATCGGGCAATACAACCACCGACACCTGGTTTCTGGATTTATTGAAGGAAGCCATTGAACAAGGTAAAAATATCCTCAACATTTCACAATGTAAAGTAGGGTCTGTTGAATTAGGTCGTTATGAGACTTCACAAGGACTTAAATCTATCGGCGTGCTCAATGGCTACGACCTTACATTTGAAGCGGCAGTAACTAAATTGATGTATCTTCAAGGTGAGTTAGAAGATCAAAAAGAAGTCGCCTATTGGATTGAAAAGGATATTCGTGGTGAATTGACAATCAATGACTAATGACCAACGGTACAAAAGTATAAAAAGGGAGCTGCACGTCATGCAGCTCCCTTTTTATGATCAATTTCTAATTCCTCCCGCAGATTTATTTGCGAGAAAAGGTGATATTCCTAGTCGTGCGTCAAACTAGCCAGCACTTCCGCAACAACAAAATTGCTTCCGCCAACAAAAATTAGGTTACCTTGCTGATACGCCTCTTTTGCTGCATCAAACGCGGCTTCCACGGATGGATAATCGAGTCCAACTAGACCAAATTCCAAAGCTTCTTTTCGCAACACATCCGCTGGCATTGCACGCGGCATATCCGGAGCGGAGAAATAATAGATTGCATCCTTCGGCAGATAAGGCAACATATGGGATAAATCCTTATCACGCATTGCCCCTATCACAAAGTGCAATTTATCATAAACCGTTGTCGCCAAATTTTTGAGCACTTCATGAATTCCGTCCTCGTTATGCCCTGTATCGCAGATGATAAATGGATCCTTAGACAATTGTTGCCACCGCCCTTGAATTCCTGTACTTGTTTGCACGTTTTTCAGCGCGCGATGAATATGTTGATCACTGATCTCAAAGCCCAGTTGACGTAACTCATCCACAGCTAATAACACGCCGGCAAGATTTTTCACCTGATAAGAGCCTTTAAGATCGAGCTGATATGTTGCTTGATGACCGTTAGGATCAATAGCCTGCACTGTTAAATAATCTTGGTCGACTGCCAGCATCTTGGTCTCATACTTGTCAGAAGCGAATTGTATCGGCGCATGCTCCATCGCTGCTTTATCCACAAACACAGCAGCCGTTTCTTCGGCATATTCCGAAATAACGACAGGTGTATCTCTTTTGATAATTCCCGCCTTCTCCGCAGCAATTTCT
Source organism: Sphingobacterium sp. UBA6317 (assembly GCF_002440385.1). NCBI lineage: Bacteria > Pseudomonadati > Bacteroidota > Sphingobacteriia > Sphingobacteriales > Sphingobacteriaceae > Sphingobacterium > Sphingobacterium sp. UBA6317. The sequence continues at coordinate 461,086 of NZ_DJTD01000046.1, read as the reverse complement.
GCCAGTGTATTACCGAGAAGATTCATGTGATCAAAACCGATATTGGTAATTACGGACAGCAAAGGCTGAATAATATTGGTGCTATCCAAACGCCCGCCAAGGCCGACTTCAATGACAGCGATATCAACCTTTTTCTTCTCGAAATAATCAAAAGCCATGGCTACAGTAATTTCGAAAAAGGATGGACTGACTTCTTCTATAAGCTCGCGATGGGTATTGACAAAATCGACAACAAATTCTTGCTCACATAACTTTCCATTGACACGAATACGTTCTCTGAAATCCAGTAAATGTGGTGAAGTATAGAGACCGGTCTTATAGCCTGCTTCGGCCAAAATAGCGGCCAACATATGGGAGGTAGATCCCTTTCCGTTTGTGCCAGCAATATGTAAAGTTTTGAATTTTCGCTGTGGGTCGTCCAACGCAGCGCAAAGTTTGATGGTATTGTCAAGGTCTTTTTTGAAGGCAGAGGCGCCATCCCTTGTAAACATAGGCAATCGAGTATACAGATACTCAATTGCCTCATTATAAGCATTCATGTGAATGATTTTTATCTTAATCTAAAATTGAACACAATCCGTCCCGTCTGTGAGTCGGGAGCATTCGGCAATTGGTTTAGCCTAGCGCCACGTACAGCACGCTCACATTTCTCCAATAACGATGGATCGGTGATCGTCGTTCCTTTTACACCAGCACGCGCATAGGTGATAACCCCTTGCTTATTGACTCTAAACTCCACAGCAACCTTTCCTGCTTGCTGTCCATTGTCGTCGATACTTGGCCGTTGCGTAAAGCTTCGGTTTTCAATAGACAACATCATGTTACCGTTTCCAGATCCTCCTTCGCCATAATTACTTGCTAAAGGATCACCTAGTTTGGAACCTTGATTTCCAGGTGTTGTTCCTGTACCATCACCAGCTCCTTTACCATTATTTTTATTCCCTTTAAAAAGTGCTTTAGCGTTTGCCTGCGGAGCCACTTCCTTCACTTCTTTGGTGGTTTCAGGCGCCTTTGATACTACCTTTTTTTCGGTTTTTGTTACCGCAGGAGCATCTTCCAGATCTTGCGTAGCGACTGCCTTCTCCGCAACTTGTTGCGTTGGAGTTGGGGTAGGTGTTTCGACAGGATCGATACGGTCTGGGCGCTCATTATTCGCATTGGGATCTACAGAAGGTTCCTCAACGCTCATATAGTCATCCCCCATACCTTCGGGTGATGTCCCATAATTAACGATCATTCCCCCCATTCCATATTCATCCGGAGCCTGTGCCTTAAAAACAACAAAAAAACCAATCAAGAGCAACGATGCCATGACTAGAGTCGATATCCCCAGCGCTTTGGGGAAATTATTTTCTTCATGTTGAAGATGATATCTCATCGCATTAATCTCCTATATTAACATATGAACAATAAACTCTCAAAAAGTTTAATTATTCTTACTTATCTTTTTTGGGTTCTGTTGCCAATACCACTTTAATCTTCAATCGATTAGCTACATCCATAACAGAAATAACATTTTGAATAGGAACCGTATTATCGACATAGAGCATAATTGTCACTTCCTCGCCTGCAGCCATTTGGGATTGAATTGCAGCCTCCAATCCTTCAATTGGAACGGGTGTTTTATCAATAAAATAGCCCAAATCTTTTGTAATCGATACCGTGACGGTCTTTTTAGCAACAGATTGTTCTCCCGCACTTGACTTTGGCAACAATAGCTTCACCACTTGCGGATTAGAAACTGCAGAAGCCAACAGGAAGAATAACATCAGGAAAAACATGATATCATTCAGCGCTGAAGTATGTACTTCCGCAGATGGTTTATTTTTTCTACTTCGTAAGTTCATTATCTTCCGGGTTCATCCAATAAATCAATAAATTCTACTGCATCCGTTTCCATCCGTAAAATCAATCGTTCCACCATCATATTCAGGATATGGTAGCCTAAATAAGCTAAGATACCCACCGCAAGACCTGATGCAGACGATACCATTTTTACATATAGTCCCCCAGATACAGAAGCAATATCAATACCACCTGCTAATTCCACGTCGTGGAAAATCTTAATTACTCCAAAGATCGTACCTACGAAACCAAGCATAGGGGCAATACCAGCAATAATACCCAAAATATTGATGTTCTTTTCTAACTTGGCAACTTCCAATTTACCCACGTTTTCGATCGCTCCTTCAATATCTTTGATCGGTCTGCCGACACGCAATAAGCCTTTTTGCAACATGCGTCCCAAAGCTGAGTTACTTGAACGAACTACAGCTAACGCTGAATCCAAGTTCCCCGACAACACATTTGCCTTTACTTGCGACATTAAGCTGTTATCATATTTTGCAGCACGACGAATCGTCAAATAACGCTCAAAAAAGATAACCAATCCAATAAAGAACAACAGTAAGATTGGAACCATAATCCATCCCCCTTTGATCATCATATCGATCAAACTCATGTTTTCTGTAGGCGCAGCAGCAGGTAATGGTTGTTGTGCAGCTTGATTAAACGAATCCACAGCAACCCGTGCTGTATCTTGTACTAATGACATAATTATTAATAGTTTTATATAGTTTTAACTTTTATAAGATCTTTTCTACCCAAGCATCCTTAATTTTATTGAGTACCGACTTCTTCGCAAGCTGTGCTTCCTCATTTGTCATGTAGGTATTTAAGATAATTTTCTTTCTATCTTTTTTATTTTTCCCTTCAACTGCCCGTGCTGTTTTATAGCCCATCGCACGAAGACGTTGTGCCTCCTGCTCGGCGCTTGCCATAGTTTTTGCTGATCCAATGACCACCTGGTATCGCGGTTGAGCAACAGGAATGGACTCCTTAATCACAGGATTTGCTTCCAGAACCGGAGGTTTTGCTGCAGCATTGGTCGCTGGTACAGCAGCTGTCTTTTTAACAGAATCGGCTACATTACGCTTAACCAATGAATCGACTTGCTTTAAACTATCGGCTTGCGTATTGGACAAGGTATCAGCAGGTATGATCGGCTTTTGTTGAACAAGGGTATCTGCCGTCTTTACGACAGGTTTGGTCGACCCGAATAACGAATCCTTTAATGCAGGATTGGTGTAAACGACCGCAACAGCAACCATTGCCAGCACAATAATTCCAGTCATCCAATACCAGATCGCATTTGAATTACGCGGCTCTTCCTCATAGATATTTGGTGCATATGCCGAATTGGCGTTAGCCGACGCAATAGCACCGATTTCTTTTTTTGAAGTGATTTCTTCCTCTGGAGTAACCGATTGATTACTACCAGCTATCAAAGCTGCCTCCACAGGTTCAAGCTCCTCCGTTTCCTCTTTTGTTAATGGAGATTCTTCGGTTTCATCATCATTAAGATCATTTGCCAATTCAGTTTCCTGTACAGTCTCATTCAATACAGGATCCTTTACAACGGCCGGCTCGTGTGCTGTTTCAGTTTCCTCTTCAACCTCGATCGTTTCGTCTTGATCATCTGCCGTATCCGAAATAGACTCCCCGACAGGCTCTATGTTATGATCAGCTTCCACTACAGGATCTTCTTCAACAACAGGGTCATCTTCAACAGCTAAGTTCGTAAGTTCTTCTTCTTTCGCTTCTTCCAAAGAAGAAACGACTGTTTCAATCTCTGGTGCAACAAGATTTGTAACGGGCTGGAAATCGAATCCAGATAGATCCAAGGGTTTGAAGACTAAACTTGCACCATAACTAATCAATAAGCCAAGATCATCCAATTTGACCTGTCCAAATTGCCCCAAATCAGCCCGCAGGTTCTCAACAGTTTCCGACAAGATCTGTTGTGCCTGATTTAGGCCCAAGTTTTCCTGCTGTTGGATATAATGAACAATATTAAACCCATGTTGAGCAGAGTAGTCCAGCTCAACATAAGAAATTGGTGGCAAAAACACATTATTTTGTTTATCGAACTGAGCCGGAGAATGAATTCGTTTGAACACACCTATTCCGGGCACGTATACTTCCGCATAACGTTTTAATAAACTATTGATGTTTTTGCCTAGATTCATCGCGCACTATGTTTAAGATGCAAATTTATAATCTTAATTCGTTAAAACGAATAATTAAGACCACCAATTACATTAAAGCCCAATCTTGGGTAATACATATAACGTTCGTATTCTTTTCCAAAAATGTTATTTGCTTTGACGAAAATACCAAATTGTTTTTTGATTCGGTATTCTGCGCCCGCATTAAGATCAGCAAATGAACCTATTGTTGCCTTATGCCCACTGTTGGCAATACGACTGCCATCTGTGTTATAATCATAAATATATGCATAGGTATTGCCTTGTGTAGAAAGTTCAGCATCTACGAAAAATTTATCGGAAATATTGAAGCGTGCATTAGCTTGCATGCGGAATTTGGGCAAGCCCCATGCTTCTTCCTCATCACTCAATTTATAATCGTCTATATACACTTTTCCGCCTAGATTAACCAGCTGTGAAAGACGTACATTGATTTCTCCTTCCAATCCCATATGTTTAGCCTTATTGATCACGCCATCATAAACGACATCAAAAGCCCAAGGCACATAACCATTTTGACTATCGCCAAATGCACTATTTTTAAATAAAGGCAGTCCTTCAATCTGCTTGTAGAATACCTTTACTTTATAACCAAATGTTGCACCGGCATTTCCTTTTAAACCTGCATAAACATTCATTTTCTCAATCGAGTTGATCATTTTAGCGTTAGGAGCCAAATACGGATTTTCTTTAGCGAAACTACGGAAAGAAGCTTGTTTTACGCCACCATTAATCCCGGCAAACAAAGAGATGTATTCAGGTGCCAATGCAAAATCAGCCTCCACCGATGGGAAAATATTGAATCTTGAGCTATCGCCAAATTCAGAAGTTAAATTCGCACCCAAGGTTACGTTATAGTTGTCGCCCTTAAAACGAATATATGGATTGATAACCGCCAAATGATTTTTTACCTCAGCGCTATCTTTCACGTTATTCATTGTCACGCTTAAATTTGCCCCAACATTGAATGCACTTAAACGCTTATTCAAATAACCGGATAATGCGATCGAATTTTCTTTGGCTTTGTAGGCATCTTTAAACAAATAGCCATCAACTTTTGCGGAATAGCTTAATGCCTGCTCATTCTTCGGATCCACATTACTTGAGAGCTCTCCATTCAAATAGATATCTGTAAAGGTCTGTTTATCCGGAGTTGTATTCAACAAAGTTGTTCCCGATTGGTCAAAAGTCTGACCATAGAAATTCGTTCCATAACGATTGTATCCGATGGTACCTTTAACGGTTACGGCATCCAATACACGGCGACCAAAGATACCGATATCCTGTGTACTGAACTTCTGTCCATCAATATTACCCTTTTGGCTCAAATGCTTTGCAAATAAGCCAAATCGTGTGTTTTCAAACTGCTCAGAAGCTAAATAAGCCTCTCCCAATATACTGTTATAGTTACCGATACCAAATTTGACATAGTTGCTACTATGCTCAAAAGGTTGCGCAAAAGGAATCTCCTGTACATTCAATTGTTTCAACCCCGTATTGATATCCAATTTCTTGTCCAAAATATTGTTGTAGGACAATTTGGGTTGGTATTCCCGTTTGTTGGTCATATCCGGACTGCGGCGGATTTTTACAGCATCCGCAAGAATTGGTTTATAATCACGAACAACATCAAAAGAATCGATAGTGACCGGTTTTTCAGGATCATTCTTCTTGCCTGTTTCCTGTGCAAAAGAATTCAATCCCACGCCCATCAAAAGCGCTGCTAAAGTATATTTCTTCACGTTTCTATTTTGCAACTTCTTCATTGTATCCTATTTCTTTTTGTTGTTCAATTTATTTAGACGTTCTTTTGCTGCTGGCAAAATATCATCTTTCGCATCATAGTTATCCACAATCGATTCAAGTGTAGCTTTTGCTTGGAAAGTATCCCCCTTACCTGCATAAGCATCTGCCATAGTGATAAAACTTTTCGCTACCCAATATTCGTACGAAGAGAAATTATCAGATAGATCCATAGCTGTCTTAATACAAGCATCGTATTGTTTATTTTCCAATTGAAGCACTGCAACATTGTATTTTGCTTCTGCACCGAAGACGGTACGGCTCTTCAATGCTGCTAAACTGAATTCTTTCATGGCTTCAGTTTTCTTATTCTGCTTCACATAACATTTGCCGGCATACAAGAAGGCATTTGCGATCTCCTCTTCCGAAGACTTCTCGTAATTCTTGACAGCATTGGTATAATTTAAGGCTTCTTTATAATCCCCAATCTGAAAATAAGAGACCATTAAGTTATTGATTGCGAAACCATAGTTAGCCTTATACTCAGAAGTAAGCTCCAGTTTTTTCAACAACTGTGTCGCTTCGTTATATTTCTTTTGTTTCAAATATAAATTGGAAACCGAAATCAACGTGCGTTCTGTATAAGGAGACGTCCAGTCATTCAAGATAATATTGTAATCATGTAATGCATCTTCTGTATTACCCAGAGCTGCGTTACTTTCAGCACGAACAAAACGTGCATATTTCTCTTGATTTGGTTTCGGGAATTTGTCGAAATATGCATTTACAGCTTCCACCGCCCCTTGATAATTACCTCTGGAGAATAAAGTCGTCGCAGTCGAGAATGAGCGTGAATCTTGTTCAGATTTCGAAACGTCACCTAAATTTGTTCCCGTTGCATATTTGATATATCCTGTTGCATCGCCTTTGTCCAAATAGATGTTCTCAATGGAACGCATGGCCTGTCTTGCTTCATCTGTTGATGCATATTGGTCAACTACACGTTGGAAAGTTGCCAATGCAGCATCATTGTTATCTTGATTATATTGAACCAGACCAATCGTCACCAAAGCACGTGGCACATAACTACTGCGCGGATATTTTTCAACCATTGTTTGAAGGCCTGCAATTGCCTGATCACTTTCTCCCATCAAGAAACGTGTATAAGGAATCTCAAAAGCAATATCGTCGGCATAATTCGAACTCGGGAATTGCGCAATAACAGCATTCAATGTTGAAATTTTACCATTGTTATCCCCTTGTAATCCTTGAATAATACCACGTTGGAATAAAGCGTAATCCTGACTAGGAGCTTTAGAAGAGATTAACTTATTGTATTCTGTTAATGCTCTACCGTAGTTTTTCGAAGAGAAATAAGAATCACCTAAGCGTGCAATTGCATCATTACGTGTATTCATTTCAATTCCTTTCGAACCACCAGACGCTAAGAAACGCTCGAAGTAATTTGCCGCCGTGCTGTAGTTACCATTACGGAAAGCCGCATAGGCTAACGCATAATTGGCATAGCCATACACATCCGTTTTGCTAGCTCCCGGCAAGCGTAAGAATTTATTGAAATTTGTAACCGCTTCACCATATTTACGAACTTCGTACATGGCTTCCGCTTTCCAATAGGTGGCTAAAGCGTAAATTTCCTCGTCATAACGGAACTCTTCGGAGCGCATGAATAGGGAAATTGCATTTTCAAAAGCACGCTCGTTATAATATTCCAAACCTCTGTAGTAGGTTACCTTTTGATAAGCTGCGTTTGCTTCTTTTCCACGTTTAGGGATAGATTCCAAAATATCAACTGCTTCGCGGTAGTTTTTTGTACTCAACAATACTTCAGCAAGTAAAGTTTTCGCTTCCTCCAAACGTTTCGATTTTGGATACGTTTTCAAGTATTCTTGTGTAGAAGCCAAAGCCACTTGGTGGAATTCCAACTCATACGAAAGCTTAGCATAGTTGAATAAGCCCTCTTCTTGCATTGCCGGATCAAAATCCAATTTCGAAGCCCGGAAAAATGCATTACGCGCAGATTGCTTATTGCCTTTCTTCAAGAAAGCATCACCTAGGGTAATCATCGCAGACTGATAATAAGCGTCAGGCTCGGTCATTTTTTCCAATTCCGTGATCGCTTTATCGTAATCCTTCAATTTGTAAGCGATGTAACCGATTTGGTAGCTATCCTGATTATTCTGCGTCTTACCTTGATCTTGTGCCTGGAATTTATCGTAATACTCTTTTGATGTTTTTAAATCACCTTTGATAAAGTATGTTGCCGCTATAATACGGAACATCTCTGTTTCATTTTCTTGTTTTGTCCGCGACAAAATTGGCAATGCATAATCCAATACATCGTCGTAGCGTTTATCCAAGAAATACAAAGCAGTGATATAATAGGGGTAACTATTTTCGAATTGTTTGGATCCATTCAAACGCTCAAATTCATTCAACGCCGTTTTATACTCGGCGTCTAAGTAAGAAAGATACGCGTAATAATAGATGGAAGCTTCCTGAAATTCAGTTTTTTGATCTTTCAATCCTTCAAATAATGGTTTCGCCGTTTTATAGTCTTTAGTCATAAAGGAAGCGTATCCATATTTAAAGCGATATTCTACATTTTCTTTACCTGCTAAATTTTTGCTATCGATCTTATTAAACCACTCTAAGGCCTTAACATAATCTTTTTTAGCATAATAGGATTTACCGATTTGAAAATAAGCTGCTTTAGCATTTGCACTGACAGGGAAATCCTTAATGTATTTCAGAAAACGGTTTTCGGCATCAGATTCGCCCAATTCCAGTGCGCAAACTGCTTGATAATACCGTACGTTCTCTTTCAACAAAGAAAGTTCCTCTGTTTCGTCCAATTGCAAGTTGGATTTTGTCCGCAAAGCTTCAACACGGTCAAATTGGGCTGAAGCAGAACTAAATTTTCCGCGTTCATACAATTCCATTCCTGTTTTGTACGCCTTGTTGATTTGTTGCCATTCTGTCTGTTGCGCTAATGCTGGCGTCGCCATAACGGTTAATGCAACTCCCACCTGGTAAATCTTCTTATACATAATATGTGAAACCTTAATATGTTATTTATCTGCAAATGTAAATGAATCTCCCTCCAACCCGCGATAAATTTGCTTTAACCGGCGAATTTATCAAAAGCTTCTCAGCCATGAAAGGCTTTAAGATAGCCCCAAATTTATTGAAAATCAATTCAAATCTCCACTTCTTAGGGAGATAGTTTTATTCATTTTACTAAATTATACTTTAATTGAGCTATTTTACACAAAAGTTATTAACATCTGTGAATAATCCTGTATTATAACGGAAATTTTGCACAAAAAATATGCCCGACAAAAAATAAAGTCAGGCATACTATTGTAGCATTAGAAAACAGTGTTATTTAGTCTCCCACGTGCATTAACGCAGGGCGAAACCAATTTCAACTATCCGCGTTGCCCTGCTAGTAGATACAAGACAGCCATGCGCACAGCAACACCATTTTCAACCTGATCCAAAATAATTGAATGTTCGCTGTCCGCGACATCCGATGTGATTTCGACCCCTCGATTGATTGGTCCGGGGTGCATAATTGTAATTGGCTTCTCTAAAGAATCCAAAATCTCTTTATTCAATCCATATAGCATGGAATATTCTCTTAAGGAAGGGAAATAGGCAATATCCTGACGCTCCAATTGAATCCGTAACATATTTGCAACATCGCACCAGTTCAGCGCTTTTCTCAAATCATGCTCTACCTTTACACCCAATGAGGTAATATGTTTAGGAATTAATGTGGTCGGACCACAAACCATCACTTCAGCACCTTGCTTTTGAAGACATAAGATATTCGACAAGGCAACGCGTGAATGTGTGATATCCCCAACAATAGCTACTTTACGACCAGCTACATCGCCATAGCGTTCACGAATTGAAAATGAATCAAGCAAAGCTTGTGTAGGGTGTTCATGTGCTCCGTCACCTGCATTGACAATCTGTGCATCAACATGTTTACTTAGAAATACCCCAGCCCCAGCATAGGGATGTCGCATTACAATCATATCAACCTTCATGGCCAGAATATTGTTCACCGTATCGATGAGTGTCTCCCCCTTACTTACGGAAGAGGAGGATGCTGCAAAATTCACGATATCCGCAGAAAGCCTCTTTTCAGCTAGTTCAAAAGACAAGCGTGTACGTGTAGAATTTTCAAAAAACACGTTGGCAATCGTAATATCCCGTAATGACGGAACCTTTTTAATTGGCCTATTTAATACCTCTTTGAAATTACTTGCTGTATCCAGGATCAATTGGATATCGTTCTCATTTAGATCTTTGATCCCCAATAAATGGCGGGTACTTAATTGTTCTGCTACAGATGACATTTTATAGTATATTCAAATATTTACTAATCATTTTTTTTCTGAAAGTGTCTGATCTTATTGGCCAGAAAGAACCTTCAGTTTGCTTTCATTGCTGTTGGCGTCTGCGAAGTCATGAAGGTTTTATTGAAAGTGCCTGTTTCCAAAGGTCAACAATAACCTTCAGTATCGTCATGACACCGCTATTAATCCCTAGCTGACGCCTTCTTTTCTGTAATCAAGATAATACTATCCTGATCCTCTGATTCTTTCCAGTTAACAATTACTTTTTGTGAATCAATAGAATCTACCTGTATTCCGATATAATCGGGCTGAATAGGGATCTGTCTAGAAAACCGGCGATCGACCAAAACAAGCAATTCTATTCTTCTTGCACGGCCAAATGCCTGCACAGCATCCATTGCCGCACGAATAGTACGTCCTGTCCATAAGACATCATCTATAAAGATCACCTCTTTACCTTCTACAATAAAATTGATATTTGTGCTATTTGCTAAGATTGGACCAGTATTCCCTTTCGTACGGAAGTCATCGCGATAAAAGGTAATATCCAAATCGCCAACTAAAATCTCTTTTCCGATCATTTGTTCAAGCTCTTTGACGATGCGTCTCGCTAAGAAAGTTCCTCGGGGTTGAATACCTATGACGACAGCATTTGAAAAATCACCGTGATTCTCAATCAATTGACGACATAGTCTTTGAATTGTGATTTGAAATTTTGGTCCGTCTAATAAAATCGACTGTTTCATTATGGGAATGTTTGAGCAAAGCTACACTTTTTTTAACAAAAACGAAGCCATGAAGGGCAATTAATTTCAATATTTGCATCCAACTGGCACAATAACAAAAAGTGATTTAAACAAAGATTATCTTCCTTTCCGGGAAATTTACAAAGCCATTATTCCAGCACATTACCAGATTTTGAAGTTATATACAATACGCATTGCCAACCATTTACAGCAAATTCCATAACATCGAAATGCTATAGGTAGCGACTATTCATCTAGCTCGGCACGTTTATTATTCCGTGCAAAAAAATACACTGGTACACCGATTAATACAAGTATAAAGCCTGGCCAGGTATATTGTGGCTTATAGATAATTAATAATACACAAAATACGGTACCTATCAACAGGTACAAGATTGGTGTAATCGGAAAGAGGAAGGTTTTGTAGGAACGTTCCAAATCCGGTCTCCGGATACGTTGAATAATAACGCCCAGCACTGTAATCATATAGAATATAACAATAACAAAAGATATCATATCCAGTAAATTGCCATATTGTCCGCTCAGGCAAAGTAAGGAAGCCCAGATTCCCTGAAGCCATAACGATCGTGCGGGCACATCATATTTGTTATTGGGAATCGCCTGCTTCAGAAACAATCCATCTTTTGCCATGGTCTGAAAAACACGCGCTCCGGACAGCGCAAGTCCATTAACACAGCCAAAGGTCGAGATCATAACCAGAATCGCCATCGCTATCGTGCCCGTATGTCCTAATATTTTTTCAGCCGCCGCTATGGCAACACGATCATTTGCCGCAAAAGCAATTTCCTCTCTATTTAATGCCGCTAGGTAAATGTAATTACAGCTTATATAGAGCAACATCACCAAGCTCGTCCCGATAACCAATGCCCGAACAACATTACGCTGCGGATTGACAATCTCTCCGGAAACAAACGTTACATTTTCCCAGGCCACACTACTAAATACCGAACCTACCATTGCAGCAGCTAATGCCCCCATCAGTACGCCCCCCGAGATCTGCGACCAGCCAGCACCTTTCAAATTTTGAAAAGAATCCCAGCCATAAGCCATATTTTCTGAAAAATGATTTTCCTTAATCAAGAACAGACCGCCTAAAATCAGTAAAACCAGCGCAATGATTTTTGCTGAAGTAAAGAAAGATTGAACAGCTTTTCCACTCTTGATCCCTCTTGTATTGATAAAGGTCAGGAGAATAATAACACCCATAGCGACAATCTGTATCCAGGTAATCTTAAACTCTCCACGCTGAAATAGCGGCGCTGCATCATTTAACTGCGGAATAAGGTAGGCTGTAAACTTACCAAAGGCTACAGCTACAGCTGCTATCGTTCCCGTTTGAATAACTGTAAATAAACTCCAGCCATATAAAAAGCCAATTGGCTTCCCAAATATTTCTGTCAGATAGGTATATTGTCCCCCAGCCTTCGGATACATAGACGACAATTCGCCATAGCAGATTGCCGCCGCAACAGTTGCTAATGCGGTCAATAACCAAACTATCGCCAACCAATATCCGGATCCCAGCTGCCGCATCATATCACTCGATACAATAAAAATACCGCTTCCGATCATCGACCCCATGACCAGCATAACTGCATCCCACAATTTTAATTGACGTTTCATCATAACTTAAGGTTGGTTTTATATGGTGTTAAGCTAAGAAAAAATAATCAAAAAAAAGCCGCCCTTTCCTACATCGCATCAAAAAGTGTTTTTCCTTTCGAATACCTGTAGTAAAGGGCAGCTCCTTCGGTTAAAATGATGTCTCTAATTGTTACTCAACACCATACTGTTGTTTATACGATTTTTCTAAATCGGTCACTTGCTGTAGCAATTGTTTTTCCGAGGTAGAGGCCAAGATACTCTTATAGGCACCCAAAGCACGTAATGCTGTACCTATATTTGAATATTCCAGCTCAGGCTTCGTTTGTGCAATATCCTGATACCAACGCATGTTTTGGGTCATAAACTTCAGATTACGGTTTACGATTTCATTTGCACGCTTCGTTTCACCAGTTTCATACAACACATTGACAATTGGAATATAGCCTAAAATATCACGCATCAAATAAACACGTTTTGGCATTTTCTCAAAGGTTTCAACAGCGACTTTACGCGCCTCATCCTTATGACCTTCCATCATCAACTGTGTCGCTGTACCGCCCATTACCGTATTTGTAATCATGGTAATCATGCGGTAAGATTCAGGATCCAGGTAAGAAGCATGTGCCATATTACCCCATTGGTATTTCGTAGTAATGTCTTTATAAGCAGACTGTGTATCAACCAATGTACCTTCCGCCCCGGCAGGAGTTGCAATCGGCATTAAACGCAGTGCAAAGCCCTCTTGGACCAGATATTTATCTAAACCAAGGTAGTTATCATTTGGAACTGTTGCCGCAAAATAAATTGGACGTTTCCAATCGTTATTCAACAATACGTTTAAGATTGATAATTCTGCCCTAGAGATATAATTTCTATTGTAGGTCCAGCTCATGGTATCGACAATAGATTCTTGCCAAGCTTTAGGAACGACATTATTTTTCAGAACAGATTCTTTATTCACCGGAAGGCTAAAGTTTTTGGTTGGCAAGAAGTTTTCAAACTTACCACCTCTCAATTCCAATTTGTTCTTCTGGTCGTCAGACAATAAAATCTGCATGATCAAATCCAGATCCACATGTCCGGGAACCTTCATATCCTGATAATAAAGCACTTCTCGAACGCCTTTTTTGAATTTTTCGTCATCGATATTGATCGGTAAACCTTCGGCCTGATTCACTTTTTGCTTCATCTGGCGCATATACCAGTCCGAACTCAATAAACTTAAGTTCACCACGCGTACATCTGGACGATAATTTTCAACTTCCTGTACATACCACAAAGGATAGGTATCATTATCGCCGTAAGTAAATAAAATCGCATTCGGTGCACAAGATGCTAAATAGTTTTTCGCTAAATCACGTGCAGTTGTTTTCTCCGAACGATCGTGATCATCCCAGTTTTGGAAGCCCAGCAATACCGGAGCACCCAATAAACAAGCAACTGTAGCAGCACCGGCCGCTACTTTACCATCCACTTTTTTGCTTAAATAATCCGCGATAGCGAAAACCCCAAGCCCGATCCAGATGGCAAAGGCATAAAAAGAACCTGCATACGCATAGTCACGTTCCCGCGGTTGAAGCGGACTTTGATTTAAATATAAAACAATTGCTAATCCTGTAAAGAAAAACAACAACCCCACAATTCCCGCATCACGTTGTCTCTTTCCAAAATGCCAAAAGGCACCGATTAGACCGATGATCAAAGGCAAGAAATAATATTTGTTATTCGAAGGATCAGTCTTCAATGAATCTGGAATGGCATTTTGTCCACCGACATGCATTTGGTCTACAGGTTTAGCACCTGAAATCCAATTACCTTCTGTGAATGATCCTTGACCTTGTTGGTCATTCTGACGGCCTGCAAAATTCCATAAGAAATAACGTCCGTACATGTGTCCAATCTGATAACTGAAAAAGAATTTCAGGTTATCGCCAAAAGTCGGCGACTGTCCTTCCGGGATTTTTAAGTAATCACGATAATATTCAATATGTCCCTGATCTCGTGAACTGTAGACACGCGGAAAAAACATGGTTTTATCGTATTTATAATCCATGCCGTTCTCCACTTTTGTATACTTGTCCTTGTCTTTTCTGTACGTATACGTCGGCTCGGCATCAACTACCTGCGCATCAAATGTAGGTCCGTTTAAAAGAGGCTCACTTGCATATTGCTCACGACCAAGATAACTTACAAAAGAAAATGCATTATCTGGATCACTGTTATTTAACGTCGGATTTGCTTTTGCACGTACCATAATCATGGCAAAAGAGCTATAACCAAAAATGATAAATGCTGCACTGATCAAGATCAGATTTAGCATCGGTTTGACCTTTTTGATTGAATACCAGATACCATATACGAAAAGAGCCACCGCTAAAATCATGAATAAGTTAAATCCAGTACCGAAGCCCATTCCCAGACTATTCACAAAGAACAGGTCAAAATAGGCTGCCGCTTTAACGGTGTATTGAATGATACCCCATAAAATGAGCGCCAAAACAACGACACCGATCAAGAAAGCTTTGATGGCTCCTGATGACGTGACTGTTTTCGAACGTTTAAAATAGATCACCAAAGCTATTGCCGGGATCACCAAAAGGTTCAATAAGTGAACACCTATAGAAAGCCCCATCACGTAAGCGATAAAGATCAACCAACGATCTGAACCAGCTTCATCGGCGTGGTTTTCCCATTTTAGAATTCCCCAAAATACAACCGCCGTACATAAAGAAGACATGGCATATACTTCGGACTCTACCGCTGAGAACCAAAAGGTATCCGTAAATGCATAAGCCAATGCACCAACAGCGCCCGAGCCGAATATTTTGATTAAATCGGTTGATGTATATGATCCATCAACACCCTTTACAACGATTTTCTTTGCTAAAGCTGTAATTGTCCAAAATAAAAACAAAATGGTCAGACCACTACATACCGCCGATCCTACATTCATCCAGAACGCAATTCGTGTAACATCTCCACCGGCAAGGTTTGAGAATATATTTTGAATCATTAAGAATAAAGGTGCTCCTGGCTGGTGCACAATTTGAAGTTTAAAGGCTGAAGCGATAAACTCGCCACAGTCCCACCAGCTCGTCGATCGTTCGGCAGTCATGACATACGCTAATGTTGCTATTAGCGCACATATCCATCCTAAAAGATTGTTGATTTTAGTATAGTTCATAAAATGATAACTGTAAAAAGTATTATAATACGGCTCGAAAATAAGGATAAGTTAATAAGAAATGAACTTTATTCTGATTTTTTAACACATATTAATTGAAAAAATTTCATTACGCGATCTAATATTGGCGACAAAGAAAGCACGTCCAAGTATACTTGTACACTTTACAACGTGTTGATGGGATCTCCTTACCGAAAAAAAAGGTTAGCACACTGAATTTTCAGGAGCAAACAAAAATTATTTCTTTGAAAATCAGCCCTAATACACTTTTGAGTTCATTTTTATTTGCAGAAATAAGAATAGTCCGTATATTTGCATCATCAAATGTGAACGACATCATCACGATAGCAATCACTTTTGAATTGTTTGTCCGATAGTATAAGGGTAGTACAACAGTTTTTGGTTCTGTTTGTCTTGGTTCGAATCCAGGTCGGACAACAAACAATAGAAAAGGCTTGCAAATGCAAGCCTTTTCTGCGTTATATGCAAGGCTTATTATTTATAAAAGGGTTTAGATTTTTTTAAATTTACATTTTGATTTTTAAAACAAATCTCTATCTTTGCGTCGTCAAAAAGAGAAAAGCGGAAACGTTGACTTTTTAGAGACATTGTCCGATAGTATAAGGGTAGTACGACAGTTTTTGGTTCTGTTTGTCTTGGTTCGAATCCAGGTCGGACAACTTTTAAAGTTAAGGTATATGGATTGTGAAAACAATCCATTTTTTTTAATGTTTAACTTTAAAAAACAGTAAGGGAATAAAAATATTGAATAAACGACAATACAATAACCCAACATAAATATACAAAACCATGCCTTTGCAATTCAACACGGTTAAACTATTTGCAGGTTCTGGCACTACAGAACTAGCCGAAAAAATCGCACAATCTTACGGGAAACCACTAGGAGACAAAACATTATCGCGTTTTAGCGACGGTGAGATTCAACCATTCTACAATGAATCAGTTCGCGGAAGTGATGTATTCATCATCCAATCTACCAACCAACCTACCGACAATCTTTTTGAATTATTATTGATGACAGATGCAGCGAAGAGAGCTTCAGCGCATTATATCACAGCGGTAGTCCCTTACTTTGGTTTCGCAAGACAAGATCGAAAAGACAAACCAAGAGTTGCTATTGGCGCAAAAATGATCGCCAATCTGTTGACTGCAGCTGGTATCCACCGTATCATGACAATGGACCTACACGCAGCACAAATCCAAGGTTTTTTCGATATCCCTGTTGACCATTTGGATGGTTCTATCATTTTTGTCCCTTACATCAAATCGTTAAAACTTCCGAACCTAACGATTGCTTCCCCAGATATGGGTGGCTCATACAGAGCGCGTACCTTTGCTAAATTTTTCAATGCAGAAGTTATTATCTGTGACAAACGTCGTAAACGTGCAAACGAAATCGAATCGATGTCTATCATCGGTGACGTAACAGGTCAGGACGTTGTTTTGATCGATGACATCTGTGATACTGCTGGTACACTTTCAAAAGCAGCAGCACTTATCATGGAAAATGGTGCAAAATCCGTAAGAGCCGTTTGTACACATGCAGTGTTATCCGGAAAGGCATATGAAACAATTGAAAACTCGGTATTGTCAGAAATGATCGTAACAGATACCATTCAATTGGATCCAGAAAAAGCAAAACAATCGACTAAAATTAAAGTATTATCAACGGCTGATTTATTTGCAAAAGCAATCACCAGTGTAAATCAACACTCTTCAATCTCTGATTTATTTGAAGTAGAATAATCTTTGCGTTTTAGATCCTAGATATTGGACCTTGGTACAGAAAGCATTCAGCTCAGTGGCCAAGGTCTTTTTTTTTATAGCTTTTTTATCTCGTACACAAGTTAACAATTGATTTATCTCAATTCCTATATTAGCAGGGGATTTAAAGGGGGATTACAAGGGGATAACAGGGAAATAACAGGGGGTTAATAGGGGTAAACCCCTATTAACCCCCTGTTATTTCCCTGTTAAACGAGCTCTATACCGGTTTTAATATAAGGGTTGATATTAATTTGATCATATATTAGGCTAAACCAAGTAGCGTTGAATAGGTCTGTTCATAGACATGGAAAGATTAAGGACCTTGAATAAGTGCCTGTTCTCGAACCAATAACAATCGTATTTTTTTGATAATATCAGAAATTAGATTATCTTTGCACCTCAAATTTATAAAAAATTAAAAGATGAAATCAATTGCTATTAGCGGTTCTGTAAGACAGAACGTAGGGAAAAGAGATGCAAAAGAATTGCGTTACCAAGGTTTAGTACCAGCAGTACTTTACGGTGGTACAGAGCAAACAGCTCTTTCTGTATCCGCAGCTGATTTGAAACCAGTTCTTTACACTGCAGACGTAATCATTGTTGAATTAAACATTGACGGTCAAACTAAAAGAGCTATCGTTCAAGACGCACAATTCCACCCATTAACTGATTTAGTTACACACGTTGACTTTTTAGAATTATTTGATGATAAAGAAGTATCATTGAATATCCCTATCAAATTAACAGGAACTTCTCCAGGTGTTAAAATGGGGGGTAAATTAGTTCAAAAATTACGTAATTTACGCGTAAAAGCATTACCAGCAAACTTGCCACAAGAAATTGCCGTACCAATGGAATCTTTAGAAGTTGGTAAATCAGTTCGTGTAGGTCAAATTCAATTGGAAAACGCAAAAGTATTGAACAATGCTGATGATACAATCGTATCAGTAATCATGTCTCGTGCATTGCGTCAAGCTGAACAAGAAGCTGCTAAAGCATCTAAAGGTGGTAAAAAATAATCTGAGCAAGATTTTAAAATACTACAGAAAGCACCGAAATTCGGTGCTTTTTTTGTTTATTAAATTTCTATTTTTGCAGCATGAATTATCTTATCGTTGGATTAGGCAACATTGGCAGTGAATATGCCGATACACGACATAATATTGGTTTTATGGTTGCCGACGAGCTGGTTAAACAGGCTGGCGCCAGTTTCTCCTTGCTCAAGTTGGCCTACTATAGCGAATTTAAGCAACGGGGGCACAATGTTACTGTGATTAAACCTACAACTTACATGAACTTAAGTGGCAAGGCCGTCAACTACTACATGCAACAATGCAAAGTTCCAATTCAGAATGTATTGGTGATTGTAGATGATCTGGCCATTCCATTTGGCTCGCTACGCATGAAACCCAAAGGAAGCAGCGCCGGTCATAACGGACTTAAATCCATAGAACAGCTTTGTGGCGGACAGGTTTATCCGCGCTTACGTTTCGGTATTGGCGATAATTACCCAAAAGGTAGACAAGTCGATTATGTACTAGGTCCTTTTGACAAAGAGGAACAAGCTGAACTACCGGCTTTAATTGACCATTCTGTTAAAATGATCCAGAGTTTTATCAATATCGGCATCGAGCTGACGATGACAAATCTGAATACAAAATAAGTCAGAAAAAGCCGAATATATCGGCTTTTTCCTGTGTAACTCTTGTGCTTTTATTGTATCGACCTTGTCTATTTCTTAATCGCTTCACCTTGTTCCTTCCCCAACTCAGTCTTAATTACTTTTCTCACTTTTCCCGATAGACGGTCCTTTACATCAGAAGATATTTCAGGGTGTTCCTTTACATAAGACTTGGTGTTCACAATGATGACGCCATTATCCGCCTGATCACCATATAGTGCAGTAGCATTTTGATCTTTTAAGATCGTAATGTTATCAATTGTATTCGGATCCAAATCTTTGATTTTTTTGTCTGCGGCAATTTCTCCGTCGACAACAAATAGTGGATTGCCCTTAGCTCCATGAACTCTGCGAAATTTAATATTACGGGCAGCGACTTTTCCAGATCCATCATCTGTCAATCGGATGATATTTCCAGGGATTCCCTGCGCTCGGCCCTTGAGCTCGGGTTCGTTCGCATCTTCTTTTTTATAACCCATTACAACAACTTCCGAGAGGTTTCCATTCACCTTCATCTTGTCAACGTTACCTGCATCTTCTTTTTTATCATAAGTAAAAGTAAGGGTCTGATTTGTGATCTTTGGTGAACCATTTTTCTTCAACTTAACAAGAATAACTCCGTTCTTCCCTTTTTCACCATATATTGATGCAGCATTATTTTTAATCACATCAATCGATTGGATTTCCGTCCCCGGAATGGCAGACATAATGGTTGAATTAACTTCCTTTCCTTCCACAATATAAAGCGGTTCACTTCTAGGGTCTGCATTGGCACGAACCTCTATCCCAATAGTATTTCCTTTCAATCTAGTCGCGTCTTTACCAATATGAGCTCCTTCTTTCAATTCCACTTCAAGGATGCCATCTTTCCCAACATCTTCACCATACTTATCAATAGCAGCCTTACCCTGTAATACCGAGACTGACGCTATAGCATTTGGATCGATATCATCTACAGTAAACGTTTTTTCCTGCACAATACCATTCATAACACAGCGCAATTTCTTTTGCGCTATATCCGAATGTTGTTGCATCTCGACAGTATTGGCCAAAACTGCTCCGCCAGCAATATCAATTGAAGACTTCGTCCGATACTTGATCAGATCACTATCATTCGAAAACCAGTACTTTGCCAGTTTTCCTTCAGGAATAGCCAAAAACTCTGCTTTAGAGACCAATTTATTATCCACAAAATACTTTTGATCTTTAGAGAAATCAATAGCGGATCTCTTGATTTCCGTAAAATCTTTTGTCTCCACTTGATGTGCTTTAGCCAAAGTATCCGTTAACGAAGTAGCCTTCATATTTGATTGATCTGTCTGAGATCTTAAATCAACTGTTGGCAACGGAATAGGTAATACAGTTTCATTTGCCTTCTCAACGACCCCCTCAATACTACCCTCCGCTTTACTTACTGTAAATGCTGCTCCCGTCAACAAAAATATGGGTAAAAGAAAGGCGTATTTACTAAGCTCTATTTTCGATGATCGCTTCTTGTTCATCATCATAATACGACGTTTTAAAAGTTTAAAATTAAATTGATTGCTCAATCCTACTGAAGTGCCCTTTTTGGACACATTCAATAGGCTGTATTGGTACGTCTGCTTGTCAATTCCTTTATCGAGAACCTGTTGATCAGTCAAGAACTCCAAATTTTGGCGAATGGCCCTGCGCATGAGCCAGACGAAAGGATTGTACCAACAACACACCAATATCATTTCAAACAATAAAATATCCAAACTGTGAAGGCCTTTCACATGAATATCCTCATGCTTAAAAATATCTTTTAGCTCAGCATCCAGATGCTGGTCTTTGTTGACATAGATTTTATTCAAAAACGAAAACGGAACAATAGGAATCAGTACATTCCGAAATAGATACGTCCGCCATTGATCGGACCTCGAATTCAGATGAATTCGCAATAAACTCAATAATTGAAATACAAATTTTAATAACAATAAAACAGCACCGGCCATAAATACGATTTCCACCAACCTCCCTAATGTCAGCTGCTGTTGAACCTCCGGTTCCATCATATAAAGCGAAATTTGCTCGCCTACGACCCCCATATTCAATCCGCGCTGTACAAACAAAGACTTTAAATCCAAAAATGGATACAGGAAAGCAAATAGCCCCCCTACTAAGAAGTAGGCTCTATTTAAAAAATAGAACGTCAAGCCTTTCAACAGTCCAATATATCCCAGATAGATAATACCCAACAACAGATTGACTTGTATAATATAGGTTAGTAGACTTTCCATGCGATTAAGATTTATTATGCTTAATCATGTCCATAATCTCCTTTAACTCATCGGCGGTCAGTTTTTCTTCCTGTACAAAAAAGGAAACCATTTCCTTATAGGAATTTTTGAAATAATCGCCCACAAAGGAATTCATAAACTTAGCCTTATAATCTTCCTCACTCACCATCGGCTCATAGCGTTTGGCATTGGCGTAGCGTACTGCCTTCACAAAAGCCTTGCGCTCCAGATTCTTTACTGTCGAAGCCAAAGTCGTATAAGGCATCTTCTCACCTTTTACATTATCCAAGATCTCTTTTATAAAACCTCCATTGAGGCTCCAAATCGATTGCATTGCCTGCTCTTCCTGTGCTGTTAATTTTTCCATATCTTTATCTTCCTTTTTCTAATCTACTACTAATCTACGAATAATTCGTAAATACAAAAAATATTTTTTATTGCCTTTGTGATCTTCACGCAAATAGGGACTTTGTAACCCCTTAAAAAAAAGAAATAGCTCATTTCCTGCGCATTTAAACTCAAATCCGACGAATATAAGTTAGCTGGCAAAAAATTTGTTATACGTTTATTTTAATTCTAAATTCATTCATAAATCGCTTCATCAATGGAAAGAACAGGATATTCACTGTGTAAAATTGATAGCAATCAGTCGCACCGTTCACTCCAAAAGGAGATGGTTTAACACAAATACAAGAAAGATAAATGGCTAAAAATATCAAAGCGATCAAATGTCCGCATTGTGGCAGTATAAAAATTACCACATTACGCCCCGATTATTACAAATGCGACAGCTGTGGAACTGAATTTTTTCTGGATAGTGATGATATCAATATCAATTACAACTATAACTACCCACGCAACAACCAAGATCAATATAAAGCCATACGGATTGTATTATTTGCTGTTGTGGGCTTTATTGCGCTGATGTTTGTCATTGGAGCCCTAAGTGCTCTATTTTCCAAAAAGCCAGCGCCTAATTATTCAACTTACAGCACTTCCAATACAGCAGAGAAAAAAGAAGAAGCCCAACCGCTGGAATGGAATTACGCAAGCAACACGCTATTTTTGGATAAAGATAATACGCCACATATCGTCGTCGTCGGTAATGTCGGAACCTTCAGGGGTCGAATGAACGAAGGCAAGGACAATAAGGTTTATATTGGGCTCTTCGACCCAAAAACTGGTAAGAAAGAATGGGTTAAGACTTTGATGGAAACTCCCGTCGAACTGTCGAGCAGCGACGTCAAACTTCAGGTATTTGAAGATCAGCATCTTTATATCATCGTCAAATCCAAATATATTTATCAGCTGGACAGAAATACACTCACTTATAAAAGTGTCCTAGAGAACTATGTAAAAGATGCTCCATCTTTAAGCACAGGCATCGCTAAAGTTGAATTTAAATACGAAGACTATGGCTCTGCCTATCAGATTGTCAACAATGAAGGACAAAACCTAGCTTATTACCCCTTAATTAACAAATCTATTCCCGATAAACAACTGTACGATGAAAGAAGGAAAAAGCTGCCCAACCCAACAACAAAAACGGAATTCACCTTTTCAAGTAAATCAAGTTATTACCCAGAAGAAAAAATTCAGTTAATCCAGTACAGCTACCAATATCAATATGGATTTCCCAAAGATAGCCCACGCTTTTCCTGGGATAAGGATTACGGCGGATCAGGTATTTTTACCGACCGCGATCCATACAAAAAGGTCTTGATAAATCCATGGCAATTTAAAGGAGCCCGTCTGATCAGTTTCAAAGACTTTACACCGGGCAGACTTTACTTCCAGCCCGTAGTGGTTGCTCAAAATGACAAAATACTTCTCATTGCGTATAAACCGACACCTGCTGAGGACGACCCCTTACAGATCCAGTTGCTGGATATAACAACGGGGGCCATACAAAAAACGATCAGCACAGACCTAAAGTCCATTTATGGAAATGGATGCCTGTTAAAGGATGGTTTTATTGTAAAAGACGGTAGCAACTATTATTATTTTGATAATAATGGCAAACAAATCAACAAGTTTGAAGGGTATAACCCCAAATTCGACACACTAAATTAAACACTATGGGACTATTTAATC
The DNA here is from genome assembly GCF_002440385.1 of Sphingobacterium sp. UBA6317. Lineage (NCBI taxonomy): Bacteria > Pseudomonadati > Bacteroidota > Sphingobacteriia > Sphingobacteriales > Sphingobacteriaceae > Sphingobacterium > Sphingobacterium sp. UBA6317. The sequence goes on along the minus strand of NZ_DJTD01000046.1, from coordinate 437,529 downwards.
TTTTTAACAACCAGCTTTCTGAGGTCATTGAGTGGAAAAACCAGGATCCCCGAATATTATGGTATAAATTTCCATCTGAAAGGAATGAGATCAAAAATTCCAGTAAGCTGATCCTTGCTCCAGGGCAGGGCTGCATCCTCGTCTACGAAGGAAAAGGTGAAAACTTGCTGACCGAGGCAGGCACATACAATCTGAAAACGGACAACCATCCATTCTTTACTACTTTAGCACGTTTGCGGCAAAACTTTGAATCAGAACATAAGCTCTACATTTACTTTTTCCGTACAGCCGCTATCGTCAATCAATCTTGGGGAACGGGAACACCTATTAAATATATCGACCCCCATTACAATTTACCGATAGAAATTGGCTTGAATGGTACATTCTCTTACCTCATCAAGGAACCGGTACATTTCTATAAAAACATTGTGGCGAATCAAAATACGGTTAGCACAGCTGATATTCAAGACATCATCAATAATCGGATCCCCCAACAAATTATTGCGCAGATTGCACAAAAGAAACTGGGTTACAATGAGATTGACAGTCAACTGGGATTACTTTCCAACGACATCAAGACCGCGGTTACACAAGACTTTAATGATCTTGGCCTCGACATTACGGATTTCAAAATCCTAGGAACTCAATTTGATGCCAATACACAACGAAGAATTGGAGAAATCGCCGATTTAAGCACACAAAATCAAGCAGCGCTACAGGCAGGTCTGAGCTATGTTGAATTAGAAAAATTACGGGCACTACGCGACGCAGCTAAAAATGAAGGCGGAATTGCAGGTGTAGGTGCACAACTGGGAGTCGGTATGGAACTCGGAAAGCAATTCGACCTTCAAAAAGAGGAGATCAAAGATCATATTCAGCAAGAGGGTGACTTTGTCGAGAAACTCCAAAAGCTGCAGCTGCTGCTTCGTGAGAATATCATTACCCAAGAAGAATTCGACACATTAAAAAAACAGATTCTCAATAAAATCTAGTGTATTACGGGAGATTCAACCTTAAAAGTGATAGCTATCCCATGAGACCTTTTAAAATGTAAATCGGTACGATTCAGCTCAATATACTGAGGTCAATCCATTCACAACCCATAAATTAATTCAGCTATGAAATATATATTCGGCATATTATTCACACTGGTGATCCTTTTCGTTGCCACCTATTTCCTTTTGGGACTTTGGGGCATTAAGCTATTGGAGGCGGAAAACTTCAGCAAAATATTGTGGACTACAGGAATTTTGACACTAACGTCCATTATTCTGGTTTGTTTTGTCATACTACCTTTTTTCGGATCGGGCAAACACGGCAACTACCAAGACAAAGGAAAGGTTGCGCAACGAAAAATAGATTGATATTTTTGCAGAATAAGATAATGTTAAATTTGAATAAATTATTTGCTTATTTAAGTAAATAATTCGTGAATATTATCCAAAATGACGCAGTCATGTCATTTTAATTCCAAAAGAACTTTCAATTTTAAATATCAAATAGTTAAATTTGTGAGATTAGCATAACAAATCAGATATAAGATATATATAAACATGTCAGATAAAGCATCTATAAATTTAGACGGCACTTCGTATGACCTTCCGGTCATTGTCGGTACTGAAAATGAAAAAGCAGTTGATATTTCGAAATTAAGAGATCTAAGCGGATTTATTACGTTAGACCCAGGATACAAAAATACAGGTGCAACGAAAAGTGCGATTACTTTCCTTGACGGTGAAAAAGGCATATTGAGATATAGAGGATATCCAATTGAACAATTGGCAGAGAAATCGACTTTCTTGGAAGTTGCTTATTTGTTGATTTATGGAGAACTTCCCAAAAAAGAGGTATTGGAAAAATTCAGAGCTGACATCAAAAAGCAAATGATGATTCACGAAGACATGAAAAACTTCTTCGCTGGATTCCCATCCAAATCTCACCCAATGGGCCAACTTTCGTGTTTAGTAGGCGCATTATCGGCATTTTACCCAGAATCTTTAAATCCTAACTTAACTGACGAAGAAGAGGATCAAACGATCATCAATCTTTTGGCAAAAATGCCAACGATCGTTTCCTGGATTCAAAAGAAATCATTGGGTCATCCTGTCGTTTATCCAAAAAACAACCTTGGTTACATTGACAACTTCCTAAACATGCTGTTTGGAGAAGTGAATGATGAAAAAACATTCGATCCTGTGGTGATTGACGCCATGCACAAATTGTTGATTTTACATGCTGATCATGAGCAAAACTGTTCAACATCTACTGTTCGCATCGTTGGTTCATCCAATGCAAACCTTTATGCATCTGTTGCATCGGGTATCAATGCATTATGGGGACCATTACATGGTGGTGCAAACCAAGCTGTAATCGAGATGTTGGAGGCCATTAAAAATGATGGTGGTGATGCTGAAAAATATCTTGCTAAAGCAAAAGACAAAAACGACCCTTTCCGTCTGATGGGATTCGGTCACCGTGTTTACAAAAACTTCGACCCTCGTGCTAAGATCATCAAAAAAGCATGTGATGACATCTTGGAAAAATTAGGCGTTCAAGATCCGGTATTGGATATCGCTAAAAGACTCGAAGAAGCAGCATTGAATGACCAATACTTCATCGACAGAAAACTTTATCCGAATGTTGACTTCTATTCAGGTATCATCTACCGCGCATTAGGTTTCAAAGCAGATATGTTTACCGTATTATTTGCTTTAGGCCGTCTACCAGGATGGATTGCACAATGGAAAGAAATGCGTGAAAACAAAGAGCCTATCGGTCGTCCTAGACAAGTATACGTTGGCCACACAGAACGCGACTACGTTGAATTTTCAAATCGCTAATCCGATTTCGATTTATATCCTTAAAAAGCATCCCTCGGGGATGCTTTTTTTATTTCTACCCCAACCAACATGGAGAACTTTACAGCTGTCCGAAACCACCCACTCGAACACTATAGGATGCACCGTCGTTACGTTATTGTCACGATAATCTACTTGTTAAGTATATTTTAATTTTTCCTTATCTAAATTCCCTGTTTTTCGTTAAGTTTGCGTATTCATTGGTCTCTTATTAAAAATCATTATAAATAAGACTTGTTAGAAACAATACTACATATCTTGGTTCCCATTGCTATTTTCACTTTTATAGCAGCCTTTACCTTATTTGCAGTATATGCCGAGCGTAAGATCGCGGGATTTGTACAAGATCGTCTAGGACCGATGGAAACAGGAAAGTATGGCAGTCTCCAAACGATTGCCGACATTCTCAAATTATTACAAAAAGAATTAATTACCCCCTCATCGGCCGATAAAATACTCTTTAGAGTTGCTCCTATCGTTATTTTCGTTGCTGTATTTACAGGTTTTGCCGTTATTCCCTGGGCCAAAGATTTTATCCCAGCGGATACACATACAGGCTTGTTCTTTATTATGGCCATCATCTCCATTGATGCTTTGGGCATTTTAATGGCAGGTTGGGGATCTAACAACAAATATTCTTTATTGGGTTCCATGCGTGCCATTGCACAGATGGTATCCTATGAAATACCGGTAGGCCTTTCGCTGATTGCTGTAGTGATGCTAACCCAGACCCTAAATTTGAATGAAATTGCTATTGGACAAGGAATTCTAACTCATGGAAGCATTAAATTCTTTGGTTTTTGGGAAGTCAATGAGATCGGAGGCCTTTTCGCCTGGAACATCTTTCAGGCCCCACATTTGATTATTACCTACATCATATTCTTTATTGCTACCCTTGCCGAGTGTAATCGTGCACCCTTTGATATCCCGGAAGCCGAATCTGAATTAGTTGGTGGTTTCCATACAGAATATGGGGGCATACAATTTGCCTTTATCTTTTTGGCCGAGTATGCCATGATGTTTTTGGTATCGATGTTGGGAGTTGTTCTCTTCTTAGGCGCTTGGAATACACCATTACCAAACATAGGTGCAATACGCTTGGCCGATTGGACCACAGGTTTAGTGTGGGGAATATTTTGGACATTAGCCAAATCATTATTTATTGTTGGTATCCAAATGTGGATTCGATGGACATTACCACGGTTACGTGCAGACCAGCTGATGAGTTTATGTTGGAAAGTATTGACACCGCTGGCTTTTCTTTGTATGGCCATCTCTGCAATTTGGCGAATTTTAGTTATAGCATAGGATATGATATTTAAAACAGCTTCGCATGCATTTCGTACGGCAATCAAGGGTTTATCTTTGACTGTTAAGCACTTGTTTGGTGCCCGACGTTCGCGAACAGAATTGAATATCAAGAAAGACAATTACTTTGATCAACAAGAAGGTATTGTCACCGTACAATACCCGCGTGAAAAAATGCCAATCCCCGAAGTTGCCCGCTATCAATTGCAAGTCGATATCGAGGACTGTATTGTATGTGATCTATGCGCAAAGGCTTGTCCTGTCGACTGCATCGAAATCGAAGCCATCAAATCACCGGAAGCGATTGGAAAAACTTCCGATGGCAGCGTTAAAAGACTATATCCGGCCAAATTCAATATTGATATGGCCAAATGTATGTACTGTGGCCTTTGTACTGTGGTATGTCCGACGGAATGTATTACCATGACCAATGAATATGACCGCAGTTCTCAAAAACTGACCGATCTTATCTATGGTTTTTCAGATATGACCGATAGTGAGGTCGCACAGCGCAAAGCAGAGTGGACCAAGTTTCAAGCTGAAAAGGAGGCAGCAAAGCAAAAATAAAAGATGGAAAGTATTTTATTCTACGCCTTTGCTACCCTAGCAATCGGTTCAGCACTTTTACTGGTCAATCTTAAAAATATCGCGCGTGCATTGTTCCTGTTTTTTATTGTGTTATTTGCTATGGCAGGACTCTACTTATTTGCTTTAGCCGATTTTGTAGCTATCACGCAAATTATGGTGTATGTCGGAGGCGTGCTCATATTGATGTTATTTGCCTTTATGCTCTCCAACAAAGAACTCCTGAAAGACCTTCAGGATAGCAGCGGTTCATTCTTAACCATGCCTAAGTGGCAGACGGTTCCCATCGTACTTGGCTTTCTATTGCTTATGCTATACGGCATTGTTGAATGGCAACAAGCACCATCTGCGTGGATTTTACAAGCTAGGGAAAATAACACCGAGATTGTCGCAACAGATAATAACATTCATCAGATTGGTTTACGTTTTATGACCTTTTACGTTTTACCATTTGAAATTATATCCGTGTTTTTGATGATGGCCTTGATCGGAGCCTCACATCTATCCAGAAAGGAGCGTACAATATGATTACGCTGACGCATTTCTTAGTTGTCAGTGCCTGCATCTTTTGCATTGGTCTTTATACTGTACTTTCCAAGAAAAATGCGATCATGATTCTGGTGGGTATTGAATTGATGATCAATGCCGCCATCCTGAACTTTGTTGCTTTTGGAAAATACGACAAGGTCAGTTATGGTGGGCAAATTTTCGCATTATTTGCCATTGTTCTCGCAGCGGCTGCAGTCGCTGTTGGATTGGCTATTGTATTAAATGTCTATCGGCATTACAAAACCATTAATCCGGATGAGATAAACCAATTAAAAGACAAATAAGCATTGGATCAATTTGTTCACATATCGCCCCTTCTGACCGCACTGTTTACCTTGGCAGCGCCATTTGTGGCATTCCTATATCAAGCAATAGCAGGCAAACGCGATCAGTCGGGCCTAGTTTCTCTCACGGCTATTATCCTCAGTTTTATCGCTGGTGGATTGACCTGGTTCTCTATATGGAATAATCCGGCAGTATCAATGCAAGTAAGCTGGTTCACTATTGGTGAAACAGCATTTAAAGTTGGTATCCTGCTGAACAATTTGAGCACGTTGATGCTTTTTTTGGTACCGACCATTGCCCTACCCGTACATATATACTCCAGGGCCTATATGCATGGCGATTCAGGTATTCACCGCTATTGGATGTATCTCAGCTTATTCTGTTTTGCGATGTTGGGATTGGTTATTATGGACAGCCTCCTATTGATGTATGTTTTTTGGGAATTAGTCGGTTTTGCATCGTATCTCCTCATCGGCTTCTGGTTCACACGTGAAACAGCTGTACAAGCCAATAAAAAAGCATTTTTGGTCAATCGCATCGGCGACCTCGGTTTTCTAATTGGGCTTGCGATCCTATTTACACAGTTCAAAACCCTCAATTTAATCGATCTCTTTGGAGACAATGGCTTAATTTATCAATCCACAATCGCCCAAGGATTATGGATATCTCCAGTCAATAGCTTACCTCAGATTTGGCTTACCATTGCAGGATTAGCCTTTTTCTTGGCAGCGATGGCTAAATCTGCACAATTTCCATTACATGTATGGCTTCCTGACGCCATGGAAGGTCCTACATCCGTATCCTCATTGATTCACGCCGCGACCATGGTTGCTGCAGGTGTATTCCTTTTGGCTACTGTATTTCCATTATTTAATGAATCTGCCTTATTATTTATTGCCATCATCGGTACAATAACCGCTGCTTTGGCCGCATACTTCGCACTTGGCCAATACGACATCAAACGTATTCTTGCTTTTTCGACCATATCGCAGCTTGGTTTTATGATGGTTGGCATTGGCATTGGAACATGGGATGCTGCTTTATTTCATCTGACTACGCATGCCTTCTTTAAGTGCCTGTTGTTTCTTTCTGCAGGAGCTGTCATTCATGAAATGGCCCATCTCAAAGCACATAGCCAATTGGACTTTGATCCGCAGGATTTACGGAATATGGGCGGGCTACGTCAATATTTGCCAAAAACCTTCGTGCTGATGTGTATAGCTTCGCTAGCACTTGCAGGATTCCCTTTGACTTCAGGTTATCTATCCAAAGACAGTATCGTCATCTCTTCCTTTGAATGGGCTCTTTCAAAAGGTAACTTATACCTTATCATCCCCGCGATTTTAATTCTAGTAAGTATTTTAACGGCTTTCTACATCGGTCGTCTGCTCTTTAAAGCCTTTTTTGGAGAGTTCAGACTGTTGAAACAGCTTCAGGGCAAACTACTGGATCATCCACTACATGAAGCCCCAAAGACCATGTTGATCCCCATGTTTGTTTTGGGACTATTCTGTCTATTCCCGGTATTCTCATTCAATCCGTTTTCTTATCATGATTCCTGGTTGATGGACGGCCTTTTATTGGATGAATATGCTTTTGCACCAAGCCATAGTGCACACCTTATTATCCCTGCAATACTGCTCCTTGGTTCGGTTATTGGCTGGATCATCGGCTGGAAATGGTATGTACAAAATAAATACCCGTTAAACCCCGCTAGCCAGGCATTAAAAGCCGCTTTCAACCAGGGTTATATCAACGAATTTTACCAAGCAGTCTTTGTGAATGGCATATTAAAATTAGCGCAGTTCTGTTATTGGTTTGATCGTCACATCGTTGACGCTTTCGTTTCTTTGATTCAGTTTATCGTCTTATCCCTCTCACAGCTAAGTGTGTGGATAGATAAATATATTGTAGATGGTTTTGTTAATACGGTTGCTACTGTAGCCTATTGGACAGGCAATCAAGTTCGCTTGGTCCAAAATGGAAAGATACAGACAGCATTGTATTCCGTCTTTTTATTAGTTTTACTTGGTTTAATTTATCTTATATTTTTTTAGGAAATGCCTATTCTATCCTTATTGATATTTTTACCGCTATTGGCTACGGCGCTCATTCTCGCCTTACCAACACGCTATAAATCGAGTTACAAATATATTGCTTTAGCATTCACAGCAATACAATTTGTACTGGCCGGAATATGTTATGCACAATTTGATGCAAGCAAAACAGGAGTCCAAGATCTAGCGGGCTATCAATTTGTTGAACAGCTTTCCTGGATCCGGTTAGATTTAGGATCAATAGGAAAACTAGAAATTGATTATCTTATTGGTATTGACGGGATCTCCATGCCCTTGTTATTGCTGAGTGCATTCGTTATGCTGATGGCTATAGGTGCCTCCTGGAATATTCAGAAAAGTCCGAAGGGATATTTTGCCTTGCTCATGGTACTTAATATGGCCGTTATGGGGATTTTCTGCGCATTGGATTTCTTCCTATTCTATTTGTTTTATGAAGTCATGTTACTGCCACTCTACTTCTTGATCGGTATCTGGGGGGGTGCAAGACGCGAATATGCAGCTATAAAATTCTTTTTATATACCCTATTCGGGTCTGTATTTATGTTGTTGATTATCGTCGGATTGTATTTTTCAGTAATCAACCCCTTGACTGGAGCACATACCTTCAACATGATCTATATGATGAATCCACAGAATTATCTTGAGGGTTCTATTTTCGGCTGGGAAGGTTATCAGGAGATTTTGGGCATTTCCGCTCGTCTGGTCGGTTTCATTGTGCTCTTCTTTGCCTTTGCCATTAAAGTACCCATTGTTCCGCTACATACTTGGCTACCGGATGCGCACGTTGAAGCGCCAACACCAGTATCTATTATTCTTGCCGGTATTCTCCTCAAAATTGGTGGTTACGGTATCATCCGTATCTGTTACAGCATCTTTCCCGATATGGCAGCCTTATCCAATTGGTGGCTTGGGTTAATCGGTGTTGTTTCCATTATTTATGGGGCTTTGAATGCCTTATCACAAAAAGACCTGAAACGAATGATTGCCTATTCATCGGTTTCACATATGGGCTTTGTGCTGCTTGGTGTTGCATCGCTGACTGCAGAAGGTATTTCTGGCGCCATGTTTCAGATGATTTCGCATGGATTCTTATCTGCGGCACTCTTTTTCCTTGTCGGCGTGGTCTATGACCGTGTACACGACAGAAATATCTATAGTTTCCGTGGCCTAGCTCAAATTATGCCCAAATACACAGGTTATGTCGCTGTCGCATTTTTTGCGTCCCTAGGCCTGCCCGGCTTTTCAGCTTTTATTGGCGAAGCCTTTGTCATTATCGGTTCCTTCAATGCCGCGAGTATAGGAACTGGATTACCGCGCTGGATGGCACTAGCGGGATCCATAGGTATCCTATTAAGTGCAGCCTATTTACTTTGGACACTGCAACGCATGTTCTTTGGACAAATTCGCTTAAAAGGCGGAGACTCCTGGAGTAATGCACTTACAGACGTCAATTTACGGGAACAAGTGATCTTATTTCCTACCCTAGCGCTTGCGCTATTACTTGGAATTATGCCGGCATTAGTATTTAACAACCTAAATGCCAGTGTTCTGAATCTCGTGAGTTTTATCCAACAATTTATCTAATTCAGCATGCTTGCATTTAGTCCATATATCAGTTCTTTCATCGATCAGATTATCGTAAGCGTTCCTTATTTTAAGCCCGAACTGACATTGATCGTCACTTTTATTGGTACTATCCTCGCTAGTCTTTTTATTGACAAACACTGGAAGCATACCTCTTTTGTCATCACCCTCATTGGGCTATTGCTCAGTGGTTGTTACCTTGTGGGCCAGGGACTCAGTAAGGTAGAGGCAACAGGCTTCTTTGATATGATCCATATTGATGCATTTGCTGTAGCCGCACGTTTGATTATCCTGTTGTCAACAATTCTCATTTGTATATTCATTCAACAACGCCATCAAGACCGCCCCTTAGGTGACCTATACGCCGTACTACTGACCGCAACCCTTGGCTTGAACCTGCTGACTATGTCGAGTAACTGGTTGATGATCTTTATTGCAGTGGAAACAGTTTCGATCAGCTCCTATATTATGGTTGGCTATTTCTCTTCAACAAAAGTTCAATCGGAAGCTGCTTTAAAATATGTACTGTTCGGATCCATCTGTGCTGCGGTTATGCTCTATGGTTTGTCTTTATTATACGGTTTCACGGGAAACCTGAATTTTGATGCACCAAGCCACATTGCCGGCTTGATGGAAGCACCTCAGATTATGATCAGCATTGCTTTATTATTTTTGCTGACAGGTATTGGATTCAAACTCAGTTTTTTTCCCTTTCATGTCTGGAGCCCGGATGTTTATCAAGGTGCCCCAACAGTGATTACCACCTATCTTGCTACTGTACCCAAAATTGCGGTCGTTGTTCTTTTGTCCAAGATATTCTCCGCATGGCTCAATGTCTCCTTTTATTTCAGCGATTTTCTGACTTATGTGATTATTGCGATCGCCATCGCAACCATGCTGATTGGTAATTTAGCCGCTTTGCGTCAACAGGATGCCAAAAGGATGATGGCCTACTCTTCCATTGGGCATACGGGTATACTCCTTATGGCTGTATTGGTTTATCAAAATAATGAATCAAATGTGCTGTTATTTTATCTATCCATATACGCTTTGATGAATATTGCGGTATTCATCTTTATTGATGCTTTGGAAGCTAGTTTAGAAAATACTTCAATTGAATCGTATCGCGGCTTAGGAAAGCAGTACCCACTGCTGTTCACCTCCTTTTCAATTGTTTTAATCGCTTTGGTCGGCCTACCTCCTACTGCGGGTTTTGTTGGGAAACTTTTGGTCTTTTCCAAAGTATTCGAGCAATACCAAAACTTCCAATCCTTTAGTTTGCTGGCATTACTCCTAGTGGGTGCATTGACATCTGTCATCTCCCTATTTTATTATTTTAAGATACCACTGAATGCGTTTCTAAGGGAAAATACGGGATCTCCAGCGGTTAAATTCAATGTGCTACTCTTGTGTATTGGAATCTTATGTACCGTGGCCGTGTTGATCTTAGGTATCTTTCCCGATTTATTACTTTCGGCATTCTAGAAAACAGGAAACTTCTTTCATTTTAATAAGTTTATCGTCCAATTCATTCCCTTAATGTCTGCGTTGAATAGTAAGAATAACTCCATAATATATTTTATATTTCCTCAATAAAAGTATTATCAATGGTTGAGGAGAGACCGATAAATTGTTTTTTATGTAAAGCGCAATTAAATTGCATATAAAAAGCAATTTATCTAAGTTTGTACCATGATTAGTGCAATAGCAAATCCAATTTTTCAGCGTGCTATCCAGGATTACCACGTCTACGATCAGATTGATCATCCAATCCAAAATCCGTATGACAAACAGTCCCTGGAACATCTCCTCTATTTAAAATGCTGGATTGACACCGTGCAATGGCATATGGAAGATGTGGTACGTAATCCCTCGATTGAACCCCAAGAAGGCTTATACTGGAAAAGACGTATTGATGAATCCAATCAGTACCGCACAGATACCGTAGAGTATATTGATAGTTATTTTCTACAAAAATTTCAAGATATACAGGCGAGTCCTACAGCAACAATCAATACTGAAAGTCCGGCATGGGCTATTGATAGGCTTTCCATTCTGGCGTTAAAAATCTACCACATGGAGCAGGAAACATTGCGCACAGATGCTTCCGAAGCACATATCATCTCCTGCCAAGAAAAGCTGAACGTTTTATTGGAACAAAGGAAAGATTTGTCCCAAAGTATTGATGAATTGATGACCGCAATCGCATCTGGCGATAAATACATGAAGGTTTATAAACAGATGAAAATGTATAACGACCCTTCATTGAACCCTGTCCTATATTCTTCAGGAAAATAAAACATGTCCTTACCGCAACGGATCATAGTAACCCGATTTTCAGCTATGGGCGATGTTGCCATGGTTGCCTCCGTATTGAAAGAATTCTGCATTCGGTACCCTGATGTAGAAATTATTATGGTCAGCAGGCAATTCTTTGCACCATTCTTTGATGGAATAAAAAACATACGGTTTCACGCCATTGAGCCCAAAACAATTCATAAAGGTTTTTTTGGTTTGGTCAGGCTAAAGAAAGAGCTAGCACAGTACGGCGCAGATGCTATTGCGGACTTACATTTCAATTTGCGTTCGCGTGTAATTGATCTATTATTTTCCTTATCGGGCGTAAAAGTAAAGCAGCTTGACAAAGGGCGGGAAGAAAAAAAAGCCTTAACCCGGGAAAATAACAAGATTAAAGTTCCACTGAAACTAACCGTAGAGCGCTATGCAGATGTATTTCGTGCATTAGGCTTCAAATTTGAGCTCAGTAACAACTTGGCGCCTAATTTGCAGGATGTACCCAAAGCTGCATTTAAGATGTTCGCGAATTTCGATCGAAAGAAAATTGGCATTGCCCCATTTGCACAACATCGCTATAAGGTTTTCCCTCAAAACAAAATGGAAAATGTGATAGACGTATTGACGCACAATGGCTATGATGTTTTATTGTTTGGCGGTGGCGAACAAGAGTTCCAGGTTGCCCAAAACTGGACCGAGCGATTTCCCAACACCTATAATACCATAGGCAGATTTTCGCTACGGGAGGAACTGGATTTGATTTCGAATTTAGATCTCATGATCAGCATGGATTCTTCCGGGCTTCACATGGCATCGTTAATGGGCGTAAGGTGTCTTTCTTTGTGGGGAGCAACGCATCCTTATGCTGGATTTACAGGTTATGGGCAGCAGCTAACAGACTGTATCCAAGTTGAGCACCCCAATAGACCGAGTTCGGTGTACGGCAATAAGCCGTGTAACTGTGATGGTATAGAGGCGATCGATTTAATTACATCAGAAATGGTGATTGAAAAAATAAGAGCAATAGGATGAAGATAGGATTCGATGCAAAACGCTATTTCCTAAACAAAACCGGTCTGGGAAATTATAGTCGCGACCTCATTCGTATACTCGAAAAGTATGCTCCCGAAAATGAGTATCTGAAATATACACCAAAAACTGGTGATCAATATATCAATCAGCCAACATCTCAAAAAAATATACGGTTGCCACAGGGTTTTATCAACACTACTTGGCCTAATCTCTGGCGTAATCAACGTATTGTTCGGGATTTGAAAAAAGATAAAGTTGATATTTACCATGGACTGTCTGGTGAAATTCCATTAGGTTTAGCAAAGGCTCATATTAAATCTATCGTTACCATTCATGATCTAATTTTTTTGAGACATCCTGAACTTTATCATCCAATTGACCGTTGGATTTATAAAAAGAAATTCAAGCATGCCTGCGAGGCATCTGATCGTATCGTTGCCATCAGTCAATGTACTAAAAACGATATTATCGACCTATTCCATATCGCTGAAGAAAAAATCGATGTTGTTTACCAAGGATGCCATGAAGCATTCAAAACTATCAAAACTGAAGAGCAGAAGTCGGAACTTAGAAACAAGTTAAAATTACCAAAGGATTTTCTATTAAATGTTGGAACGATTGAACCGAGAAAGAATATCTTACCAACAGTGAAAGCGATTAAAGACATCGATATTCCCCTTGTTATTGTAGGAAAACCAACTCGCTATCACCGAGAGGTCATGGATTATATCCGACAAAACAACATGGAGAATAGGATCTTCTTTTTCCAAGGGCTAGCGATGGAAGAATTGGCCATTCTCTATGCATCTGCAACGATTTTCATTTATCCATCAATTTATGAAGGCTTTGGCATTCCGATTATAGAAGCGCTATACTCGGGTACACCTGTGATCACCAGTAAAATGGGTGTCTTCCCAGAAGCGGGAGGGCCGGCATCTTGCTATATTGACCCTACAAATATTTCAGAGATAAAGCATGCTATAGCGACGCTTCTTGTCGATTCATCCAAGCGCCATGAAATGAGCGAGAAAGGATTGGAATTTGCGCAGAAGTTTAATGATGACCGTCTAGCCAAGCAATGGAAACAACAATATTTAACGCTTTAGTCCTCTGATTTTACAACAGAAATTATCTTTTGTAACTTCTTCCAATGTTGTGAACGATTACGATAAATCAATAACTTTCCGAACTTGTATTTAAATTTCATAATACCCTTATAATCGTCAGGAGCAACACGATAAAGCACAGTCGGGTCTTCTTTTATAACATCATTGACAGCACGCGTATATACTGTAGGGCCAGTCATGGCGTGCACATCGTTTGGGTATCTATTTTGTTGAATATTTTGAACGACATATCTTATGGTACGTTCTAGGAAGGGATGCCCTTTTTCAAAAATGAGAGCCCATTGTGCAAAAAGATTCTGATGATTCTTTTCACGTGTTATGACAGCTTCATCATCTGTAGTCAAATGTTCATCAAGATTTACAAGAATATCGCTATCTAAATCTAAATATATTCCACCATAAACATATAAAATAGCGTAACGAAAAAAATCAGCCTTTGCAGCTCCAATCTGTAGTCTAGAATATGCTTTATACACTTCTGCATCAAAAAATTTCTTTATAAAAGCCTCTACTCTTAGATCATCATAAAATTCATAGCGATAGTTTTTATTTTTTCGCATAAAGCTTTTGATGTATATTTTGGTCAGCCAAGGGATTTGGTCTGTTTTAAATGTTTGATATATTATTTTCGGTATAGCCATTCTCTTATTTCAAAAGTTCGTTATAAAGTTTCCAATATTCACGAGCTGCTTTATCCCATGAAAATTGTGATGCCCATGATTTGATCTCAGCAGTACGGTCTTCACCATTGATAATGTCCATAAGATTCAACTTTCCAAATTCAATCAAATAATCTGGATTAGTAGATTCTAAAAAGAAAGCTTCAGGACCTCCAATTTCAGGCAGACAGGTATAATTAGATAATAGGACTTTTTTACCTAAAGACATCGCTTCAATCACAGGTAAGCCAAACCCCTCTGCAATTGATGGAAAAACAAATAAAGAACATTTCTTTAAATAACTGTACTTTTCTTCCTCAGAGATAGGTCCGGTAATACGTATTCTTTTAGCAACACCTAATTGATGAGCAATTTCCATGATATGATTATCATATCCTTCTTGATTGATGATACCACTAATAACAAGTTCTAAATTATTACCAACAAGTAAATAAGGCAGGACGTGAAAGTTCTTTTTTCTATTTACTGTACCGATGGTAAACATAAATGGTTTATCGTTATTGCTACTTAGCTCCATCCCTCTATTAGCAAGGGAATTGGAAGCCATATTACTCCCGTTATAAACTACCTGGATTTCCTTACCTCTTAAATTACAATAGTTTAACAGATCTTGTTTCACATAGTTAGATATAGCAACAACACTATCTGTACGATCTAAATTATTTTGTAATTTTTTTAAATATTTCCTCTCTTTTTCATTGGATTTTCCTTCTTTCAAAAAATTGAGATCGTGGATTGTCGTCAATATAGTTGTTTTGGGATTTCGTGGAAAATAAGAACTCAATTGATACGTGGAATGCCAGAGCTGCGTATTTGGAAGAAAGGGACGCAAAAACTTATGCATTGATTTTTGCTGAATATAATTCACATGGTTTCCAAAGGGCAGGCTAGATAAATCAGAAATATAAAATTGTATATCAAAAGATTCAGTATCTTTATTCTCCTCTAGGAGTGCCAAACCTAATTGCTTACAGAAATGATACAAGCCTGTGTGGGGATATTTCATCCTTTCTGCATCAAATATAACGTTAAATCTATCCATGGCTGTCTTATAGTCAAAGATAGCATCAATAAGACAAACATTCTAACATTTTATTATCAAAATTCTACAATGTTATCCACGATGATAAAGATCCCAATAAGACTTTGCAGACTTTTCCCATGTAAAATTTTTAGCCCAATTGATAATAGAAAGTTCGTCTATTTGGCTATCAATTAACTCCTCTATTCGGTTGCGCCCAAAATACTCCATAAACTCCTCCTCATCAGAGTCTAAATAAAATGCTCTATCTCCACCAATCTCTGGAAGACAAGTGTGTTTAGATAACAATACCTTTTTTCCGAAAGCCATAGCTTCAATTACAGGAAGTCCAAATCCTTCGGTAATAGAAGGGAATACAAAAAGTGAACATTCCTTTAGATATCTATACTTTTGTTCTTCCGTAATTGGACCTGTCAATGTCAATCTATCTTGCACCCCAATTTCGCAGGCTATTTGTAAAATTTTCTTCTGATAATCAGGCTCATTGATGGCCCCACTAATAATCAATTTTAACTTATTGCCCAATAATAAATAAGGCAAGATATGTAGGTTTTTTTTCTTATTGATGGTACCTATTGTAAATATAAAATTATCAACAGATTTTTCTTGATGTGTAGTAGTCACAATCTTACTTTCATCAATATTATTCCCATTATAAATTACTTGAATTTCCTTTCCTCTCAAATTACAATTTTCTATTATGTCTTTCCTAACATAATTCGAAATTGCTACGATATCATCAGCTCGATCAATGTTACTTTGAATTTTTTTTAAGAAACGTTTAATAATATAAGGTTCCTGTTCCTCTCTCAAAAAGTTTAGATCATGAATGGTCGATACAACTTTTATTTTTTTGTTACGAGGGAAATAATTACTCAATTGAAAGGAAGAGTGCCACACATCATATCCCTTAAAAGTAGGCATATGAAACTTTTCATAGGAATATTGTTTAATATATTGTGCTTTTAATCCGAATTCTGGAGAAGTCTTATTATTATAATAAAAATGTAACTCATTCTCCCGATCAAGTTTCATTAATTCATGACCAAGATGATAGCAAAAATAATATAAACCATTATACTTATACTTCATTCGCTCAGCATCAAAAATTATATTTTTTGCTATCATAGTTTATGAAATTTGTAATCAATTATCCAAATATTGTATTTATCCAAGATACAAATGAGTATCTTTTAATCACCTCGTCATTAATTTCCTCCCGGAGTAAACGAATAAAATCTCCAATTCTATTTAAATTTTGTTCATCCCAAATAAAGAAATTAGAACTATTGTAAAATTCAAATTCCTTTACAAGGGGATTATTTGTGATTAACTTTTTTCTGAGATATAACGATTCAAAAGTTCGAAATGATACACCTCTATGAATTTCCGAATTATCAAAATCGAGAATTACCTCATATTCACTTTCTTTTTCCAACAGCTCTTGATAGCTAAGCGTTGATTGCATAAAAATTATACCACTTTCTTTGTATGCCTCTAAAATCTTCTTATCAGTACAGTGTAGATAAATATCATTTGTGATTTTCTGTTCTCGCAGGACGTGTATTAAATTAAGAATAGCTGGCATTCTATTCTCAAGATAACTCCCTATAAAAATAAGCCCTTTACCTTTTTGTTCTTTATTGATTTGAGCGGGATATGGAAAATAGAAATTATTGATATGAAAAAGATTCTCAAATTCTTTTTTATAATTTGAGCAATCTGACTGATCAAACACGAAAAATTTATCAAAAAATGGAATTCGGGTAAACACTTCAGGAAAACGATTTAATCCATCCCATTGATAGGCAACCATTTTTTTTGTTCGACTTTTCAAGAGTTTGATCGAATCATGAGACAAAAGATCAGGACGTATGACCAATGCAAAATCGGCTTCATTTTCTAAATTCAGTAAATTCTGCTGTAACTCCCTATTTGTGATATTAAAGATGAGTCTCTTTTTATAGCCTTTATCACAAAAAATATTTTTGTGTATAAAACTATTCACCCTCTCTCGGATATTTTTATACCTAAAGGGTTTGTCTGTCAAAAAAACTAGCTGAATTTCGTATCCCAATTCTTCGCATGATCTGATCATCATTTGGTACAAATGAAAATGCACCGGTACCACTAAAATTAGCTTTTTGGATATACTCAATGTTCTTAAGATAAATGTAATATTCGTATGACAATTTACGATTAATAATCCGGTTTATATCAAAAAACACAAAACGTTTATTATAATAACACCAAAATAGGCGGTAAACTAACTTATCGTATTTTTTCTTCCTACCTTTACATCTAATATAAAAAAATAAATATATGGGCTTAAGGAGAACAATTCGGGAATTTAGAAATAAAAAGAAATATATAGAAGCACTAAAAAACTCAGATAATCTCATTCCAAAATTTAAGACGAATATTACTACTGATTTAATTCATTTCCCATCTTTTAAGTCTCCTCGAGTTTCTATTATTATTCCATTTTACAATCAACATATCCATACTTTAAATTGTCTGTTATCAATCTCTCAGAATCTACCTAATACTTCTTTTGAAATTATTCTTATTGATGACTGCAGTAGCGAAAATTTCGATTACACTACAATTCAAAATATCTCGGTTTTAAAAAACAAGGAAAATCTTGGTTTTTTGTGCAGTGTTAATGAGGGCATAAAAAAAGCACAAGGTGATTTTATTTATTTATTAAATAATGATACAATTGTAACTTCCGGCTTTCTAGACCAGCTATTGATTGTTTTCGAAACAAAAAAAAATGTTGGAGCTGTGGGGTCTATGCTTCTTAATCCAGATGGTACACTACAGGAGGCCGGATCATTTTTCATTAAAAATGGCGCAGGGCAACTCGATCACACGCCAACGTTTTTTCCGCAGTTGAATTACGTATATAAAATAGATTATGGCTCTGGCTGCAGCTTATTATTCAAAAAATTCACAGACAATTACGAAATTAATCTTTTTGATGAGCAGTTCTCGCCGGCATACTTCGAAGATAGTGATTTATGTTTCACATTTAAATATGTCCAAAATAAAGAAGTTTATTTTTCACCATTTTCTAAAATATATCATTTCCATGGAGTAACCTATGGAAATGAGCAACGAAAGGTAGCAAAAAGCCAGCCCAAAGAAAAGCTCTTAGATAAAAATAGTAATTCATTTTACCAAAAATGGGAATACGAAATTGCAAATATCTCTTCGCATTTTATTCAACAAAGAATTCTTGAATTGTATGGCAACCGATCCCTTGTTATCTTCCACGACAGGGTTCCCGAATACGATAATAACTCAGGAGACTTACGCTTGACAGAAATTATTAAATCATTTTTAGATCTGGATTATAACATTACATTAGTAGTCCCAAAAAACCGAATTGATAATCCCTATAATCATTACTTTCAGAAACTAGGCGTCTGTATTTTCTACGAGCACAAACTTCTCAAAGAATATAATAGATTTTTTAGGAAACTTGCTCTTGAAGCTCCTATTTGCTGGTTCTCTACAGGGCCGACTTTTAAAAGTTTTTATAAATTAGCTAAATCATTTTGGGCTAAGGGCAAATTTATATTTGATATGGTCGATATCCACCATCTTAGATATCTTCGCGCACTGGATCATGAACCTAACAATAAACATTATAGAAGAGAATATAAAAAAACACTTCGTGCAGAATCATTTGCTGCCAAATACGCTGACATAATAATTCCAATTTCTCATCAGGAAGCGAACTATATGGAAGACAATTTTTCTCCTAAAAAAATAGCTGTTATATCAAATGTTCATTACAGCAAAGTTAGTCTAAAGGAAGTACCTAGTTTTGAGGAACGCCAAGATATTTTATTCATCGGTTCGCAACACCATCCAAACATTGATGCTGTAAGATTTCTAGCCAATGAGATTATGCCAATTGTTTGGCAGAAAAATCCCTTTATAAAATTAAATGTTGTCGGCAATTTAAATACATTGGTCACAGACATTAATCATCCTAATATTAAATTTCATGGTTATGTTCCCGACATAACAGCCTATTTCTATAATAATAAGCTAATGGTTGCACCATTAAGGTCGGGTGCAGGTGTCAAAGGAAAAATAGGACAAGCATTTGAATATTTTCTCCCTGTTATTACCAGTAAAATTGGTGCAGAGGGAATGGAGCTGATCGACAACTCCAATGCTATTCTAGCTGAAAGTGCTGAAGAATTTGCAGCAAGTATACTATCCCTATATACCGATAAATCATTGTGGACCCATTTACAATCGAACTCAGAAAAAAGTCTTGAACCCTTCTCCAAGGAGAAGCTCAGAACAACATTAGTGGAAATAATTAATGCTGTACATTAAACTTTTCAACAATTTCGTTGATACATTTCTCCCACAATGAAATGATCATATTAGAAGCATATTGACCCATCGATCGATGTGCTTCTATTCCAATTTGTGTCCGCCGCATCCCATCATTCATTAGAAGCGAAAGATAGGTTTCAAATTCAGCAATAGAAGAAGCCAAATATCCAGTCTGTTTATGTTTGATAAGTTCGTTAACACCCGAGCAGGAACTGAAACCGACGCAAGGAAGGCCCAAAGACATCGCTTCGGTTAATGCTAAAGGAAATCCCTCATATTTGCTTGGAAATGCAAACAGATCTGCTTCCTTCAATTTTTGCATGGGATCTTGGGTGAACCCCTTTAAAAATATCCGTTGTTCCAAATCAAGCATTTGGATTTGCTTTTTCAGAAGATCATGATCCGATCCCACTCCCCAGAGTTCCATATCCCAATTCGCATATTTTTGAGCTAATTTCGAAAATATGTCGATCAAAATATCTTGCTGTTTACAACCAATATCCAATCTAGCAATGTGGATAATCTTTCGCCTTTTTTTTTCTACCTGATGATTCACCAATTCATGCGGTTCTGTTTGGGGCACAGGGTTTGGTATAACATGGCAAGCACCGGAAAAATTTTCAGGAAGATATTGCTTATAACTTTCAAATAAAATCTGGATACCGCTCAGGTGGCTAAATGATGAAAATAATAAATCCAACATAAAAGGCTCTCTTCCACCTAACGTATTTGTAAAATCATAGTCAGGGCGACCGTTAACAGAATCTATGATCGGAATTTTAAAGGTATTTTGATAAGTTATTTCCAATAAACTAGCAATAGACATCGTTAGGATAAGATCAGGCTGAACTGAATCGATGTATTTCTTCCAGCCAGTTGATCGTTGCTGAAGATTAAATGCATACAGCTGTGCTTCACCGCCCATTTTTCTTAACAAATCTCTATTTGCTCTTTTTGCTAGCTTTTTCCTCACCTTATACTTTATCCATAAAAGAGGATTTCTACCTTTATAGTTGTAAATAGCTTCTTTTTCAAATTGAACAATATTGGAATCAAAAATATTAGTAACCTTGATTCCTCGATTTAACGGAAATTTGGCATCGCCCTGTATATTTTCATTTGTAGCTATTTCTACTTCATGTCCTGCTATATTAAAATTATTGGCCAAAAAACACGCTATTTTCTCCGTGCCACCAGTTCCATTAAGGAAATATAAATGTTGAATAATCAAGATTTTCATTGACGAACTAATAATAATTACGTAAATAATGTCTTACTTTTTTTTTAATTGGGGAAACCAATATTAGTTTGCTCAGCAGCAGATATATCTTCTTCTTTCGTGCACGATTTTTCTGATATTTCACGTAAAATGAGTCAAATGCCAAATAAGTCGTTGTATTCAAAAAAAATAAAAATGGTTTACCCAACGACTTCTTTTGTTCTGGCTTAAGATAAGCCGCAATATTTTCAGCAAAGAAAGATCGTATTAAATCAAATAAATATTTCTTCTGATCAGCGTCTAAAGGCATTTCAGTATATCTGAGATAAAAAGGTTCATGCTCTAGAAACTTAGCCAAATGCAATGCCTTTTCAGGCAAGAGCGAATACGACTGATAAAATTGTTTCAAAATATCCAACCATTGTGGAATCTGGTGTAAGACCTGCCAACAATTATCATGAATTTTAATATGATTCTGATTGTCATGCGCTCTATAAAAGTAAGTGGCCTCATGATAAGCTGCTAGCTTAGCTGTCAGCGCTAACAAACGATGTGAAAATAGTCCATCTTCACAAGGTTGAATACCAACAGGGAATCTGATATCCGCATGGCTAATCAAAAAATCTCTTTTAATCATCTGCCCACAGGTGGGCAAAGCAGTTGGCGAAGGAAGCGCGCGCGTAAAATACTCACCCAACACAATAATATCAGCATCGGAACTGTGAGCAATCGTAAATGCCCTCAATAAAAATTCACGCGCAATCGTATCATCAGAATCCAAAAAATAGACATACTCTCCTCGCGCACGACTCAAACCATTGTTTCTCGCAACGGAAACACCAGCATTGTCCTGATCGAAAAAGTAAATTCTCGGATCTAAGGATGCATATTTTTGGCATATTGCAGCAGAAGAATCTGTACTACCATCATTGACAAGAATAATTTCAAAATCTTGTAATTCCTGGTCAAGTACACTTTGGATTGTCTCATCTAAGTATTTTTCGACATTGTATACCGGTATGATTACCGACACAGCGACGGGAAAAGTCCCCTTCGTACTACCATTTTTTTCCATCATTGACATTCAATATACAAAAATAGCAAGACGAATTATATATCAAATACCGAAATCAATTTAAAGATTTTTCGATCCTATCTTTGTTTAACGTAAATTCCCGGTATCGGAATTCCCCTGATTTATTCCCGATCATAGCTCCCATCTTGAGGAGAGACTCAGTACTCCCCATTGGAAAGATCGAACTTCGATAGGCATTATTTTTCAACAGAGGCTTCGGTAATACTTTGAAATTTAATCCATCTTTCGAATAAGCCACATACAATAGCTCTGCCGTGTATCTTTTCACTTCACCAACAGCAATACATAGAAAATAATAACCGTCAGCATATGTTGCCTGAATATGCCATGGCGAATTACCACTACCTTCCTTCAGCCAGGGTTTATTAAAGAAATTAACTATTTTGCTGTCGCGAAACCCTGTAAAATTAATCCCATCGGCAGATGTTCTGCGAACCACATAAGAAGGATCCTTCCCTTTAAAATTTTTCGAATTAAAATTCAGCTCAATTTCATAACTCAAAAACTCACTTCCGTCATGAATAAAAGAGGGAGACAATAGATGATCATCTTTGGGAGTAAACGGAGGATTACTGGTAAAGGCGACGTTCAGATTCGACCACTTTATACCATCTGTAGATGTTTGTTGTACAATAGTGCGATGAGCGTTTTGTTTCAGTCGATCAAAATTGGTATTACTTAACACACATTTGCCTTTCAAAGATTGAGCCGTGATAAAACTACCCCTATAATAAAGATAAAACTGATTATTTAAATAGATCCAATCGACATCAGACCAAAATCCCTGAATCGGGTCAACCTTGTTTTCTCCGAAACTTTCTGTCGGAAAGGGTGCATTGATAATTGGATTGTTCAAGCCCGGCGGATTTACCCAATCAAGGCCATCATTTGATACAACAACACTTGGATTTTCAAATTTCTTTGAATTCTGGTTAGTTCCAACTGCGCCAAAATAAGGTGTAAAAACCATCCAATATTTGTATCCGTTCAGTTTATTTGGAAAATAAAGAACATCTGGATGACAATAACTGGCATTTATTCCCGAAATATCTATAAAATCAGTGGCATTTTTTAGCCCCTTAAAATTAGCATCAGCAACAGTATGAATATTGACCAAACCTTCATCACTATCAAAAGTAACCGAATCAATGGGATCAACAGTCCAAATAGGAGACTCAACGTCCCCCGCAAAAAAATCCTCCGAACGACTGCAAGCCACTAGGAAAATACTTCCATAAAGAAGCATCAAAAAATTACGAATCATAAGTAAAAATCAAACGGTAGAAACAAAAAAACGCGACTTGGCTAACGATGTTTTTCAATAAATAAAATAAGCTTACGGCAAATAGCTATATAAAACAAGTTATTGTTTTTCGCTGCGAAATTAGCATAATTTTATCAAAGTAAAACAACGATTTTCGCTTTTTAATCAAGACTTTCGCTTTGCCATTCTAAGCATTAAAAAAACACAATGGTTTAGCTTTGACACGATAGTGAACGTATCACTTGAGGTAAAAAACTATTCATAGAGTATATACTTTTCAAAACTTCCTGTATTATTATTTGTATTCATACGCAAGCCTGCTCATTACCCAAACACAATGAACCGGTACAACAAACGTTATTATTTATATTGTATAAGAATCAAAAATTTTAATCATGGACAACAGTAAAAAACTTTATATCATCCGACATGCCAAAGCTGAAACTATTCCGGGCATAAACGATTTTGATCGCGCACTCACATCCGACGGTATACAACACGCCAAACAAGTAGCGGCTAAGCTATCGGCAAAATTGACTTTAGATGAAAACAGTATCGTGATCAGTTCGCCAGCCAATCGCGCACTCCAGACAACACGTATTTTTCTAGATGTCATGGGCTCTTCTTCTTTTGATATCCAAATTGAAGAAACAATTTATGAATGTACGTACAAGCATTTGCTATCCATTATAAATGCTATTCCGGATCATATCAATCATGTACTACTCTTTGGACACAATCCAACGCTGACTGATCTAGTGGAATACCTGACCCGAAAAGCGGCCTATTTACGCACCTCATCCTGCGCAGAGATCAAGCTCGATACCGGTTTCACCTTTCAGATGCTCAGCGGCAATTGTGCCGATCTTGTGCAAATAATTGATTAAAATCCGATCAAAGAACAAACTTATCTTCAGATAAGATCAGCTTATCACTTGCCCACATTTGATTTCAGTGCCCTATCAATCACCAAAGGCACTGAAATCAAATCCAAATCATGTGAATACACCACAAATTTCTCAACCCTGCAGGGATCAAATTTTCCCTTAAATTCTTTCAGTCCCTTTGGTTCACGGAAGTAAGGATTACTTTCATAAAGAAAACTGATCAAACGTTCAATTAGCCCTTTCTTCTTGTCAAATCCTGAAAAAGGAGTCAGTCCCCTATTAAAAAAAGAATAACCTTCCTCTTTACAATACGCTAAAAAACGGATAATCAATACAACAGCCTCGTTAATAATTACTTTTTCACTACCTTCGTCCTATGGCGAATCAATTGCAATTTGAAAACTCACCCTACCTTAAACAGCACGCTCACAATCCAGTAGATTGGATGCCCTGGGGGCCGGAAGCTTTAAAAAAAGCAAAAGACGAAAATAAACTGATCATCGTAAGCATTGGCTACTCGGCTTGCCATTGGTGCCATGTGATGGAGCGTGAAAGTTTTGAAAACTCAGCCATCGCCCAAACCATGAATACGTTTTTCGTATCGATCAAAATTGACCGCGAAGAACGCCCCGATATTGATCAAGTGTATATGCTTGCGGTGCAACTGATGACCAATGCCGGGGGCTGGCCATTGAATTGTATCTGCCTGCCCGATGGGAGACCTATTTACGGTGGTACCTATTTCAAACCGCACGACTGGCAGAATATCTTATTGCAAATTGCACAAATGTGGGCGGAGAAACCCGAAGTCGCGTTTGACTATGCCGAAAAGCTAAACAATGGCATTCAACGGGCCGAGAAACTCCCCATCCATCCCATCCCCGATCAATACACGATTGAAAATTTAAATGAAATTGTTGCCCCTTGGACCGAGATGTTCGATAAAAAAGAAGGTGGTTATCAAAGAGCGCCCAAATTTCCGCTACCAAACAATTGGTTATTCTTCCTAAAATATGGCGTACTTGCCGACGATCGGGAGATCTTAGATCATGTCCATTTTACATTAAAAAAGATAGCATCTGGTGGTATATATGACCAGATCGGAGGTGGCTTTGCCCGCTATTCGGTGGACCATTATTGGCATATTCCCCACTTCGAAAAAATGCTTTATGACAATGGCCAGCTACTGTCCCTGTATGCCGAAGCTTATCAACAAAGTCGGGATCCATTCTATAAACGGATTATCGAAGAAACGATTACTTGGGCCGAGCGTGAAATGCTTGCTCCAAACCATGGTTTCTATAGCGCTTTAGATGCCGATAGCGAGGGCATTGAAGGGAAATACTATTCCTTCTCCAAAGCTGAATTTGACGAGGTATTGGGCGATGATGCCCCCCTACTCGGGCAATATTTTAACATAACCGAAGTCGGCAACTGGGAGGAGCAGAAAACCAACATTCCTATTTGCGCCATTAATGCAGACCAGTTAGCAACAAAGGTCAATATGTCAGCTGACGAATGGGCAGATTTTCTAAAAATTTCAAAGAAAAAATTATACAACTATCGTGAACAACGGATCCGTCCGGGACTCGACCATAAGCAGCTGACCACCTGGAATGCTTTATTTCTAAAAGGACTAATAGATGCTTATCACAGTCTTGGGAACAGCCATTTTCTCGAACTCGCTTTAAACAATGCCCAGTTTATCTGTACACACCTTATTCAAGACGACCTCCAGTTATTGCACCAACCAAAAGATAACAACAGAGCGATCGCAGGCTTCCTGGATGACTATGCATTCACTATTGAAGCCTTTATAGCCTTATATGAAGCGACATTTGACCTCAATTGGCTCACAAAAGCAAGACAGCTTGCCGATGAGGCCATTGCATTGTTTTACGATGGATCACAAAAAACATTCTACTATACGTCGACAGCGGCGGAGGAACTTATCGCACGGAAAAGCGAAATTTTGGATAACGTAATCCCGTCCTCTTCCTCGACAATGGTTCGCCAATTGAAACGATTAGGTTTACTTTTTGACAATGAAAATTACATCGCCATTACAGACCAATTGCTAGCGAATGTATTCCCGCAAATCAAGACTTATGGTTCGGCCTATTCAAATTGGGCAATATTATTGCTAGAAGAAATATATGGAATCAATGAAATTGCATTGACGGGGGATAAAGCGATGGCTTTCAAAAATGAACTCGGCAAATATTATATTCCTAACAAAATTGTTCTTGGCGGTACGGAAGAAAATCTTCCATTGCTAGAACATAGAGTCGGAAAGGAGACAAAAGCATATCTTTGTAAAAACAAGACCTGCAGTCTACCACAGGATTCAATACAAGCGTTAATAAATTATATTTAATAAACGGTAGCCTCGGCTTCCAAAAATCAAAATCAGATGGCTATAAAAGCAAACGACGTCGTAGCATTGACGTACAGACTTCACACAGTAGAAAACGGTGAAAAAGTTTTCGTTGAAGAAACAACTGCAGAACAACCTTTAGATTTCTTATATGGTGTAGGTATGATGTTACCTAAATTTGAAGAAAACATCGCAGACTTAAACGTTGGTGATAAGATTTCATTTGAATTGGCACCGGATGATGCTTACGGTCAAAAAGACGACAGAGCATTCGCACAATTGCCAGTAGATATGTTCAAAGAAACAGGTTTACCTCCAGTAGGAGAAGTATTGCCTTTACAAGACAATCAAGGAAACCAATTCCGCGCTGTCGTAGCTGAGGTTACTCCAGAAGTAGTTGTTGCTGACTTAAACCACCCAATGGCTGGTAAAACATTAAATTTCGATATTGAAATCTTAACTGTACGTCCTGCTACTGAAGAAGAGTTGTCTCACGGACACTCGCATGGTGTAGACGGTACGCAAGGTCACTAATCCTGACTCAAGATACTAAAAAACAAAGCCGGATGTCAGATGACACCCGGCTTTGTTTTTTGCTTATTTAAAAACCGTATCTTGTTTTTAAACACACGAACGATGCTAACATTTGCGGAAAAAGTAGTTTTATTCAATAAACATCTTCATTATCAGGGAAGTCTTCCCCCAGCATTCAATGTAATTAACCCCTACCTTGACAACCCCGAAACATTGGTCGTGATGGAACAGTTCTACCATAAATATTATAATGATAATCTAACAAGAAAATTCATTATCGGTATCAATCCAAGCAGACACGGTGCAGGAGTAACGGGAGTTCCTTTTACGGATACCAAAAGATTAGCCAGTGCATGTGGCATAGAGATGCTTTCTGCGCATACGCATGAAATATCTTCAGTGTTTATGTACGATATGATTGAAGCCTATGGTGGCCCCGATATTTTCTATAAACAATTTTATATCAATTCACCCTTTCCCCTGGCGATTGTCCGAGAAACGAAACCCAACAATTGGATCAATGCAAACTACTATGATGATAAAACACTTTTCGACATGGTCAGCCCTTTTATGCTTGATTCATTGAAACAACACATCGCTATGGGCTTAGCGACGGAGGAGGTCTTTGTGCTCGGAAAGAAAAATGCAACCTTTCTCGCTAAGATCAACAAAGAAGAAAAGTTGTTTGGAAAAATGACCGTCCTAGACCACCCACGCTATATACAACAATATAAATCCAAAGACAAACTGCACTACATCGATAATTACATCAGCGTGCTGAGCACAGAATAGGTTATCGCACATGTAAACTCTAAACAAAAATTTAGAAAAGCATAAAATAATTTGTATCTATATTCCAAACAAATTGAATATTATAATATACATTTTGAAAATTAAAAGATATATATGCATATATTAACAGAACGAAGTCCGAGTTAACCAACCGATTTGACCATCCGTTTGAGTCACTTCGAAGCAATTTCCGCCCTTATTCGTACCAGGAAGCAGATAGATGCATGCCCCGACCATACTGTTACCTCCTCATTTCCGGGTTTCACTCGGACTCACCACGGACTCATGGTGCTTGCAGTATGCTAGCAATCCGACGCTATGACGAATGTTTTCCAAAGAAGATTGGAATGAATTCCAAATCAAACATATCATTCCGTAGCGAATGAAATACGTTTTCATTATGAGTTTAATAATTGGCCTTTGACAACGATTGCCATAATTAAAATCAGAGGCAAAGCCCAATTTTAAATCTATTAAAAACAAACAACTATTTGTTTTTAAGTTATTTAAATACATATATTTACAATATGGCAACGATAGAAAATGGAACTCTGAAAGGCTTAGTTGGGAACGTGGTCTTTCGACAATCGAATGAAAAAACAATTGTCCAGACGAAAGTAGGACGGAAACCAAAACAAACCAAAGGGACAAAAGCCGCCTCCGTAAGCTTTGGAGTGAGCAGTGCGATTGGCGCTTACATACGACGGACGATGGCAGAAGTACACATGGGTTTTTATGATAGCAATATGCACAATCGCTTAGTAACTCAGTTGCAGCGAGTGAACGGCCCTAGCGGACATATATCCAAAGAAAAATCTATACGCAGCAATAAGATAAACCGTTTGGTCAATTTTCAATTCAATGAAAAATGCCATATGCAGGACTTTATGCATTTCGATCCACAGATCCAATTATTGGACAATAAGCAACTTACAATCCAGTTTCCAAAATTTGATAAACAAAAGGACATACGGCAGCCAAAAAATTGCGACCTGCTCATCTTTAACCTCTTTATTGTCATGCTCAACTTTGAGCAGCAACAATATATTCATATCCATAGCCCCCAGATCCCCATCAACCTGCATACGGGACCCAAAATGGTTGAATTAGAACAGCTATCATTTGATGTAAACTATAAAGATGCAAAAACCGTACTTGTTGGTATGAACATCGAATATTATGGATTTCATCGCCATAAACATCTGTTATTAAATAACAAAAGCTTTCATCCAGCTGCAATAGTCGGTGCGTTTATTAATTAAGATGTGCAACTCTCAAAAGCTGATGTTATCACAATGCCTAATAAAATCGATTGGATTTAACAGCATTACTCATGGACGAAAATAGATCGTTTTTTTTCGCAACAGGCCTTTTCTTACCACTAGGTAACAAAATTTCCCTTAGATTCGTACTCTTCCAATTCCCTAAATGTAAGCTTTTTAACCTGTGTAAGCTTTGTATCACTCTGCTTAGCAATGAATCTGTGGCATCGTCATGTAGTTATTTCTTTCGTCATGTATGTTGATCCGTATGATTAACTCTTTCCGATGCTATTATAAAAGAATCATCCGCTACAACTTTGTGGCACGAAGCATTTCTCGCTTCCCTGGTGCTCCGGGAGCCTTTTCTATCGAAAATCCCAATGCTTTCATACTGCGTTTGAGGTTCCCGGTAATCGCATAAGTCACAAAAACACCACCCGGTTTAAGAAACTGTGCAATATGCCCCAAGGCAGCATCATTCCACATCTCAGGCTGATGCACAGCAGCAAAGGCATCAAAATAAACGACGTCAAATAAGCGGTCCGATTGAAAATTCATCAACAAGGTATGATCAATATGAAGTTTTAATTGTTCGTTAATCTGCACGTTTCCCGTCAAAGCCAGCTCGTATGCATTCAAATAACTTGTCCAAACAGTTGGGTGTACCGTCGCATCATAGCCCGTTGCAGCAATAGTAGACAAAGGCAGGGGAAATCCTTCAATTCCGACGTATTCCACCTGAAAAGATTTATCCCTAAGAAAGTCGGCTGTTTGTAGAAAATTCAAACCGGTACCAAAGCCAACCTCCAAGATACCAACGTCGGCGGCTCCTGTCGTTTGTACATAGTGGTCAAGCCCCGTTTTTATAAAAACATGCCTACTTTCCTGTACCGCACCGTGTTTCGAATGATAACATTCTCCTATTTCAGCATTAAACAAAGTTTTCGAACCATCTCCTGTCGTTACAAATTCCATTTTTATACAAATACGTTAAGTTCTAATTTTTACACATGGAGTCCAAACAAAGAAACGACGCCAAAACGAATGGCCTACTCCCTGCCCATGATGCATATCATTGCTACTGTCCAAAGATAAAAAAGCCAATGCCCGTATCAAAATCCTCACGGTTTTAGCAAGCCCGACCATCTTTCAGCGTAGACTAAAGGTGATGTCAACCAATTGACCAGTACATCGACTTCCAAATGAAAAAGCATATCAATACCGAGCGTATAGTAGGCATGGGTACCGCTATAAAAAAAATGCTTTCAATAAAAAAAGTCCAGTCGACAAAAGCGGATTTTTTCAGCAAGGTAAAACAAAAATGAACAAACACGCATAAATTCAGCTCGTTTTAATAGACCTATTCGAGAAAAACAGTATTTTAGCAATCTAAATAAGAAACATTCACAAAACCTAATGAAATATCCAAACCTAACAAGCGCAAGCAATACAACAGCATTGGATATTCTCCATGTGACCAAATACAAAGACAATTTAAGCAGTTCTTCCATGTGAATGAACTCCTTTTGAAATAACTAATCATACACCTATGAAATACGCTACAAAAACTTTTGTGCAGAATTACGGCAGTATCTTACTTCTACTCCTTGGGATCAGTATTGGAAGTTTGATCGGCATCTTCTTTCCGCATATCGTCAACAATCTTAAACCGATCGGTGACATTTTCCTAAACCTCCTCTTTGTCAGCGTCATACCATTGGTGTTTTTTGCCATATCCTCATCTGTTGCGAATATCAATGGCGACAGTGTACTGGGAAGGATCATCGGCATGATGTCGTTCGTATTTGTACTGGGTATTGTCGTCGCCGGACTGTCAAGCATCTGCTTCCTTTACCTCTTTCCAGTAGATGCTCCACTGCCTATTGAACAAACAAACAAGATCATGGAAACAGTTGTTCATGATTCTTGGGGTGAAAAAATGGTCCGCTTTTTAACCGTTAGCGAATTTTCAAGTTTATTATCACGACAAAATATGCTGGCCTTTGTCATCTTTTCGTTCCTCGTTGGCATTGCTACGCGCAAATCAGGCGCATCTGCAGAGACCTTCCGTAAATTTATAAACTCGGGCAATGTTGTGATGGGAAATCTGCTCGTGATGGTCATGAACCTCGCGCCCATTGGTTTGGGAGCATATTTTGCCTATCAGGTTGGAACATTAGGCCCTCAGCTTTTTGGTTTTTATGCCAAACCTATCGGTCTATATTACTTTTTTGGAATCTTCTATTTTTTCACGGTATTCAGTTTATTCGCTTTTTTTGCATTCGGACTAAAGGGAATTAAACGTTACTGGCAAAACAATATATTGCCTTCCTTGACCGCATTGAGCAGCTGCAGTAGTCTCGCCACCATGCCAGCCAACTTACTTGCAGCCAAGCAAATTGGAATCCCGGACAGCGTCGCTAGTGTCGTCATTCCCCTAGGCACAACATTGCACAAGCATGGATCCGCGATCGCCTGTATCTTTAAAATCTATATCGCACTTTTATTAAGCGGAAAGGAATTTTTTGATCCAGCCAATCTGATTATGGCGGTTGGCATTACGTTACTGGTGAGCATCGTAGCCGGAGGTATTCCTAATGGTGGCTACATCGGAGAAATGCTGATCATATCGGTTTATCAGATGCCAACGGAGGTGATCCCTTCCATTATGATCATAGCAACCCTCGTCGATCCCCTGGCAACAATGCTCAATGCTACTGGAGATACCGTGGCCGCTATGCTCACCACCAGATTGATCGGGCAAAAACTGGCTGACCCTATTCCCGAAAACCCAGGTTAAACAATCTCCAAACGACAAACATTTGAACGCTGGACCAACGAAGATCCTATCAAGCGGATCCATGTAGGTCCTACTTATGGCTGGCTGATCAAAAGCGGTACGCAAAAAACAGCTCGCCATATTGATGCCGGTGAAACACCGATTTGAGCTCTTTCGAATTGAAGATATAATTGATACCGTAATTGATCTTGTGGTTCGACCAATTGAAACCAATGCGATGACTAAGCATCCAAGGCTCAATAATGTATAGCTTACCCATGGGATCATTTTGATCTCTCCCGCCCTCTACGGTTGCGCTGTAAAAAATACGGGACATGCTTGGTTGATAGATAAAATACCATTCTTTATCATTGTCTGCTCTTCCTTGTGTCAAATGCCCATGTGTAAAGGTGGATGCCTGATAGGATTTCAGCTTGCCCAACCGGAGCGGGACCGCAATTCCCAGATTGGTATTATTCAGTCCAATGGTCCCTTCACCGATAATTCCCACATCAAATTGCTGGTTTTGACTGCGATATAGTCCTTTTTTATAGGTTGCACTTAAATCAATACCGAAGGAATTTCCAAGCTGCGTATCCCAACCTGTTGCCTCATACATACCAAATAGATGATGGATAAACTTCTGCGCTTCTTCACCGTAGGATTTAGGACCGATCTGCGCCAATTCGGTCTTGAATTCAACAACCTGATCCTGCGGTAAAAACCGCGTTACTCCTGCACTAAAATAAAGGTAACCTGCAAACGGTCTATCGTATTTTTTTTCCTGCCGTCTATAGTCAATGATACTGATACCGTTATAAATACGCTGGCCTATTTCAAAATCCAATACCGTATGTGAAGACTGTTTATCCAGTTTCCCCGGCAACGCAATCCTATAGTTTATATTGATACCATTTGTATAATAGCGGTCCTGACCGGTCAGGAGATAGACGTCATTGTCATTTTGAACAGCAATTTCCTGATTACGGAATTTCACCTGTCCAAAAACAAAAAAACAGGGAACTATAACAGCCCAAAAGAGGCCTAAAAATCGCAAAGCAACACTCATATTAACAGGAAATTGTAAAATTCATACGATATCATTAGAACCAAAACAGCAAATTTCACTTCAAATTATTCAAAAGCATTCGAATCTAGCTTATTTTTCCAATTAATTCAAACTATTTAGAATAGATATAAATAATATGGAAAAGTTGCATTATTCCTTTCTTAGCGAATCTATTTGTAATTTTGCATTCGATTAGGTCTCAAATGTAATCAATTTGGGATTTTAGTGAGCACAACGTTGTCAGATTTGGGTAATAATCCTTCTGAAAAAACAGGAGGATATCTGGCAGATTGGAATAGCTATTCATCGTTAAGAAAAAACAAACCGGGTGAAACGAGCTCATTTATACGATGAGATCAAACACTTATAAAATAAGTAAATACAAATGAAAAAAAGTTCAATTATTCTAATCGCTATCATTGCTGTCGCAATTGCCATGATACTTGTTATCTATACCGATTCAAGTACCTATTCGACATTTACCGAAGCTAAAGAAAAGAAAACCGAACTATATGTGGTAGGTCAATTGAATAAAGACAAAGCACTTCATTATGATCCCAAAACTGACGCCAACAAATTTTCGTTTTTCATGCGCGACAACGAAGGTACAGAATGTGAAGTGATTTTTAGAGGTGCCAAACCTCAAGATATTGAACGTTCAGAGCAGATTGTATTGACAGGAAAAATGGACGGGAATGTGTTTAGGGCAAGTAAGATATTGATGAAATGTCCGTCAAAATATAACGATAAATCGGTCGTCACCGAGATTAATGCTACTGCTTTCAATAATTAATTCGTAAAATCAATTTTCAATGGACGTTAATTACGTTGGTGAACACCTGCTGCCAGGGCAGATCGGACAATTCTTTATTGTACTTTCTTTTGGTGCTGCACTTCTATCTTGTATCAGTTACTTTTTTGCAACAAAATACCCTGAAGAGCATTCATGGAAAAAAATTGCACGTATGGCCTTTTGGGCTAATGCGGTCTCCGTAGTGGCGATTGGTGCAACTTTATTTTATATTATATACAATCATCTTTTTGAATATAATTATGCCTGGGCGCACTCGTCCAAGACACTCCCTACCTACTATATCATTTCCAGTTTTTGGGAAGGTCAGGAGGGTAGTTTTTGGCTCTGGATGTTCTGGCAAACAGTATTAGGTTCTGTTTTGCTGTTTAAAGCAAAAAGCTGGGAATCGTCTGTCATGACTTTCGTCATGTTATGCCAAGCATTTTTAGCTTCCATGATTATTGGTGTGGAAATCTTCGGTCTGCGTATCGGTAGCTCTCCGTTTATCCTATTGCGTGAAGCAATGGATATTCCAATCTTTAGAGAAGCTAACTATCTTTCACTTATCACCGACGGTAATGGTTTGAACCCTTTGCTTCAAAATTA
The DNA here is from genome assembly GCF_002440385.1 of Sphingobacterium sp. UBA6317. Lineage (NCBI taxonomy): Bacteria > Pseudomonadati > Bacteroidota > Sphingobacteriia > Sphingobacteriales > Sphingobacteriaceae > Sphingobacterium > Sphingobacterium sp. UBA6317. Next base: position 403,066 of record NZ_DJTD01000046.1, on the reverse strand, counting down.
CTGGATGGTGATTCACCCACCAACACTATTCCTTGGCTTTGCGTCGATGATTGTTCCCTTTGCGTATGCAACAGGTGCTCTTTGGACCAAACGTTACAAAGAATGGATCAATGCAGCACTTCCTTGGGCTTTATTTGCCGTGATGATTTTAGGTGCAGGTATTATCATGGGTTCATTCTGGGCTTATGAAGCACTTAACTTCGGTGGATTCTGGGCATGGGATCCGGTAGAAAATGCATCAATTATTCCTTGGTTTACCTTGATTGCTGCTGTCCACGTCATGATTGCTTATAAGAATTCAGGCCACTCCTACTTCACCGCTACATTTTTGGCGATGATCAGCTTTGTGCTTGTGATCTACGCATCTTACCTGACACGTAGTGGCGTCCTCGGAGAGACTTCGGTCCACTCCTTTACCGACCTGGGCATGAGCGGACAATTAATCTTATTCAATGTTGTCTTTTTGGTTATCATGGTGGTCTTTCTTACCGTCAAAAAGAAAGAGATGCCCATCACAGAAAAGGATGAGGATATCTATTCAAGAGAATTCTGGATGTTTATTGGCGCCTTGGTATTGACTGTTGCCTGTGCACAGATCATTGCTTCAACATCAATTCCAGTGTTCAACAAGATCTTTGGCACCAAGGTAGCTCCACCTTTGGATCCAATCCAACATTATAACAAATGGCAATCGGGTTTTGCCGTCATCGTGATGATCTTAACCGGATTTACGCAATTTTTAAAATACAAACGTACCGATAGCCGCAAATTTTTGGCTTCCACTGTAGCATCGTTGGTTGTGTCTTTAATCCTAACGGCTGCTGTAGTCTATTTTACGAAGACGTATACCAACTTGATCTACATTTTGATCACCTTCGCAAGTATTTTCTGTATTCTGGCAAATATCCGCGTATTGGGTGACGCTGTCAAAGGTAAATGGAAACTGGCTGGTTCTTCGGTAGCCCATATCGGTTTTGGTTTATTACTTATCGGTGCCATGGTGGCCGCGGCAACCAACGAAGTCATCTCTGTCAACAACACGGGTTACATCGCTGTATCGGGATTCGACAAAGTAGAAAAGCCTGGCGACAACTTATTCCTGACTGAGGGTGAACCTGTACAAATGGGTGAATACAAAATTACCTATATCGGCGATAGCATTGTTGCTCCAAATACGTTTTATAAAATCAAATACGAGCGGATCGACGAAGAAACAGGCAAAGTGAAGGAGCATTTTGTGCTGCAACCTTTTGCACAAAACAACGCGAAAATGGGGGGGTTGATTGGTACTCCAGCCACCAAACATTATGTTACGCATGACGTATATACACTGATTACAGCGGCCGCAGCTGAAAGTCAAGCAACACACGCCAAAGTTCCTGCTGAAGATAAAACTGGTTTTGAGGACTACGAGGAGCCGGCAACATATCAGGTAAATATTGGCGATACCTTACGCTACCGCAATGGATATTACGTCATTGAAGGCTTAAACAAAGAGGCCCACCTAGAGAAAATTCCAAAGGGACCCAGTGATGTCATGGTTGGATTGAAAATAAAAGTATTTTCGGCCGACAACAAACAGTATGAGGTACAACCAATCTACTTAATTAAAGACGGTGGTGTTTATGACTTCAATAAAGATGTCAACGAGCAAGGGCTTAAATTCAGATTTACGGGAATTAAACCTGACAAGGATAAACTGGAAATCATGGTTTATCAAAAGCCACTTCCAGAAAAGAAATGGGTCGTATTTAAAGCCATTAAATTTCCATACATCAACTTTTTCTGGTGTGGAACGATTGTCATGACCATTGGTTTTATCATGTCCATTGTGAGAAGAAATAATGAGGAGAAACGAAAAGCACTTAAATAATGAACATTGTGATCTTAGGAAGCGGTAATGCCGCTACGCATTTTGGACAACAGTTTCAAAAAACAGGACATCATATCGTTCAGATCTACAGTAAAACAAAGGCCAATGCAAATGCATTGGCCTTTGCTCTTCATTGCGCAGCAATTGACCAACTATCTGAACTAGACCTACATGCTGATCTTTACCTCATTGCCGTTACCGATCGGGCCATTGTGTCGCTGGTAGAAGCGCTACCAAAAGATATAAAAGGTGTTGTTATCCATTGTTCGGGAGCAACCGATCTTTCTGTCCTGGCTGTATTTAAAAATGCGGGAGTCATCTATCCCCCACAATCATTATCCAAAAATAAAGCAGTCGATTTTTCGACCGTCCCACTTTGTGTTGAAGGTAACACGGATGAAAATAGTGCCGAGCTACTTCAGGTAGCACAGACATTTGCACCGCGGAGCATCTATTGTAATTCCCAGCAGCGTTTAGCCATCCACCTTGCCTCGGTTATGGTCAACAATTTTACCAACATCCTTTATCAGATGGCCTACGAGCTCTTAGCAGAAAACGACCTGTCCTTTGATCTAATTAAACCAGTCATCCTGGAGACGGCAGAAAAAGTGCAAAATCATATTCCAATAACAGTTCAGACAGGACCGGCGATCCGACAGGACAGCACAACAATGCAAAAACATTTGCAATTTATTAGCAATAAACCAGATTTACAGCAAATCTATCAACTTTTGTCGCAGGAGATTACTAAAAGAAAATAGTTTGTTAGAAACGGTTATAAACTTATCAAAACTTACCTCCAAGGGGTAAATATATCCATTTACTTCAGGAACTTTAGTACATTTGCTTCGTCCAAAAGCGCATTTTGGAATGCTAATTGAGTAATAAAATAATCAGTTGGGCTAAACATTAAAATAGCGAATTAAAACTAAACAATCGTATTTTCTATGGAAGTTAGAAAACTCATTCTTTCAATAATGATTGTGATTAATTTAATCATTGTATCATTTGGATTTATATTTACATCAAGCTGGTTTTGGCTGCTTATCATCCCATTTCCATTGCTATTGATCGCGTTATACCATAGTTTCCAGACCAAACATGCCATCCTACGCAATTATCCCTTAGTTGGATATTTCCGTTATATCTTCGAATCTATTCGTCCTGAATTGAGACAATATTTTTGGGAATCGGATATGGATGGACGTCCTTTCAACAGAAGACAGCGTTCGATCGTATACCAACGTGCAAAAAATCAACGTGAAACTGTCGCATTTGGTATGCAGACTGATCCACAGGCTGTCGGGAATGAATGGGCTGCGCACTCTGTTTTCCCTTGCCATATCGAAAATCACGACCTGCGCACCACTGTTGGAAATGCAGCCTGTAAAAAACCTTATAGCTTAAGTGTGTTCAACATCTCGGCAATGAGTTACGGTGCGTTGAGTAAAACAGCGATAACGGCATTAAATAAGGGTGCTGCACTTCAAAACTTTGCACACAATACCGGCGAAGGGGGAATCAGCGATTACCACAACAATGGGGGTGATTTAATCTGGCAGGTGGGTACAGGTTATTTTGGGTGCCGTAATAAGGAGGGAAAATTTGATCCGGAACTTTTCCGAGAAAAATCCAATCGTGAAAACGTGAAGATGGTCGAATTGAAACTTTCGCAAGGTGCTAAACCCGGTCATGGGGGTATCCTTCCAGCGGCAAAAAACACCCCTGAGGTCGCGGCTATTCGTCACGTCATTCCAGGAACAGATGTGATGTCGCCTCCAGCACATAGCGCTTTCTCCTCACCGACTGAAATGATGCACTTCATACAACAGCTGCGCGAGTTATCGGGTGGAAAGCCTATCGGCTTCAAAATTTGTATCGGCGATAAACATGAGTTTATCGACATCTGTCACGCCATGCAAAACACGCAGATCTTCCCGGATTTTATCTCCGTAGATGGATCAGAAGGTGGTACGGGAGCTGCTCCACTGGAGTTTACAGATAACCTAGGGATGCCATTATACGATGCATTGGCATTTGTAACGAAAACTTTGATTGCTTTTGGTTTAAAAAAACATGTTAAAGTTATTGTATCAAGCCGTATTGTAACGGGTTTCGATATCTTGAAAGTCATTGCCTTAGGCGCAGATGCATGTTATAGTGCTCGTGGTATGATGTTCGCTTTAGGTTGTATTCAAGCACTTAAATGTAATGAAGACGTTTGTCCGGTTGGAGTTGCCACGCAACAGCCGCATTTATACAAAGGTCTAGACGTAAATGATAAATATGTACGCGTAGCTCAGTTCCATCGTAATACATTACGTGCTACAGTCGAAATTATGGAAGCTTGTGGCTTCAAAACACTTGCGGATGTATCGGCAGATAAATTCTATCGTAAGGTAGATGCTATCCGGACATTAAGTTTTCAGGAAATCTATTTCGGAACTGAAGGTAAATTGGTCAATAGCCACACAGATTTCGAAAGCAAACTTTTCGAAGATTAACTGCTAGAAATTCATATAAAAAAGGTCCCCTATGTTGAATACATAGGGGACCTTTTTTATACGCTGATAGTTCCCTAATAAAATACCCCCTCACTAAGTATCTTTATTTCAGATTAAACAGTACGCGATGCAGAATGGTATTTGATAAGGCAATTTGATCGTCGGCCAAGCCCCCTAAGGCCTGTTCAATAGTATTTTTTGCCTGCTTCATTCCTTCATCCTTCATCTTTCGTCCTATTTTTGTTAAATAGATCAGATTGGACCGTCTGTCGTTTTTATCATTAACGCGGATAACCAAATTTACCCTTTCCAGGTTATTAATTAATCGAGTGACACTTGGTTTATCTCGAAATGTGCGAACAGCAAGCTCCTGCTGGGTGAGCCCCTCTTCTACCCACAGGTTATACATGATACTCCATTGTTCAGAAGTAATGTTTAACCCGGCCTCCTTGAGATTACGCTGTAATCTCCGCATAACTGCAATTGAGTATTTCCCTGTTAAGAAATTATAAAAATACTCTTGTGATACTAAATCTTGGTCTAACATATGAATAATGGTTATGGTTGTTTACGCAACTTATTTTAATAATAAAACGTCGTCTTTAATCCAATATGAGAAAAAGCTAAACGTATTTTGGCTAATAGTTAGCCTAAATTACGCTTTAATATAGCTGTCTCAAACAAAATTTTATCAACATGTCATAAGTAGATGTTGATAAATCATAACAATTTGATTTATACTAGACTGAATTTAATAAATAAAAAGGATACAAACAAAACCTTCACAACTTTGCAAACACCAACAGCAATTAAATCAAACTGAAGGTTCTTTCTGACCAATAAGATCAGGCACTCTCAGAAAAAATAAATGCTTGCAATTGTACCTAATTTAGAGGATGTTATCCGATTGAAAAAGAATCGGAATCTTTTAAGAAAGGAAATTTCTCGCGTGCTTCCAACAGGTCGTTCGGATTTAAGGTAAAGGTATACAAGTCCTCATCTTCCGGTTTATAATACACCACGTCACCAAGAGGGGATATACACATAGAGCCACCAGAATAGTAAATATCATTACCGTCGTGCCCAACACGGTTTACCCCAACAACATAAGCTTGGTTTTCTATTGCACGTGCCGGAATAAGAGCTCTCCAATGTGCTGAGCGCTTGTCTGGCCAGCTGGCGGTATACACTAAAATATCATATGCTCCGTTTTGATTTTTAGACCAGACTGGGAATCTCAGGTCATAACAGATCATCGGGCAGATTTTCCATCCTTTGATATCAACCAGGATACGTTCATTTCCTGGCTCAAAGTACTCGCTTTCTTTGGATAATCCGAAAAGATGACGTTTATCATATTTTACATATTTACCGTCTGGAAACATCCATACAAAGCGATTATAGTATTTCCCACCTTCTTCGATAATCAAAGAACCGGCAACAACACAGTTAAGTGAGCTTGCCATTTCAAATAGCCATCTTGTCGTAGGTCCATTTGCAGGTTCTGCACATTTCTCGACATTATTCGTGAAGCCTGTATTAAACATTTCGGGGAGAATAATAACATCCGTTTTCTCACGCAATGAGGAAAGTCTCAAGGCTAGATTATTTAGATTCTTCTCAATATTTTCCCAGAATAAATATGCTTGAAATACGGTGATTTTTAAAGGCTCCATGAACGTAATCTAAAAATTTATTTAATTATTTTCTTACAAAAAAAACATTTAATGGCAAGATACGAATTTTAATAGAATTTATACTTATTGCTGTCTTACCAAAAGGTTATTTGCTAACACTAATAACGCTTCTTTGCGATCATTTGGTACATTCAATGCTTCCATTTTTTCAAATGCCCGTTGCGTATAGCTATCTTTCAACTCGTCGGCCGCAGTTTTAATCGCATACTTCTCGTATAAGGCAAGCATATCCGCTACTTTTGATGGAGCAGTCTCTATAGTGGCATTTAATAGGGCTTGTAAAACCGTCTTATCATCATCCGAAATTACTGCCATCAACTTCACCAATAAAAAAGTTTTTTTATTGATCATGATATCACCACCAACAATCTTTCCAAAGGTATCTGGATCTCCATATGCATCCAAGATATCGTCCTGTAATTGAAATGCTAAGCCTACGTTCTCTCCAAAATCGTAGATCAGCTGCTGTTGCTGTTCATCTGCTCCCGACAGAATAGCCCCCAACTGTAATGCTCCGCCCAATAACACCGAAGTTTTAAGACGGATCATCTCAAGATACTCAGACATTGTCAGCGAATCCCGGCTCTCATAATCCATATCTAATTGCTGGCCTTCACATACCTCCATAGCCACTTTACTCAAAATTTTCAAAGTTGCAGGCAAGTAAATAGGATTACACTTTGAAATTTCCTCATACGCTTTGACCAACAAGCCGTCTCCAGACAATATGGCAATATTAGCATCCCACTTTTCGTGAACTGTCGTTTTACCTCTTCTTAAAGGAGCCTTATCCATCAGATCATCGTGGATCAGTGAAAAGTTATGAAAAAACTCCACTGCTTTGGCAGCAGGGATAATTTCCTCCATCTCTTGCATGCCGAATAATTCGGCGGCCATCAATGTCAGCACAGGTCGAACCCTCTTTCCGCCCAAAGTCAATATATACCGTATCGGATCATATAAATTTGATGGTGTTTCAGGAAATTGACTTGTCTCTATCGCCTCTATCACGAGTTGTTGTAAATGTTGCATATATCTTTACGATCGAATCTTGCGAATATAGCAATAATCATATAGAAATGGCAATTTTGTCCCTTTAAAGGAAGTCACCTCAAAATTGTACATTTGTATAAGTCTTTTATTATGCGCATACTGATTATCCATACATTTTATCAAGATCCTGGTGGTGAAGACACTGTATTTCAGCAGGAATCTTCCCTCCTCGCGCAAGGACATGAGGTCCAAACGCTAACCTTTCAAAATAAAAAGGGGTTGCAGGGTGCACTACAGACAATAGGATCTTTTTGGAATATTTGCGCTGCTCAACGTGTCAAAAAAATAATTCGGGCGTTTAAACCAGACATCGTTCACGTTCACAACACGCATTATGCAGCAGGCCCGATTATCGTGCGTACCATTGCCAAACTCGGCGTCCCCCAGGTCATGACCCTGCACAATTTTCGTTTACTATGCCCTTCGGCGACACTGTACCATCACAACCGTCTCTTTCTGGACTCACTCCAAGAGGAGTTTCCGTGGACAGCCGTCCGACAAAAAGCATTTAACAACTCGATAGTAAAAACATTTCTTCTCGCACTGAATTACTGGTTTCACCGCAAAATTGGAACTTGGGCAAAAGTAAATCGCTACATCAATTTAAGCTCCTTTGCAAAGAACATATTCGTTGAATCGACCTTGCATCTTCCGCCTACTAAATTCGCGATCAAACCGAATTTTGTCTTTCCTACGACAATAGCACCAGAGGGTCCGCAGGCCCACTTTGTATATGTCGGTCGTCTTTCAGATGAAAAGGGGATATTACAGCTGATCGATGCTTTCATCGGCACAGATTTTCAACTAGCAATTATCGGCGGCGGTCCGCTCGAAAATGAGGTTTTGAGAAGCATTAAACACCAGGCGAATATTTCCTACCTCGGTTTTAAAAAGAGATCAGAAATACTTCCCTTGATAGCCAAAGCACAGGCTTTACTTGTACCATCGATTTGTTTTGAAGGGATGCCGATTACGATTCTTGAGGCTTATTCAGTCGGAACAGCTGTGCTTTGCTCCAATTTAGGCCCGCTCCCCGAACTGATTATCCCCGGCAAAACAGGACAAACGTTCGATCCCCACAACAAAAACGATATTATCCAATGCTTAACGGAGTGGAGCACAAAAACAACAAATGAAAAAGATGAGATAAGAAAGACCTGTATTGCTTACTATTTTAGTAATTTTACTCCTGAAATAAATGAAGCGAAATTATTAGCGATCTATCAGGACGCTATTCACGATAAAAAACGGAATAAATGAGTATCATTATATTAGATAAACTGGGTCTAGCGCCACAAATCCAAGCTGTACTGGAAACAATTTATGATCCTGAACTGAAACCCGCAAATATTGTGGATTTGGGGCTTGTATATGAAATCATTACGAAGGAAGAGGGTATTGCAAAGATTGTAATGACGCTGACTGCTCCTGGCTGCCCCGTGGCAGGCGAAATCATGAATGAAGTTCAGGAAAAAGTTGCTGCTGTAGCAGGTGTCAAAGAAGCATTGGTCGAATTGACATTTGATCCACCCTGGACAAAAGACATGATGTCTGAAGAAGCAAAACTGGAGCTGGGTTTTTTGTAAAATTCACCGACTAATCAAACAAAACAGGGCTATCCAAGAATATTGGAAAGCCCCGTTTTGTTTGTATATGCTATATGCCTCTCCTAAAACATCGTTTGAGCTGTACCCTATCCGCAGGTCTATCTGCCCTGATTGTTTTCCAAATCGCTCAACTTTTTCAAAGGCTTGGCACTATTGGCATCCGCACCGAAAAGTAATTTCCAAAGCTTACGTGACTCTTTGGTCAATAGTGGGGATACAATGGAAAGAATGAGCACATATACGACCACAAAGGATTGAATAACGGGTAATAAAGCCCCTGCTTTACCAATATTTGCCATGATAATGGAAAACTCCCCCCGTGCAGACAAGGTAAAACCAATATCAAAGGACGTTTTAGGTTTCATACCCGAAAATTTAGCTGCAAAATAGCCCGAAGCAAGATTCCCCATCACCGTCACCAGCGCTGCAATCGAAGCCCAAAAGACAGCTCCTCCAAGGGACATAATGTCAATAGACAATCCGAAACTAAAGAAAAACATGGCCCCAAAAAAGTCCTTATAGGGCAGCACCATCGATTCAATCTTTTTGATGTATTGCGAATCCGCCAACACTAAGCCGGCCATCAATGCCCCGATAGCCTCCGCAACATGGATGGTTTCGGAGAAACCTGCCACAATAAAAAGTAAGGCAAAGATGATCAATATAAATAATTCAGAAGTTTTTTCCTTCAATAAGCGATCGATCGCAGGCACCAGTTTTCTGCCCAAAATCAAAAAGGCCAATATAAATCCCAAAGCCAGTAAGGAAGTTCCAGCTACCGTCCAAAACGAACTGCTTCCTGTCAGTATCAGGCCCGAAAGGAAAGAAATATGCATCGCTATAAACAGGTCATCGAACATAATCATTCCCATGATCACCTCCGTCTCCGGGTTGGCTGTACGTTTGAGATCTGTCAGCACCTTTGCAACAATGGCCGTGGATGAACTCGTCATGATACCGCATAACACCATCATCTCCTTAAATGGCATATCCATTAGCCATCCGATCAACAAACCTGAAGTAAAGTTCAATAAGACGTAAATTGTCCCACCGGTGACAATTGCTTTACCGGACTTAATCAGCCGATTGACCGAAAACTCAAGGCCAAGGTAGAACAGCAGGAACAATACGCCCAACCGTCCCATGAAATCAATAAAGGGTTTACTTTCTGTAAATGTTAAATCCACCAGACCAACCTGCGGAGCGTGCTGCCCCAAAACCATTCCTATAATAATGAAAAATGGAATAACAGAAAACTTAAGCTTATTAGCTATTAGGCCAACAATGGCAACAAGTCCTACAGCGATTCCAATTTCCAGAATTAAGGTATGTGATAGCATAAATTACAGTAAAATTTCCTTCAAAAGTTTAATATTATTCTTCTTTCCAGCGATGACAAGTGTGGTGCCTGGGCTAATCAAATAAGACGGTCCTGGATTTATAACCGTATCATCATCCCGTATCCCAGCAATAATCGATGCGCCTGTACGTTGACGAACTTCCAGCTCTCCAATTGTCTTACCAGCACCCTCATTTTTGCCTTCCACTTTGTACCATTCAATGCGTAAATCGTCCAAAGCAACTTCAATTGTCTCCAATGCTTTAGGCTTATAGGACAAGCCACCGATAATACCCGCAATCTGCCGAGATTCATCGTCATTGAGTGTCATGACGCAACGTGACTCATGCTCCTCGTCATCATAGCGATAAAGTTCCCGTCTACCATCGTCATGGATAACAACAACCATATTGTCTCCCGCATCGGTTTCAATTTGAAATTTTTTTCCAATTCCAATCAGATCGGACTCTCTTACAATAGACATAATTTTCTATTTAAATAAATACTAATAATATAAGCTTCATAACGTGGTATACCACAATTACAAAAGCAAGCTGAAGGTTCTTTCTCGCAAAAAAACAAAGACTTTGAGGAAAAACAGCATCAGCCCTTAGCTACTAAAACACAAATTTACCCAAAAAATCAATCTTAAACGAATCCGCAGGTAGCTAACGGGATGGGCTACAAAGAGCAAATTACCCCAAAATACTAAAAAAAGAGCAGAAAAACGACTCTTTTAACCGATTTCATCCCTTTTTTCGACGTATGGCATCGTGATGACATAATTGAACAACACCAAAAGCACTCGGTGTACATAGGCTATTAACGATCCGAGTTCCTAACAGAACAAATCAGCTTTTATTAGCTCCAATTTTCATTACAAATACCCATTTCTATAACGTTTTCGTAGTTCATGCAATCGTTTGTTCCAAGAAGCAATAGAATTGCCAAAGGTTTATTTCTTTATAATTGCCGCATTAAACACTTACTGAATCTAAATTACACACCTATGGTCAAAAAGAGTCATCTCATCCTTCTGACACCATTATCAATCTTGTCATTAGCGGCACCTATTTACGGGGTAGCGAACCCACGTAATTTAGTTGCAATAACCAGTCTTTCACCCTTTCAGCAGGTCGTCTCCGGAAAGGTCATTGATGAAACCGGGAAACCAATAAGCGGGGTTAACGTTTCTGAAAAAGGTAAAGCGGCAGCAACGACAACCAATCAAGACGGAATCTTCTCACTGAACGTCAGTTCAAAAAGTGCCATCCTAACATTTAACTCGATCGGATTTACCGCGAAAGAAGTCTCCGCGGCACAAGCAGCACAAATAACCTTGACAAAATCCGAGGATGTTTTGGATGAAGTTGTGGTCGTAGGTTATGGTAAACAGAAAAAGAGCGGTTTGACAGGAAGTATCGCTACAGTGGAAGCAAAATCCCTAGAACGAATAAATTCACCGAATGTTGTCGATAAACTTCAAGGTAAGATTTCTGGTCTAGCGATCAATTCCGGTTCAGCCAAACCTGGTGAAACAGCTTCTATCAATATCCGCGGTGAGAACTCGATATCCGCGTCCAATGCTCCCCCTCATTATCTTGGATGGAATCCCTTTTAGTGGTTCCCTGGGTGATATCTCTTCCAATACAATTGCCAGTATCTCGGTATTGAAAGATGCCTCATCCACTGCAATCTATGGTTCAAGAGCTGCAAATGGCGTTATCCTCATCACCTCAAAAAAGGGTGCGGCAGGAAAAGCACGCATCAATTATAACGGTTATTTTGGGGTACAAAGTGTAGAACGTCGTCTTAAATTGATGAACGGCCAACAATACATCCAATTTATGCGTGATTACCAGGCTTCGAAAGGAAAAACCGGCGATCAGCTTAACCCAGAGAATTATCTTTTTGCCAACGTATTGGAACAATACAAAAAAGGGGAAGAAGTCAATTGGCAGGATGAAGTATTCAATAGCGGCGCTCCTGTTCAGGAACATCAACTCAGTTTTTCGGGCGGAACGGATAAATCCGATTATTATGCATCTGTGAGCTACCTAAATCAAGATGGCGTTGTAAAAAATACGCCATACGAAAGATACAATGTCAATCTGAACCTCAATCAAAGTTTAAGCTCTTGGTTAAAGCTAGGAATGACCATGCAGGCTTCTCAAGGGAACCGCGACGGCGTACAGCCCAACCTCGAGAGTGTTGTAAAACTTTCCCCTTACAGTAAAAACCGCGATGCCGATGGTACTGCTATAACGTACCGAATGTATGCACAAACACTATGGGCACATCCTTTTGCAGACGAAAAAGGCCAATGGGATCAGACCAGAAGAACAGTCTATGCGAATACTTGGCTTGATGTGAAACTCCCTATTGAAGGATTAAGTTTCAAAACCACATTCGGAACCAACTACCGAAATATTAATGAAAACTCCTATTACGGTTCCAATACAGTTACAGGACGTGGCGTGAATGGTACCGGATCAATTTACAATGAGCATTTCTGGGACTGGACCTGGGAAAATCTCTTGACCTATGACCGTACCTTTGGTGACCACAAGATTAATGTCGTGGGTCTCTATTCCTCGCAGAAAACAAATTTGAAAACTTCAAGAATGAATGGAGACGATTTTGTATCAGATGCCGGATATAACAACATGGCCTCTGCCTCTAAAAATCTTAAGATCGAATCCAACCTTCAAAATACCGCAATGATTTCCTACATGGGAAGAATCAACTATGCTTTTAAGGATCGCTATCTATTAACCTTAACAGGCCGTTCGGACGGTTATAGTGCATTCTCGATCAACAACAGATATGCATTTTTCCCATCGGTTGCGGGAGCTTGGGTGGTTTCTAAAGAAGGAAATGTGCAGGATTATTTCGATTTATTAAAACTTCGTGTTTCTTATGGTAAAAACGGAAATCAGGCCGTATCGCCATATCAAACTTACGACCGTCTGACCAACGTCGATTACATCTATGGTCTTGACCCCGTCAAAGGGCTTGTGATGAATTTCAATGGCCGTGGAAGTAATCTAACGTGGGAAACGACAGCTTCATTAAACCTTGGTTTGGATTTTGGTATTCTCAAAAATAGAATTTCAGGAACGGTCGACTATTACTCCTCTAAGACATCGGATCTTTTATTAAGTGAACAGGTTCCTGTCATGAACGGTTATAACACTATTTTGACCAATATCGGTGAAACCTCAAACAAAGGGATCGAAGTTACCTTGAATGCCACACCGGTCAAAATGACAATTTCCAATGGAACGTCAATACGACCTTTGCCTATAACAACAATAAAATCACCAAACTGCGCGCTGATGGAAAAGATGATTTGACCAATGCCTGGTTAATCGGAAAGCCTATCCGTATTTTCTACGACTATAAAGTTATTGGTGTTTGGCAAGAGGGCGAAGACATCGCAAATTCATACCAACCTAAAGCGAAACCTGGCGATGCCAAGTTAGCAGATCTCAACAACGACGGTAAAATCGACGCCAGTGACCGTACGATGATGGGGAACAAGATATCGCCTTATACACTTGGTATTGGTAATGATTTCACGTACAAAAATTTCTCCCTGTCAATCTTTATGAATGGAGCCTTTGGCGGAACGAAAATAGATGATTTCAAAAACATCGAACGTTTCTTACCTAACAACGGTGCCAATTACCTTGCCGACATGCCTTACTGGACGCCAGAGCGCACCAATACAGATATTCCATCGCCTGGATATACGCCAGTAAATAACCATACTTATTATATCAATTCATCCTATTGGCGAATTAGAGACTTTAGCTTGGGCTATACTTTTGACGGCGATTTTCTAAAAAGATTGAATCTCTCTTCCATTAAAGCATTTATCAACGCCCGTAACCTCTATACATTCTCCAAAATCAAAGGTTACAACGTAGAGGCATTGAGCGTGAGTTCGACCACAGGTAATCCAACAGCGACAAATATTGCCAGTCCTTATCCTGTTGCAAGAACATTCTCATTGGGAGTAAATGTCCAATTCTAAACACATCAAAATCATGAAGAAAAGAAATACAACTTTATATACAATGCTAGCTGGCCTAAGCTTACTTTTCACAGGCTGCAGCAAGAACTTCTTAAATGAAGACACCAGTAGCTTTCAGTCACCTGATAATACCTATATTAACACGAAAGGCTTCGAAACTGGACTAAATGGTTTATACTCTTATGCCCGCATGGAATTCCTGACCTGGAACGGTAGTATCTTTTCCCAAGGAGCAACCCCGCAGGAGGCGCTACAGGTCGGAACGGATATCGTTGCCATCAAAACTACAGGTACAGACGCTACATTGGCTCCATTCAGCAATTATACGCTAAATCCGGCTTCGTCTTATGTACGCAATTATTGGAAATATGCCTACGGATTTATCGGTAATACCAATACCATCCTCGAGGCTTTAAAAAAGGATGGCATCAGCTGGACGGACAAGGATAACGATCCAAAACGTGTAGAAGCAACGGCCCGTTTCTTCCGCGCCTATAGCTATCGCTACTTAGTCAACTTATACGCCGATGTGCCTTGGGTGGACAAGGTCTCCGAAACACCCCGTCGTGATTTCACCCGTACACCGAAAGCTGAAATCTTGACACACATGATTGAAGACCTGAAGTATGCAAGTGAAAACCTACCCGACAATCCAGGTACAATTCAGGAAGGTAAATTGACGAAATGGGCCGCTTTACACTACCTGACAGAAGCATATATCGAAGCTGGACAGCCAGATTTAGCTGTAGAGGCTGCCAACAAAGTGGTTCAAAGTGGCTACTTTAAATTGAACGATCAACGTTTTGGCGCCGAAAAAGATAAACCCGGGGATTATTTCCACGATATGTTTATTGAAAACAATCAAAATCGCGGTTCCGGCAATCAAGAAACCATCTGGGCCATCCAATTGGAATACAATACACAAGGAGGTGGCGACCGCTACACCGATTGGAGCAAACGCGCGTGGGTTCCTTTCTATTCACAACAAAAAGGATTTGCCTTGGCCGACTCACTTGGAGGAAGAGGTCTTGGGCACGTACGCCCTTACCAATGGTGGCTGGATAGTTATGAAAAACAGGATGTCAGAAATTCTTCTTTCAATATCAAACGCGATTGGTATTATAACGATCCTTCCGTACCTGAACTTTATGGTAAGAAGATCGTACTTACCGACGCCATCAAAGAATCAGGCAACGTGTTCCCGACAACAACCAAATTTTTCTACGGAAAGACAGCTGTTGACCCTGCATTTGAAGGAAATATGAAGGACCGTGTGAAAGTACGTTTGGCCGAAACTTACCTACTATTGGCAGAAGCATACTGGCGTGCCAATAAACCGGCACAAGCTAAGGATGCCATCAATGCTGTCCGTGCCCGTGCAAAAGCGTCATTAATCGATGCCGCAGCGATCAATGCGGATCTGATTCTCGACGAACGCGCCCGCGCGCTTATTGGTGAGGAAATGCGTCGCATGACCCTTGCCCGTTTCGGTGAGGATGTCTTTTTACGCCGCGTGCAAACGTTAAACACACAATCGAAAAATGTGGTGAAAAAAGAATTTATTCTTTGGCCTATTCCACAAGAAGTTATCGACAGTAACACTGGTGCAGCCTTCCCACAAAATCCGGGATACTAAACCTTCCAAAAAACCTTCATGAGCCCAAAGGCCATGGAGGTTTTTTCTTTTACGACTTTGCTTCAATCAGTTTATAGGTGCCATCTTCCCGGATCTGACTACGACCAATGGTGATATTTTTTGAATGGTAAAACAAAAAAATCCAGCCCGCTGGTGCACCTTCTGCCCAGTACTCCTGACGCAACGCTTTGGAGCGCCGACCATCAAAATCATATTTGGCAACATAGTTATGGAAAATTTCTTCAGGCTCAGGTAATACATCTCCGCCAAAGAAATAGTGCTGGTCGCCCGTTTGAATACGAAACGACTGATGATGTGCTGTATGTCCACCATTGAGCGCATAGCTGATTTCTGTATTTATTCTACCTTCACCTTCCACCAGAACCAAATTTCCACTGCGCTGAACCACATCAAAAATCTCGGTTCTATATGAACTGGAGATGCCTGAATAAGCATCTTCCCACTCGCCACGTTGAACAATATATTCGGCTTCAGGAAATGCGATGCGTCCGGTTCCGTTTTCAAATGTGACCATCCCCCCAGCATGATCCTTATGAAGATGAGACATCAGTACATATTTTACATCTTCCGGTTCAAAGCCAGCCTTACGGATATTATGATGCAGTTGTAGCACGCCACTGTCATCGGTATAGCCAAGACCGGTATCACAGAGCACAAGTCCCGCATCAGTTTCGATCAAAAAGGGGTGAACTTGAATAAATAGGGAGCCTGGCCGGTCCTGGGGCTTGTCTATTAACGGATCAAAGGGTATAAATTTTCTGCTTTTGTCGACTGAAAAAGAACCTTCATATAAAGAATAAGCCTGCACCATATTTAAAACATTGGGAATATGCACGTTAAGCAACAGCGGATCAATACCGGGTTTAGGAATTAGGTAAGTCCAGCCTTAAAACGTATATTTACACTTAAAATATTGTGCAAAGATATGCAAAAAAGGTGGGTACTAAAATCTAAAACTGATGTCAAAATAACCAACAAACTGCGCGAGGAATTAAACATCAACACTGTCTTGGCAGAGTTGCTCGTGAGCAGAGGAGTGGAGACTTTTGACGAATCAAAGCAGTTTTTTAGACCTCAATTATCGGATTTGCACGATCCATTTTTGATGCGGGACATGGAAAAAGCCATCACCCGTATTATCCAAGCCATTGGCAACAAAGAAAAAATACTCATCTATGGAGACTATGACGTAGACGGTACAACAGCTGTTGCCGTTGTTTATAGTTTTTTCAGGGAATTTCATAGCCAGCTGGAGTTTTATATTCCAGACCGCTATGCCGAAGGCTATGGAATCTCCACACAGGGTATTGACTATGCCGCAGCAAATGGTTTCAGCTTAATTATTGCATTGGACTGCGGTATCAAGGCAATCGATAAAATAGATTACGCAAATAGCAAAGGAATTGATTTTATCATTGGCGATCACCACCTTCCCGGTGAGGAACTTCCCAAAGCCTACGCCGTGTTAGATCCCAAGCGTGCAGACTGTGAATACCCTTACAAAGAACTTTCAGGTTGTGGAATAGGCTTTAAGATTATTCAGGCTTTTATACTCACCAATGGCATGGATATCAATGCCTGTTATCAGTTTTTGGATCTTGTGGCCGTAAGTATTGCTTCGGACATTGTTCCTATTACCGGCGAAAATAGAATACTTAGCCACTTTGGTCTCATTAAACTCAATTCGAATCCCTGCGTCGGACTAAAGGCACTGATTGATTTATCCAATAATCGAACGAAGATCTTTACAGTGAACGACATCGTGTTCCAGATCGGGCCCCGCATCAATGCAGCGGGCAGAATAGACCATGCTAAGGACGCCGTCAAACTTTTGATCTCCAAATCGCTGCAAGAAGCCAAAGACTTCAGCTCTAGCATAGACGATCAAAACAATGTACGGAAAGACTTTGATCTCAAAATAACAGAAGAAGCGCTTGCACTGATTGAGGATAATGTTCTTCTTAAAAGCCGAAAATCCACGGTATTGTATAAAGCCGACTGGCACAAAGGTGTCATTGGTATTGTCGCTTCCCGACTGACCGAAAAATATTACCGTCCGACGATTATATTGACCGAAACAAATGGTCATATTGCAGGTTCCTGCCGTTCGGTACTGGGTTTTGACTTGTATGAAGCCTTAAGCGAATGCGCTGACTTGTTGGAGCAATTTGGTGGTCATAAATATGCTGCCGGACTAACGATGTCCTTAGATAATGTCACGCTATTCCAGGATCGTTTTGAGGAAGTGGTATCGCGACGTATCAGTCCTGAAATGCTGACCCAAGAAATTTTGATCGATGCAAAGTTGGCATTGAAAGATATCGATGCTAAGTTCTTCCGTATTCTCCAGCAGTTTGAACCTTTCGGGCCCCAAAATGAATCCCCTATTTTCCTCAGTAAAAAGGTAAATGCAGTAGGACAGGCTTTTATTGTGGGCACCAATCACCTCAAGATGACGGTTATTCAAGAAGACTCTCCTTCATTTGACTGTATCGGTTTTGGACTGGCAGAACATATCACACACATCAATTCTGGGCAAAGTTTCGACATCTGCTACAGCATTGAAGAGAATGTGTGGCGCAACAAAAGAAACTTACAGCTAAACATCAAAGGGATTAAGTATTAGTATTGCAATAGTAAGAAGATATTAAATATATTTACACAAGATTTGGTCAGGCATAAAACCCTCATACTGGATTAGATACCAGGCATGAAAGAACGGTGAGGGTTCTTAAGTAGTCCTATTGAACAGATACATATAACACAAGACACTCCACGAAGATGATTTTAAAGGCAGAACATCTCATAAAAAAATATAAGCAGCGAACCGTTGTCAACAATGTTTCCTTCCATGTGGAACAAGGAGAGATTGTCGGGTTATTGGGCCCCAATGGGGCAGGAAAAACGACCTCATTCTATATGATTGTTGGTCTGATCAAGCCCAATGAAGGCAAAGTATTCCTCGACGATCAGGAGATTACGCAGGATGCGATGTACCAACGTGCCCAACGTGGGATAGGTTACCTCGCTCAGGAAGCATCCGTCTTTCGGAAGCTCTCCGTAGAAAACAACATCCTGGCTGTATTAGAAATCCACTATCCAAATAAAGAAGAACGTTTGGCAAAACTGGAAGAACTACTCACAGAATTCAGCCTACACCGTGTCCGCAAAAACAGGGGTGATTTGTTATCCGGTGGTGAGCGTCGACGTACCGAAATTGCGCGAGCATTAGCTGCAAATCCATCTTTTATACTTTTGGATGAACCTTTTGCAGGGGTTGACCCAATCGCCGTAGAAGAAATTCAGACGATCGTAGCCAAGCTCAAAACCCGTAATATCGGCATCTTAATTACCGACCACAACGTACAGGAAACCCTATCTATTACGGACAGGGCCTACCTCCTGACCGAAGGAAAGATTATGCTGACGGGTACACCTGAGGAAATTGCAGATAATGAGCTTGCCCGTAAATTTTATCTCGGTAGACATTTTGAATTAAGAAGGAAAAAATTTTAAAGATTAAAGAATCTCTCCCCCTATGGCCTTATTAAACTCCATTTTTACTTGGTTCATGAAAAAAAGAATTCACCAGATTGAACTTTTCATGAAATACCCACACGATGTACAAGAAGAATGGTTTCAGAGTTTAATTGCCACTGCTGAAGCTACGGAATGGGGAAAAAAATACGATTATACAAGTATATTAACGCCCGAAATCTTCAAAGAACGTGTCCCTATACAGGACTATGATGATATTAAGGGCTACGTTGATCGCATGATAAAAGGCGAACAGAATATCTTGTGGCCTTCTGATATCAAATGGTTTGCCAAGTCCTCAGGCACTACATCTGACCGTAGCAAATTTATTCCCGTTAGTGAGGAAGCACTCGAAGAGTGTCACTTCCAGGGCGGTAAAGATATGCTTACAATCTATTGTCATAATAGACCCGAAAACCGCGTATTTACGGGAAAATCTGTTGTTATTGGTGGTTCTTCACAAATCAACAATTTCAGTCCGGATTCCTACTACGGCGATCTTTCATCAATCCTCATCCGTAACCTTCCTTTCTGGGCAGAATTTAAGCGAACGCCCAATATGGAGGTTACTTTAAATCCAAACTTTGAAGAGAAAATTGAACAGATTGCTCAAATTACACTCAAAGAAAACGTAACGAGTCTAGCTGGCGTACCGACATGGAATATTGTTATGGCCAAACGTATTCTTGAGATTACAGGCAAAGACAACCTATTGGAGGTATGGCCAAATCTAGAGTTTTATGGGCATGGCGGAGTGAGCTTCAAACCTTATCGCGAGCAATTCCAAAAATTGATCCCTTCTGACAATATGTATTATCTAGAGAATTATAATGCCTCAGAAGGATATTTTGGTCTACAAGATCAATCGGATTCGGAAGATCTTCTGCTTATGCTAGATTATGGTATTTATTACGAATTCTTACCTACTGAGCGAATGCACGAAGAAAATCCGTCAACCTTACGTTTGGATCAGGTGGAGCTTGGCAAAAACTATGCATTGATCATTTCAACGAATGCTGGTTTGTGGCGTTATAAAATCGGAGATACCATCAAGTTTACATCATTATCCCCTTATCGTTTTCAGATCTCCGGACGTACCAAACAATACATTAACACCTTTGGCGAAGAGGTTATTGTTGACAACGCCGAACAGGCCCTGGCCGAAGCGAGCAAGTTGACACAGGCACGTATAAAAGATTATACCGCTGGACCTGTCTATTTTAAAGATGCCGAAGCCGGAGCACATGAATGGGTGATAGAATTTGAACAACAACCCAATGATTTTAGGCGTTTTTGTGAAATATTGGATGCTAAACTCCGTGAAATCAATTCGGATTATGACGCCAAACGTTTTAAGAATATGGCCCTACGACCACCTATTGTACACAATGCGCCCGAAGATACGTTCTATAAATGGATGAAATCAAGAGGTAAGCTAGGTGGACAAAATAAGGTTCCAAGATTGAGCAATAGTCGCGAATATCTCGACCCGCTGTTGAAAATACTAGCCGAATAATACGGCATACAGACTAAAATATTCCGCACATTGACCGAATAATAGGGGGTCTCCGGCTGGAGATTAGCCAAAATTTTTTGGATTCCCTTATTTTGGCTAATCTCGTATTGCTGAATTTTGTTGTTTTAAAGAACCGCTGTGCGTTCGTCTAATTGGTAAGCTCAAGAAAGCTTAGACTATAATGGAGGTTTGTTAAGGTTTAATTGCCGTTTTATATAAAAACACAAAAAAACCAAGGATAAAATTCATAGAAATACCTTTCTTCTGAACTTCAACTTCACCCTGTAACACTGAGCGATTGTCGCCTGATGTTACTTCACTACTTTTGTTAAGACTGTGAGTCAATTCCATACTAAGTTTATTTTTATGATAAGTGATTTTATAGCGTTACTGCGGACCAAAAAGCCCATCTATAGGACCGCATTCTTTATAGCCAAACTTTATGCCATAATATGAAATAACGGCGTTAATTAATAAATACTTAACACATTTAATTATTAATACAGTCTAGCCGAGAAATATGAAGTAAAATTCTTCCATTTCAAAAAAAGTGTAGTAAAATAGGGAACAACTGTCCGAAATAAAAGGCATATCGAAGCGGGTAAATTATCCGGGTACAGGTGCAACTTATATTTCATTTTTTTCCTAACTTAGCCTAAGTAATTAAAAAATAAGATGAACGCGACAGAGAACTATTCAATTCGCGTAGAGCCAACTCAAAATTCAAGACTCTCGCAAGTAGATTTCGACAATCTAAAATTCGGAAAGATTTTATCCGACCACATGCTGGTCGCAAACTATGATGACGGTGAATGGAAAGATGTCAGCATCGTCCCTTATGGAGATATCAGTATTAGTCCTTCGATGTCCGCTTTACATTATGGTCAAGCGATCTTTGAAGGAATCAAGGCTTATAAATTTGCAGATGGAACAGTGAGTATCTTCCGTCCGGACAGAAACTGGGAAAGATTCAACAAATCTGCCGCACGTCTTCAAATGCCGGAGGTACCTGAGGAGATTTTTATGGATGGCCTAAGCAAGCTATTGGACATCGACCGTAACTGGATCCCGGCAAAAGAAGGTTCATCATTGTACATCCGTCCTTTTATGTTCGCAACAGAAGCAGCATTAGGTGTACACCCTTCAAAGTCATACAAATTTATCATTATCACTGGCCCTGTAGGCGCATATTACAGCAAAGCAATCAGCTTAAAAGTTGAGACCTATTATACGCGTGCAGCAGAAGGTGGTGTTGGCTTTTCTAAAAATGCAGGTAACTATGCATTATCGCTTTACCCTACACAATTGGCCAATGATGAAGGTTATGACCAAATTATGTGGACAGATGCTTCTGAACATAAATATATTGAAGAAGCAGGTACGGCAAACCTTATTTTCCGCATTGGAGATACGATTATTACACCACATGGTGATACGATCTTACACGGTGTAACACGACGTACAATTATGGAATTGGCGGAGAAATGGGGTTATAAAGCCGAGCAGAGAAAGGTATCTATTCAAGAATTAATTGACGGTATTAAAGCCGGTACAGTAACTGAAGCTTTCGCAGCTGGTACTGCAGCCACAATTACGGATATCAGCCGTATCGGTTTTGAAGGACAAGATTACCACTTGCCACCAGTAGAGGGCCGCGAGTTTTCAAATCGTGTTTTGAATTACCTCAACGACTTGCGCTATGGCAAAGTAGAAGATCCATTCGGATGGAACTATTTAGTAAAGTAATTTCCAAAATGAAATAGAAAAGCCTTTGTTATTAATAACAAAGGCTTTTTTTATGGCCTATATACGTTATGCATACCTTGAAACGCGGTCTATATACCTCGTCTGAACCTTCGAGGATAACATCTAGTTCACTGCTGCTAGATCCTTAGGAATGCTCTCCTGTCAGCTCCTTTTGAATAAAATCAATTATAGCAGCTGTCTCCTGGGACTGAAACCAATGCGTATTGCCATATTTTTTAAACCATGTAATCTGTCGCTTGGCATAACGTCTCGAATTTTGTTTGATTTTCTCGGTCGCTTCCGTCAAAGACTGCTTGCCATCGAGATAATCAAACAACTCAGCGTAGCCAACAGTGAGCAATGCAGGCTTCGTTCTGAAAGGAAGTAAAGCTTTCACTTCGTCCAGTAAGCCATTTTTCATCATCAAATCTACACGTAAATTGATCCTTTCATACAAGTTCGCCCGATCCATATTCAAGCCAATGGTAAGGATATCAAAAGGTCTTTTCTCGACATCTTTCTTATGGTAAAATGACATCGGTTTACCAGTCTCCTCAAAAACTTCAAGCGCCCGTACGACACGTTGCGGATTATCGATGTCTGCCGTTTCAAAATATGCAGGGTCAATACTTTTCAATCGATCTTTTAAGACCTCCAATCCCAATACTGCAAGTTCATGATTAAGTCGCTCGCGCACTTCATCCCCCGCCTTGGGCAGATCATCCAATCCTTCGCACAGGGCCCGTACAAACAGGCCCGATCCACCTACCATAATTACGACATCATGCAATTGAAATAGTTCTTCTAGTTTCAGTAAGGCCTCACGTTCAAAATCGCCTGCAGAATAATCCTGCGTGATGGAGTGTGAATCAATGAAATAATGAGGAGCAGCAGCAAGTTCCGCTGGATCTGGTTTAGCTGTACCAATAGACATTTCCCGATAGAACTGACGAGAATCAGCAGAAATTATCGCTGTTTTAAAATATTGCGCCAATGAAATAGCCATTGTAGTCTTACCAACAGCAGTTGGCCCCACAATGGCTATCAATGTTTTTTTATTTGCCATAATATAGCACTTCACAGGCTGAAAAAAACCTGTAAAGTCTTGTTAATTAATATTCGTCTTCGTAGCCGTTGGATTCTTCACGCTCTTCACCTTCTTCGCCCTCTTCCTCATCGTCACCATCACTGTCGAAGCCATCCAATTCGTCTTCATCATCGACGCCATATTGCGTATCATCTTCCTCCACATAATCGTCCTCTTCAACCGAATCTGACACGGGGAAATTAGCCGCAGTCATAGTTTTGGGAACCTGCCCCATAGACTTAAACAGCGCCGGATAGTCTTTTCCATCCTCTTCCTTCAAGATCTTGATCAATTCAACCTGGAAATCATAAGGACGATCAAAATTGTAAACGTAGTAAAATTTCTGATGTGGATCATCAATAAACTTACTTAAACGGATATTCTCCATCAACAATACCTCAGCATCTTTTTTACGTTGTGTAGGCTTGAATGCAATCTCCGTTCCCTTTTTCCACTGATCATTGCTCACATAGAACGAGGAAGATGCATCCGCAGCATAACCTGTTGATTTATGGATTTCCTCATGCAGGTCTATAAATGTACTTTTAGAAGGCATGTCGATCTCACGATATACATCTTCATAATCCTCAAAAGTAACTCTAAATCTATAAATTGCCATCTCTGCTATTTTCTTCTTTTAACCCTCTAAAATTAATACTATATTTTAAGAATTGGAAATTTCCAATGGGATTTCTTGTTTGATCGTCAGGTTCATTTCCCCTGCTTTTTTCACCAAGAATTGATAAGCTTCTACTCTGGAATTTGGAATATCGCCCTCCAGAATAGCCTCACGAATCAAATTTTTCAGCTGCCCTACAGTACGCCCTGGTGCTAAGCCAAATAGGATCATGATATCCTCTCCACTGATCGGCGGCTGCCAGTTTCGAACCTTGTCCCGCTCTTCGACATCCTTCAATTTTTGTTTGACAAGTTCAAAATTCTGACGATATTTTTTCTTTTTAAACTCATTTTTTGTGGTCACATCCGCATGGCATAGCATCATAAGGGCTTCAATATCATCCCCCGCCTCAAACAAGAGACGACGTACAGCAGAATCCGTTACGATATCCTGCGCCAAGACAATAGGCCGAAGATGCAATTGTACCAGCTTCTGAACAAATTTCATTTTCTCATGGAGCGGCAGCTTCAATTCAGCAAAAAGCTTTGGTACCATACGTGCACCACGATCTTCGTGGCCATGAAACGTCCAGCCGAGCTTTTTATCGAAACGTTTTGTTGCCGGTTTGGCAATATCATGCATAATCGCTGCCCAACGTAACCAAAGGTCTTCAGACAATTCGCATACATTATCCAACACTTCCAACGTATGGTAGAAATTATCTTTATGGCCTTTGCCATCAATGACATCAACTCCGTGTAAATTATACATGGCCGGAAAGATCAATTCCAGGAGACCGGTATCAAAAAGATATTTAAAACCGACTGACGGCTTAGGTGAGAGAATAATCTTATTGATTTCATCGATAATACGTTCTTTCGAGATAATCTTTATTCGCTCTTTGGTATCGCTAATCGCTTTGATCGCATCAATCGTGATTTTAAAATTTAGCTGTGTCGCAAAACGGATAGCCCGCATCATACGCAGTGGATCATCGGAAAACGTTTCTATCGGATCCAACGGTGTTCGAATAACGCGCTGTTCAAGATCCTGCACGCCGTCAAATGGATCCACTAAAGTACCATAATCCGCTTTATTCAAAGAAAACGCCATCGCGTTGATCGTAAAATCACGTCGATTTTGATCATCGGATAAGGTACCGTCTTCCACAATAGGCTTACGTGAATTGGCACGATAAGATTCCCTTCGGGCACCGACAAACTCCACATTGAGTCCTTCATAAACCAACATTGCTGTACCAAAATTCTTGTAGACAGCAACTTTAGTATGTAGCCTATCACCCAATAAAGTCGCAAATTCAATGCCGCTGCCGACGACAACAATATCCACATCATTCTTAAAAGGCCGCTTCATAATATAGTCGCGAACATACCCCCCAATGACATAACATTCTGTATTTGTTATCTCGGCGAGTTCCTTAATGATTGAAAAGATTGGATGTTGTAAATTATCGTACATAGTCAAAACAGCAGGTAAAAAACCAAACAGTTTGCAAAAGTAACAATTTTTTTCCCTAATCCCTATCTTTGGACAACTTACGGAAAGCAAGTGGATTTTTAAGTAATTCGGCTTGTTCACGACGGCGTTTTACAATATGTAAAGCCGAGAAAATTGCCTCTACAAAAGAGCTTTCAGAAGCTAAGTTTTTTCCAGCAATATCATAGCCTGTACCATGATCTGGCGAAGTACGTACGATAGGTAAACCGGCTGTAAAGTTTACACCGGCACCTTTGGCAATATGCTTAAAAGGGATTAACCCCTGGTCATGGTACATCGCGAGTACCGCATCGAATTTCTCATAAGCACCTTTTGCGAAGAATCCATCGGCAGGATATGGACCAAAGCAGAAGATCCCCTGTTCGTTTGCTTTTTCTACGGTAGGTCTAATGATCTGATCATCTTCGGTGCCAATAATCCCATGATCGCCAGCATGTGGATTTAGTCCCAAAACTGCGATCTTAGGCTTTTCAATCCAAAAATCTTTCTTCAACGAGTCATTCATCAGGGCTAGCTTTTTAAGAATAGCTTCTTCGGTAATATTAGCCGCAACCTCATGCAGTGGAATATGACCTGTTACCACACCAATACGCAATTCATCACAAACCATAAACATCAATACATCATCAGCCTCTACTTTGGCCTGCAGGTATTCGGTATGGCCCGGAAATTGAAATCCCTCCTGTTGAATATTATGCTTATTAATTGGGGCAGTCACTAAAGCATCAATTTTGCCGGCTTTCAGGTCCTCAACAGCTTTCTCCAACGAAAGGAAGGCATATTTACCGCCAATTTCGTTTTCTTCACCCAACGAAATCTTGACGTCTTCCTGCCAGCAATTGATCATATTTGCTCTTTTGGAATGCGCCTGCTCAGCATCATTGATCACGTTAAAACTAAAATCATTTACACCGATCGCTTTACGGTGAAAAGAAGCAACCTTTGTATTTCCGTAAACCACTGGCGTAAAGAAATCGCACATACGCTGATCTACCAAAGATTTAATGATGACTTCAAGTCCAATGCCGTTAATATCGCCTACGGTAATTCCGATTTTTAATTTATCGCTCATTCTATTTAAATGCTTTGATTCAAAAATAGGGATTTTTTTCTTAGAATGACTTTTCACTTATTTATTTTTTACTTTTGCAACATGAGCACAGTAAGAGCAAAAAAACATTTAGGACAGCATTTCTTGAACGATAAAAATGCTGCACAAAAGATTGTGGAAGCATTGGATCCTAAATTGGGTTTTAGCCAAGTGCTTGAAGTAGGTCCAGGAATGGGTGTACTTTCTGATTTTCTCTTGCAAAAAGAGGAATATGAAACCTATTTGATCGATGTGGATGACGAATCCATTGCTTATTTGGACGATAAATATCCCCAATTGGGTAAGCGATTGATCCACGGTGATTTCCTAAACCTTGACTTTTCACAGTATTTTGGTGAGAAAATGGCTGTCATTGGCAATTTCCCTTACAACATCTCCTCCCAGATTCTCTTTAAAATTTTGGATGAACGCCAACGTGTCGTTCAAATGACGGGTATGTTCCAGAAAGAAGTAGCCGAACGTTGTACAGCTAAGGCTGGCAGCAAGGAATATGGTATCTTGAGTGTCTTTTTACAGGCCTATTATAAAGTAGAATACCTTTTTACTGTAAAAGCAGGAGCTTTTAATCCACCGCCAAAAGTATTGTCGGGCGTTATCCGCATGACGCGCAATGACCGTGAACAATTGAATTGTGATGAAAAACTATTTTGGCGTGTTGTTAAAGCGGGCTTCAATCAACGTCGTAAAACCCTCCGTAACTCACTTTCGGGCGTTGTTCCCAAAGATAAAATGTCCGACAATCCACTGTACGAGCTACGCGCAGAACGATTGACGGTAGATGATTTTGTCGGTTTAACAAACGAGATAGCAAACAGTCTTTAATATGCATTCGACGGACAGCACATTTATTATCGTAGGCGGAGGTATCGCTGGATTATGTGCTGCAATAGGGCTTGCAAAAGTAGGTATTGAAGCACATGTCTATGAAAGCGCCAATGAACTCAAAGGCATAGGTGCTGGATTCGGGCTCGCAGCCAACGCCATGCAAGCTTTGGAACATCTCGGATTGAAGGATGAAATCGTTCCGATTGGGCATTACCTTGCATCGTATAATGTCTTGGATCAAAAGGGAAATATTCTTGTTGAACCAGACACCAAGTCAATCAGTCAAAAATATCAACAGGACAATTTCGCTATCCATCGGGCAGATCTGCATCAGTTTCTCTTATCCAAAATCCCCAATGGACAAGTTCATCTCGGCAAACGTGCCGTTTCCTTTAAACGAGAGGGAGAAGATATTCAAGTTTATTTCGCAGACGGAAGCCATGTACACGGCCAAGCCCTTTTGATTGCCGATGGCGTACACTCAGCATTACGACAACAACTCATACCAGGCTCGGCACCTCGTTATTCAGGCTATACCTGTTGGCGGGCCACCATCGATAATAGCAGTATACAGCTCAGTAAGGGGACAGAAACCTGGGGCAGCAAAGGCCGCTTTGGGATGACCCCACTTGTCAATAACCGCATCTATTGGTACGCATGCATCAATACTGAGGCACAAAATCCGGTCTTAAAAAACTGGAAAACAAAGGAGCTCCTCGAAAATTTTAAAGATTATCATGCCCCTATTCCAACGATTCTTTCGGAAACAAAGGATAGCGAGCTAATTGCAAATGACATCATTGACATCGAACCACTTCAGCAACTCGCTTTTGACAATATCCTATTATTGGGTGACGCTGGACATGCAACGACTCCCAACTTGGGCCAGGGAGCCTGTCAGGCTATTGAAGATGTTGCTGTTCTCGTGGATGAACTCCAGACCGCAGCTTCCGTTAGTTTGGCTTTTCAAGGATTCGAAAAAAGAAGATTGGATCGGGTAAATTACATCTGTAATACTTCCTGGAGGATAGGAAAAATCGCACAATGGGAGAATCCATTCCTGATAAGAATGCGAAATTTTGGCATGAAAATAATGCCTAACCGCATGAAACAACAACAATTAAACAAATTATTATCTGTAGATTTTATGCAGATCAACCATAATCATGACGCTGGGATCTAAATCATCGTACTACACCACAACAGTATTCACTGATCAGTCCCACATAAAAAAATAACTGAATGAAAACTACCATTTTGATCGTTGACGACATTCATGAAATCATGCTTGAGAAATTTGAACAGGCAGGAATCGCGTTCCATTATCAACCTGATATCAGCCGAGAAGAAACTGAAAAAATCATCGCTAATTACTCGGGTATGGTTATCCGTTCCAAATTTCAGGTAGATAAGGCTTTTTTTGACCTGGCACCAAACCTCCGCTTTATCGCCCGTGCTGGTGCAGGTATGGACAATATCGACGATACAGTTGCTGCGCAAAGAGATGTGCTGTTAATTCCGGCCAATGAAGGCAATCGGGATGCTGTAGGTGAACATATGATCGGTATGTTGCTTAGTCTAATGAACAATTTGAATCGTGGTGACCAACAAATACGATCTGGGCAGTGGCTGCGTGAGGCCAATCGTGGATATGAACTTAAGGGGCGTACTGTAGGTTTGATCGGCTATGGACACAATGGTGTGGCCATGGCAAAAAAATTATCCGGCTTTGATGTACAGGTACTTGCCTATGATAAATATCGAATCGACTATACGGATCAATATGCATCGGCAGCAGACATGGAAAAGATCTGCAAAGAAGCCGATGTGATCAGTTTCCATATCCCCTTAACGGATGAAACAAAGGGGATGATTGATGTGGATTATCTGGCTAAATTTGAAAAACCTATTTTCTTTTTACTGGGGGCACGAGGCGGTATTGTACAAGTACCCGCAGTGCTTAGCGGCCTTGATTCAGGTTCCATTATCGGAGCAGCATTCGATGTGTTGCCCGTAGAAAAGTTCCCAAAACTCGCTGAACAGAACTGGTATGCAGATCTTATCCGTAGAGACAATGTGATCTTATCTCCACATGTTGCCGGATGGACATTCGAAAGTTATTATAAATTATCGGAAGTGGCTGCCGATAAGATCATCGCCTTTCTGACATCTTAATTTTTACAAAGAGCTATTTGCCAAAATCTCCAATCAATCAATCAATCAATCAATCAATCAATCAATCAATCAATCAATCAATCTAGCAATCTAGCAATCTAGCAATCAATCTAGCAATCTCCTCCTATCCATACACGCTTAGGAGGTTAAAGTAACCTATTGCTCTTGAAACGTATAAAAAATCAGGTTCCGGCACTAAAGATACCGATAACAACAACAATCAGAAACTGAAGCACCAAGCTACCGTCAAGTAGATAAGCATAGTGATAATGATCTTTTGTTTTGAAAACGGCCAATTTTAGCAATGCAAATATGAGCACGTTGGTCAGAATCAATCCAATTTTAATAGGTATCGTATAAGGTACCGTCAAGATCAAAACACAATGGAGGCCCAACAGCCCATAAGTTAGATTTTTAGCTTTTTGTTCGCCCAGCATATTGGGCAAAGTCCGCAGGTGATAATAGGAATCCTGTTGGATATCCCGAATATCAAAAGGCAGGGTACAGATAATCAAAAATATGAACTTCAATCCGCAGAGCGCAATAAAAACCCACTGATCTATTTTGACACCGACGTTGGCCAGTTCCACATAGGGAAGCACCACACTGCTGCAGACCCAGACCAGGGCAATATGAAAAATCTTGGCCCCGGGTATCTGTCTAAGGCCCACTTTGCGGTCACGGAAGGTAAACAGGGGCATTCCGTATAATAGACTCAGGATTCCAATAAAACCCAAAAACAAAAAAGAGTACACATGAATATACCACAAGCAATAACCGAGCACAAGCAAAGCGATACCATTATTTAACCACATGACCCATTCATGATTAAAGATCCAGCGTGTCCGCGGGAATTTTGATTCTTTTGGGTTCTTCGGTTTGGACCACCACAGGCTAAAATTATAAAGCAACAAAGTCGCTGTTCCTTCCACTAAAACAATATACCAATTGATAGGTCGTTCAAATATGATATAAGTCAGCGCGCATTGTGCCATGGCCGCCATGGCGATCAGCAGATTTGTATAGATTGTAATATAGAATAGCTTTCTTAGAAAAGACATCTTGGTAAATCTTGATGCAAGATAACAATCTTATAGATAAAAGTAGTTTAACATTATATTAAACATCAATTTTTTGATAAAATGGGCAAAAACCGCTAAATTGTACACCGAAATCGAAATATCAAAAACGATTTCGCAACGATAACAATATAAATTAAAATAATTCATAATAATCCTAATAACGATGAGCCTACAAATAAA
Source organism: Sphingobacterium sp. UBA6317 (assembly GCF_002440385.1). Classification (NCBI taxonomy): domain Bacteria; kingdom Pseudomonadati; phylum Bacteroidota; class Sphingobacteriia; order Sphingobacteriales; family Sphingobacteriaceae; genus Sphingobacterium; species Sphingobacterium sp. UBA6317. Next base: position 371,901 of record NZ_DJTD01000046.1, on the reverse strand, counting down.
ATCATTTGAAGAATATCAAAGTGAATATAAGCGAAGTGTAGAACAACCTGAGGAGTTTTGGGCGAGCATTGCAGATCATTTTTTCTGGAAGAGAAAATGGAATAAAGTGCTGAGCTGGAACTTTGAGGAACCCAATGTCAAATGGTTTGAGGGTGCAAAATTAAATATTACAGAAAACTGTCTTGATCGCCATATTTATGCGAATGGTGATAAACCAGCCATCATCTGGGAACCTAACGATCCAAATGAAGCGCACCGCATTCTTTCCTATAAACAATTACTACAAAAGGTAGAGCAATTTGCCAACGTACTTAAAAATAATAACATCAAAAAAGGAGACCGGGTATGTATTTACTTACCGATGGTTCCTGAATTGGTTATTGCAGTATTGGCCTGTGCACGTATCGGTGCCATCCACTCGGTGGTATTTGGAGGTTTTTCAGCACGTTCTATCGCGGATCGTATCGTCGATGCGGAATGCAAACTGATCGTTACTTCAGATGGTAGTTACCGTGGCAACAAAACCATTGGTTTAAAAAATATTGTGGACGATGCTTTAATGCAATGTGACACTGTTGAAAAAGTAATTGTCTTAACACGTACACGTACACCGGTATCGATGATCAAAGGACGTGACGTATGGTGGGAAGATGAGATCAAAAAAGTAGAAACACAGGGAAATCCGGCATGTCCAGCAGAAGAGATGGATGCGGAAGACAACTTATTCATCCTTTATACATCGGGATCCACAGGTAAGCCTAAAGGTGTAGTACACACCTGTGGCGGTTATATGGTGTATACAGGCTATACCTTTATGAATACGTTCCAGTATAAGCCAAACGATGTATTTTTCTGTACAGCAGATATTGGCTGGATTACAGGACACAGTTACATCGTCTATGGGCCGTTATCACAAGGAGCTACTTCTTTAATGTTTGAAGGTATTCCAACCTTCCCGGACGCGAGCCGTTATTGGGACATTGTTGATAAGTTCAAGGTCAATATTATCTATACATCCCCTACTGCCTTACGTTCATTGATGGCTTTTGGTGACGAATTTGTCGACAAGAACGACCTTTCCTCTTTGCGCGTTTTGGGATCTGTAGGAGAGCCAATCAACGAAGAAGCCTGGAACTGGTTTAACGAAAAAGTTGGTAAAAAGAATTGTCCTGTTGTTGATACCTATTGGCAGACAGAGAATGGAGGCCACTTGATCACTTCTTTGGCGGGAGTAACACCGGAAAAAGCAAGTTATGCGATGTTCCCGATGCCGGGCATTCAACCCGCTTTGATGGATGAGAATGGGAAAGAAATCGAAGGCAATGATGTCACAGGAAACCTATGTATCAAGTTCCCTTGGCCAGGTATGCTACGCACGACATGGGGGGATCATGACAGATGTCGTCAAACCTATTTCTCGACGTATAAGGATATGTATTTTACAGGCGACGGGTGTTTCCGTAGTCCAGAAGGCTATTATAAAATCACAGGCCGTGTAGATGATGTATTGAACGTTTCAGGTCACCGCATTGGCACAGCAGAAGTGGAAAATGCCATCAATATGCACGCTGACGTTGTTGAATCGGCCATTGTCGGATATCCGCACCCAGTAAAAGGCCAGGGCATCTATGCCTATGTGATTGCCAACCACCATACGGATGCCGAAGCAACCAAAAAAGATATCATGGAAACTGTTTCACGCATTATCGGTCCGATTGCGAAACCAGACATTATCCAGTTTGTGGATGACCTACCAAAGACACGCTCAGGAAAAATCATGCGCCGTATCTTACGCAAGATTGCCGAAGACGATATCGCCAATGTAGGTGATACTTCGACACTTCAAGATCCTGCTGTTGTGGAGGGTATCGTTAAAGGCGCTGCAGCTTTGAAAAAATAGTATATAAAGTATCTTTAAAAAAACAGCCTTCCAAATGGAAGACTGTTTTTATATTCCCCTCAAATTTAACCTTATCGGCAACGTATAGCCAACCCTTACAGGTTCACCACGGAGCATACCAGGTTTCCATTTTCTAAGTTTTTTGACGACTTGTATACCAGCAGCCCCTGTACCGAAACCCAAATCGTTCTTTATTTTCAAATCTTCTAATCGCCCTTGTTGATTTATAATGAACGCTATTTCTACAGTACCGCTTATACCATTCATCATGGCTTGTTTTGGATATTCGTAATTTCTTGCCACAAAATACATCATTTCTTTGGTACCTCCAGGGTATTCTGGCTGTGTTCTATAGGTAGTAGAGTCATATGAAATGACAGTGCCGTTTTCTTTTGTTTTAGTACCTGACAGCAATTTATCCTCCTTATAATGCTCGACAAAAGAATCAGGTCCCCTCTTTCCTCGCCACTCCCCCTCGCGCAAATTATTGACCAGCTGACCTTCTTCAGTTTCGTCCTGTTCATCTATACTAAAACGAATAAAACCATTTCCATTTTCTAACTTTTTATTGTTCAAAGAGTCATAATACACCACATAGATTGGCTTCTTTATCAGTAGTTTCTTTTTCTTCACTTCACTCGGATAGAATACAATCATCTTCAACTTACTATTCGGATAGAGATAAAAAGCAGAATCTATCAATTTACTCTCATCACTGAACTTCTCAAGACTCTTCAACGTACCATTTTCATAAAATTCATATTTTTTACCCAAAAATCTGAATGGCGGGTGTCCACTCTCGCTGATCGCATTAAGCTTTAGCGAGTCATTCCGCAGATAATACTCCTCGATTTGATAAACTTTATCCTTTCCCAACGCATCAATATGAATTTCTCTTAAAAAATAAGCCGAGTCTTGCTTCTTAGTCTCCTCCCCATCTTTCCTATGGTAAGTGGTAAAAGTAACTTGAGCAGAAAGGCTCAATCCGCACAGGTTCAATAGAAAAAAACAAATAAGTTTCGTCGAAAAGTCTAAATAATACTTCATAATAATTGTTAATACAGGGGTAATAATAACAAATATCTAGGATAGTTAAAAAATTAATCGGTTAAATAATGTTTATTTCTGTTATGGCCGGCACGGCTGCATACCATTAAGTTTTCCACAGGGTGTTAATAACACTGTTGATAACTTAGAAAACCTACTCACCTTCATCCTCTCGAAGTCTGACAATTTCTTCCAATGCCTGAACATCGATCTGATCCTTTGGTCTATTGATTGCCTTTTTATTAGCGATGAGCTGGTTTATATATAACCTTTCATATCCGTCAGAATGTCCAAGCGAAGCCCATTATTCAAGTGAAAATCTGTCCAGCCAACTACGAAAGGAATAGTTTCCAGCTGTGGAATATCACCAAGGTCAGATAGCCTGAATACTTCCCTTAACCGTTTTCTATTATCCAATGAGTCTTTTATCCAAATATCTAAATCACCAGTAAACCTTTGAAAACCGTGCAAATTAGTTGCATACCCCCCAATCATAATGTACGCTACATTTGATTGCTCTAAATTCTGCCAAAACTCTAAAATTTCCTGATCAAAAATATCCATACACTATTTCTGATAAAAGGGTTTATGAATAATTTTCGCCTTTTTAAGCGTTTGTTGAATTTTATAGAGAAGGGTAGTCATTTCAAATCGCTCCTTATAAGTACGATTAAGTCCGGCCCTCAATAAAGCAATTTCAGATTCGCTAAGAGATTGTGAAACAAAAAAAGCCACATCATCCCGACGTGGCTAAAATAAACATATGAATTTAATTAAACAGTTTCTATTTATACGAGTTTACGGAGCTTGCAACCTTCCAGGTTCCCGATTCATTGATCAATGTCACCAAATCTGTTTTCGTGAAATCCTCAAACTTCATGGTGATACGTGCCACCATATAGTTTTCAGACTCCTCGAGTACTTCGGTACTTGTACTGCAGTTCAATTTTTCACCTTTTTGCCTTTTTAGGAACGAAATGACTTCCGAACGGCTATTGGTGCGTGCAGCTTTTCCCTGAACTTTTTGATTGAATTCGGATGCGAACAATTTTTCTACGCCCTGAGATGCACCTTCTGTCATTACCGACACATAGCTATCGATGGCCAAATCGGCTGTGGAAAGGTTCAATGCTTTACCAGGGTCAGTTGCTGCCATTGCAAAAGTTGATAGTGTAATCAATGCTGCAGCTGCGAATGTCTTTACTAAAGTTTTCATAATACTTTATTTATATTGTTAGTTTTTTTATCTCTTTTCTTATTGTCGCAAGGAAGTTGATTTTGTTGCATCATTTCCTTTAAGATTCTGATTCAAAAGTAAGACAACGCAGCATCCCATTTTATTACATTTAGATCAACGGAATAAAAAAGTCGGTAAATGTAGGTAAAGGAGCGGTGAATGATGGCCACTCCGATAAGAGAAGCAAAGTTATAGGCAGGAATTTGTCATAAATTGATATGACGTTTGTATCGAAAAAGTATAGCTATATACGTCCTGCACCTTTATTGAAGTTTGCGGATAAAGTAATCACGACGCTGCTTGATATAAAACCTACAAATATGGAATCTCGAACGGAAGATTTGTCATCCAAAAAATAGTAAACCGACGCTGCAATTAAAAAACATACGACAAAGGCCAATATTAAAACTAGCACAAATCTGATTTTCATTTTTAAGGCGTTAATACAGTATAGTTAAAAATACAAAAATTATATAAACCCTGGAAGTCACTCCACTTTAATTTTCTAGCTCAATGAGGTTTGACTACAAATTGTGATATTATGGAGAGAGTAAAACGTTTTCCACATCGTTATTAACATCGTGTGGAAAACTTAAAACTACCCATCATTTCCGTCCAACAACCATTTCGCAAAATCATCAATTTTATCTTTATTAATCACAAGCTGCTGTTCAAGTGGAAAATCTAATTGCAGTCTAAAGTTTTTATCGCCATTTACTTCATATCCTTTTATAACACTTCGGTGTACCAGTTCCCAGCGAGTGATCTGATAATATTCCTTCGTATCTAACCTCTCGACGAGGTATTTTAACGCATGGCTATCCTGAATAGGTGGATTTGCCGGATTACGTTCATAGATCGTATTCATCCCATTATTATTGCAGATTAAAACAATGTCCAAATCCATCAGTCGGATATCTTTGCCATCACGTATGGTTATGACCGGATTATCCTGTAAATTATTCTGTTTGATAGCTGCTATCTTTCCCTGCTTTTCGTCATTTATTAAAATCTCAACTTCCCCAATTCCAGCCATATATTCTCTATACAATGAAGCCAAACTATAGAACAATGTATAAATCAGTGATATACCCATGGAGAATGGCAATTGAAGAATATTTTGGGGAATCCGAAAAAGAGCGCGATCCGTTATTTGAAGATATAATCGGTCCATACATTCGAGATAGAAAATGGTCGGCAGATAGATAAATATGATCTGAATAAAGAAACGTTTTAGAAATTCGTTGCGCCAAGGTTGCTTTTGATCAAAATATGCTGTCGTCTGCATGGTCCACTCCACCATGACAGAAAGAAAAAAGATACTCCAAAGGAAATCGACATAGAAATTTGTGTTGGACAAGCAGTATTTGTAGATCTTCCATCCCGCACCGATACGATATCCGGCAGAAGCATTATAAAAAGAAAAAATAAGGATCCATATCGTTCTGGATCTCCAATGATTGATCGAGAGGTCCCAATCTCCATCTGTGCTTTCGGTACTTTTTACAGATTCCATAATTTATACAGTTTGGCTAATGGTTAACAGCTAATTAACACGATATACTATAATATCAAAAAAATGCTAAAAAATCAACTATTTAGATTTTTATTCAATTTGATTCATCATTTCTTACACGCTAATTATGAATATCAACCAATAAATATGGAAAAAGATCAAGCTTATATTTCTTTTGCTTTCAGACACTGAGATAAACAGCCGATGTCTTGCATAAATTTTCAAGGTAAAGACATCGCTATCAAAAGATGACGATAATAAATAATAACGAAATGGCGAGCGTACTGCTGTTACATCCACACCGTATTTCCCGACGGGGCGCTCCAGCGATCTTCAGTACGCTTGTGAAGGGTTTGGCGGGATCGCTGGAGCAATATAAAATAGGGACGCGGGTACAGCGACAAAGTGCAAAGCAAAACAGAGGGCAGGCCGCGCCAAGGTTGTGCCGCTGCGCAATAGGTTATGGATAGGTAAAATAAACGGAGATGAAAAGTCTACAAACAGCGAAAGAAACAATCAAACGACTTGGCCTACGCTTAGGGCCAGTGTTCCAGTCCTTATGGATCAGGCTGTTTGGGCGGTTTGTCCTTCCGTTTAGGTATAGTGTCGTTCCTGTGTTCAGGGAGCTATGCTATGCCCCTATCTGTCTATCCTTAGCCCTAAAGAGAGTCGTGGACAAGATGTGGTATCCGCGCAAGTTTGCACTATTCCCGATTATATTGGTCTCCCGGTTTCAAGGAAGTTGGCTGACCTCAACCTAGGATCCCTCGATCGCATGGCTGTGAGGCAAAACCGAAATGCAACAATAACTAATAAAATTATATAAACTTAAAAAGATGCATATGCGCACTTTAAAAATTAACTGGTTACGTACCGGTCTTGTATTATCTTTCTTTTTATTGATTGGAGCCTTTTGGGTAGTAAAGGCGATGGAGAAGAAAGAAGTTGAAGCAACCTCTCAAAAAGAACTGGTTGTATTTCATTACGCTAGTGAAGATACCAGCGAGGGAGCATTTGCTAATCCTGACAACTGGGAACCAGGGATTTCTCCATCGGCATGTGGTACAGGTACGACAAAACCTTGTCAAAAAACAGCTGTAGATGAGAATGATCTTGAGTCTATGCTTTCTGGAAAATCCAATCAAAATATATTGGATGATCCAACTTTTAGCAAGAGAGATTAGCAAAATCTAATCTTTAATTAAGAATAGTATTGGGGGTATATCGCCCCAGTACTATTCTCATATTAAAGGGTCTATCTGGGGTTCTGTTCCATCCCCGTCATTTCCAACACGTCTTCAGGCAAAGCAATTGCATAACGCTTATCATTTGGAAGTAGTACAAAGTCTTGACCACTGATTTTACGAGAAAGTGTTATTCCGGCACCATCTCTATTCAACCGCTTGATATCCGACCAACGCAGCCCACGAAACACTAACTCTTTTCGCCTTTCATTCAAGATCGTACCAAGAGCTATGTTCGCATCAGTGAATACAAAGGGTTTAAAGGTATTTTTATCCCAGCGCTTTATCATCAACTGATTTAGTGTTTCAGCTGCTTTTTCAGGTTCTCCTAAACGAGCCTGACATTCAGCGACAATCAGCAACAGTTCGCTGGACGTGATCCCTGTAATAAGCCCCTGATGTCCCATATGTGTACCTTTAAAAAATACATCGCCTTTATCATCTAGCCTAAAATAGATATTTTTTCGAAGATCATCCGCTGCGTAAAGCAGATAAAGATCTTTTTCTATCCGAGCTATATTTAGGTTAACGATATTGGAGGCATACATCCTTGTAAAAAAGACCACTTCCGCACTTGTCTGATTCGTAGCCGGTATCGGGAAACTTGCAGCGGCGGACAGATCATTAAAATCAATCAAATCTCTATGGAGCTTCAGTGCCTGTTGCCCATTAGCTAGAGCTTTCTCATACTCCCCCATTATTAAATAAGCCCGAGCCAACAAGCCATATGCGGCAGCCTTTGTCGGAAGCGCAGGAGAAGATTCAGCGATAGGTAACAAAGGTAGCGCCGCCTGTAAATCGGATAAAATTAAATCATAAGTCTGCTGTACAGTTGCTCTTTTTGAAGGTAAATTCATATCAGGATCAAGCCGCAATACCATACCCAAATCCTTATCGGCAGTTTTAGCATCATATGCGGGTGCCCATACCTGTACTCCATCCAAATAACGGGCTGCCCTAAAAACTAGTGCCTGCCCCCGGACTTCATTTGCCTCGCCGCTAGACAGACCGTTGTCATCCAATCCCTTAAGTATCGAATTGGACACATAAATACCTTTATAGCAATAATACCATTCATGGCCTCCACCAGATACTGCACGCGTCACATAATCGGGCTGCCAACTGTACAGACGTTTATCACTATCGTAATACAGCCCGTTATAGTCAGCATCTGTCAGACTAAAATCACAACTGCTAGATTCGCCCATTGAGAGATAATTCGAGTTTACAGTTGCCCAATCATTCAATAGTGCCCTATAATCTGCTACCGTTACAGGTATACCTAAACTCTTATCTGATTTTTCCTCTAAAAATTTGTTACAGCTCCCAAGGCAAAAGACAAACAGAGGGAGAAATAAGACTTTATTCCATATTTTTTTCATAAACTTTTTCTTTAAATGTTTGTTTTTATCCCCACTGAATAGCTCCTCGGTACGATTGTCCGACCGCTTCCCAAGTTAAAATCCGGATCAATACCAGCTTTATTAGCCTTCCATAGTATACCAATATTTTGTATGTTAATATAAATATGCAATCTTTTAAATCCTTTGATAGTGGGGAGATCATACCCAAAATTGATATATTGCAATCGAATGTGATCACCTTTTTCGACGAGAACACTGGCTCCTTCATAAAATCGGTCTCTGTTACTATTTGTGGTGTACGGATTAACGGGAATATCTGTAATTAATTCGTCTCCTGGGTTTTGCCATCGATACGCATAATCACTATGACCTTTTCCACTATTAAATAGATTGGTGTAATTAATGGAGGAACGTCGGAACCAATAGCCCAATTTGTAAGTAACGCCAATTTGAAAACTAAAATCTTTATACGAAACCGAATTTTGCAAATTACCAAACAGGGTCGGTATAGCCGACCCATGATAGTTCAGATCTTCCTCCTTAGTACCAGTCCCCGTAATCGCGGTATAATCCTTACTGACCTCACCGTTCAGATACCCTTGTGCTTCGCCAGTATTCGGATCTAGCCCCGCCCATTTATAACTATAGATCGCGTATACCGGTTTCCCCTTTATCCCCGAAATTGGAGGGGTCGCAACATTTACGTATTGCTGAGCCAACGTGCGTGATATCAGGTAATCGTCGATTACATCCTTATATTGGCTCATGTTCAAGGTACTATTCCATTTTAAATGGGTGTGGTCTATATTTTTTGTGGTCAGCTCTAAATCCCATCCCTGTCCATGCATGTTGGCCACATTTCGTTGCATCGAAGTATTTACACCTGTAGTCAAGTCGATCGGAGCTTGGCCAAACAAGTTGCGCCCCCATTTATGATAAAATTCCAATGCACCCACTACGCGATTATTCTTTGTTCTAAAATCAAGTGCGATATTGAGCATTTTACTCGTTTCCCACCTCAACAGGGGATTATAGAAATTCACAAATGCAGCTGAGGGATCACCTGTAAATACAGAAGGAGAAGAGAAAGCAATGGTATTTACAGCCACCATCGCCGGATCTATATTACCGCTGAAACCATAGGAAGTCCTGAGATTAAGATAAGATACTAAACCTGTATTGAAGAATTTCTCATTGGAGATTTTCCATGCAGCACCTGCTGACCAAAAAGGATTCCATTGATCATTTGTTTTTAGGCCAAATAGATTAGATGCATCGCGGCGTAGACTACCAGAAAGCGTATATCTGTTGTCAAAACTATACGCCGCATTGGCAAACTGAGAAACAAACCTTGTAACCGTCTCGCTCAGTGTCTGACTATTCGGAACATAGTCCTTAGCACCTGTAATAACAGTCGGATAAGAGGTTTTATAATCTATATTTCCAAATGTTAAATTATCCGGATTGTATCCATAGAACCTGTTGTTGTTCGACTCTTGCCGAGCATCCCGCATTTCAGCACCAGCAATGGCGGTAATCATATGCTTACCAAAACTACGGTCAAAACTGATCGTCCCCCGTAGATTGTTCGCATGCATTAAGGACGTGCTTTTATCAAGTATTCCACCAAGAGGGATTATATATTCGACCTTGTTGTTCTGAAGTTGTGTAAAACGGTTTACGTAATCACGTGCCATATAACTATATTGATCGGCAAAGCTTGTTCCCAAGCCGTGCGCTTGTTCATATTGATAATTTCCTGCTATTTTCAACCCCTTGATAATTTCATAGTTTAGCTCGATGGTCCCCAATAAATCTGTCGCCGGACTTCTGCGTATCTGATGCTCCGAGTCCACCAATGGGTAATAACTCCAATCCAGTAGCCTACCATCCCCAAATGACTCAATAAAACTCTGCCGATAGTTTCGTGGAACCGTTAGAGCCTGACCATTTTGATCAGCAATACGCGTATATGGAAAAAGATTGGAGATATCATTATATCCATTCCGTCCAGACTTTGTATCTGTCTGTGTATAATACAGATTTGTGGCAACAGAAAATTGCTTACTAACCTCATAAGCTTGTTGAAACCGCAAATTGATACGTTCGTAACGATCACCCAGTGTTCCAATATTTCGATCATAGCCTACCGACGAAAGCCAAGAAAACTTTGCAGCTCCTCCCGACCCCGATAAAAAATACTGTTGTTTATAAGCTGGTTTATACACATAGCGATCCAACTGATCACGTACATCAACACCGCTCAATTCATTGATTTTAGACAGAGCTTCCCCCTCGGATATTTTTCCATTATCTGCCAGATCAAGCATATCGATTACAGGACTTAATAACGGTCTACTGGTCGAGCCGATTTTACTTTTATAAAATCCACGACTGTATAATTCCCGTTCTACATCTATAAAATCTGATGATGACATCTGAGGGATGTAGTAGAGGTCAGGCTTTGCATCCACTGTGCTGTTGGCATTGAATTCAAAGGAAGTTGGCCTATCTAGCTTTCCCTTTTTCATTGTGATCACAATTACACCATTTGCTGCCCTAGCTCCCCAAATACTGGATGCAGCAGCATCCTTCAGAATCGTTATATTTTCAACACTATTCGGGTTTATATTGGTGATATCTCCATCATAAGGAAAATTGTCCACTACTATCAACGGATCTTTAGGGCTATTGATGGTACTTAACCCACGGACCATGATCTGGGGACTAGACTGACTTCGGCCAGCATCCATAACAAGACTATTTGCCACTACTGGTAATCTTGAAAGAATATCCGTACCAACCTGCTGATTAAACAGTTCCTTTCCAACGGTTGAAAAAGAACCTGTAGCCCGTTCTTTCGGTATGGACTGATATCCTGTCGATACGATAACCTCATCAAGTTGTGTCGTACGTGCTTTTAGTTTAACAATGAGTAAGGTGGTTGATGCGCCGAAGGCTACCGTGTGCCGGACATAACCAAGGTGTTGAAAAGACAGCTTTCCTTGATTTGTTGTAGTATGAAGTTCAAACTTACCGTTCTTATCTGTCATTACCCGACTATTACCACGATTCTCGCTAACGGATACAGCACTTATTACTTCTCCTACACTATCCAGCACTGTTCCCTTTATCAGGACTTGTCCTTGCAGTTGCGTTCCTAGAACCAATAAACTGCAAATTAGCATAATAGTTCTTACCATCTTATTTATCTAAAAATGGTGCTACATAATTACTGTCCAATAGATTACGATAGGATACCGTCTGCAGTATACCATATTTATTGATCCAATAGTACATCGGATACCCACCCGGTTGAAGCAATTGATCCAAATAGCTACTTTCAATTATGGATGAAAATGATTCCAGTCCCAATCCCTGAATCCACTCATTTTTTAGAAAGCGATGGATACTTGAATAATTATTTTTTGTTTTTATACCATTCACCATAACCACTGTCAGTTCATCCTTATAAAGCTGTTTGTAATAGTTGATCTCTTTCTGATGTAGAAAACATGTATAACAGCCAATCATCCAAAAATCGAGCACCAATAGCTTTCCCTTATATTCCTGGAGATTTCTACGCACGGTATCTCCATTGATATAAAAGAGATGTTCCTCGGTCCAGAACTCTTCTGGAACTTTATGCCCCACTTGTAACGGTACAATGTCGGATTGTCCGGTTATAAGCCCATTGGCCCCGCTGTCCCTGCGGGGCGTCTGAGCCGATAAACTAAACATAGAAACTACAGCAATACATGTTAAAAGTATTGTTGTAGTCTTTAATGCCTTTAAAAAACAAATCAGAAATTGAAAAACGATAATAGATACCCTAATAAGTTTGGTCATCTGTATAACTGTATTATTTGCTGTTTTATCCAATAAAGCAGTAAACGCAAAGGTCTTTTGTAGCATCTTCTTATTGATTAGATTCTTTGGATATGCTACTGAAGAAATCATAAATTCTTTTCTTGGTATCGAGGTCTTCCTGGATACGCTCCCTCGATTCGGAAAAAGAAATCTCGGCCCAGTTCATATCAAGATTTTGGAAATGGATCATAAAATATGCGATAAGCAGGCGGATCAACGCTCCAAAGAAATCCTTCTCTCCGTCTTGTTTGATCGTATCAGAAACCTTTGCATGCGTCAAACTATTTTCCATTAAAGCTGCGATATAGTTTTTACATGTATCGATAGCATAAGTTGACCAAAAGTCTTTGATGTTTTTTAGGGGATTGTACCCTTCTTGGTATATCTCGTAAAATGCTAGATCCAATTGCACGAGATTTGCATAAACAGGTTTCATGTGTTTAGTTTTTAACAGGTGACATAAGCACATAGCTTTCCCTATCCGATTAAAATCAGACTATTAGGGAATTTAAGCTAGCCTCAGCCACTTAAATAATAAATTGATTAATTGATGGGCCAAACCGCATTTGAAGGGTAATTACAAGGTATATATATTGGCGCGATGCGGTTCATGACTAAGAGGGATCAAATATCATTTGATCGGTTCGACCGAGCTACTCGGGCGACTTAATAAGATTTTTTGTTGATTGTTTCATATTCTTTTTAAATTATCGTCTTTAAAAAGAATTACCCAATATATTTGGTGATGGGCAATCCTCTTGTAACACACAAGGAGCCTGTAGGAGGGCGAGCGCATGCACAAGAGGGGCCCATCGTTTTCTGAATTTCACAAAAATACGAAATGGGCACCAGACTCTTGCAACTTGCGTGCTCTGAAATTTCCTACATTTCCTTACACAAGTATTCTAGTCAAATGCCGTCAAAAAAAATTAAACCTTAAACAATTTCTTGTTTGCAGATTTTACACTACTAAGGTACAAAAATAATTTTAAATGCGGTAATATATTACCGCATTTAAAATTATATAAATCCTTTTATTTCTTAAAAATTAGAAATAGAATGGCAAAGGACTATAGCAAATTAAAGGTTGACTTTGGAAATCATGTTAGAAAACTGAGAGACTGTAAAAAATATTCCTTAAGAAAAGTTGCATCAAAATGCGATCTTGACGATAGTAATATTTCAAAAATTGAAAATGGGAGATATAATGTTCAGCTTTCGACAATTATTGAATTAGCAAAAGGACTTGATGAACATCCATCTAAATTGCTGGACTATGATTTTGGCAAAGAATTTTCGGAATAAATTTGAAGCTGAAACAAGATAGATACTGTTGATAAATGATGTCTTCCGATATAATAACAAAAAGCCATCCCTGAAAGAATGGCCCTATAATATTTTGTAAGCAAAAAAATCCTATTTCAGCTCCTCTACCTGTTCGACAGTCAGTCCTAAAGCTTTAGCAATATCTTCTACAGCTACACCATTTTTTTTTAATTCTAACGCTGATTTAAGCTTTTCAGCTTCAGCTTTGGCCCGCTCTTCCAATCGACCTTGCTCTAAACCTCTTTCCATACCTTCCTTTTCAGCATATGCAATCGTGGCATTATAGACACGTTTTTGTTCCAAGCTTGATATGTATGCCATCTTCTCTTCCGGCGTTAAATTTGCCAGTTCTCCTATAGCAAAACTAAACTAAATATCAATACAAAAGAAATTGAAAGATGTCTCATCCAATTGTCTATGAAAGAACATTGATTGATCAAAGTTAAAAAACAGCTAGATTAGTTGCTGCATCTACATGTCCTAGTCTGCAAAAACTGACTACTAAATCCAGTAAAAAATAGCTGTTACACAAATTTTTCAGATTAAATATATCGTTGATAAGCCCTTCTAATTTGTTAAACAAGCTTGACAATGTAGATCTTACATTTCAAACATAATTTTTCCGATCTGCGTAGTTATCAATATGAAATTTTACAATAGACAAATTGCTTCCTAAATACCAGATCGAAACACAATGTTTGTCGTTGGAAGATATGTAGGGAAAAAAGTACTGCTCGACTTGATTTAGACGCTCCAATGCGATCAATCATAATGGAACCTGCATTTAGCAATTAAAATCTGGTTTTCCTCGTATTTGTAGATCAGTCGGTGTTCTTCATCAATGCGGCGTGACCAGAATCCGGAATACTTATGTTTTAAGGGTTCGGGCTTACCCAACCCTTCGAATGGGGTCCTTGCGATATCTTTCAACAGTTCGTTGATCTTTTTCAGTTTCTTCTTATCTGTCTGTTGCCAGTACAGATAATCTTCCCAAGATTCATCCACGAAAACATACTTCATATTACTCCTCCGACAACTGCTTCTCAAACGATTTTCCAGCTTTCAACTTTTCAATCGCTGCATCAAGACGCAGTTCATTTGTTCGGGAAGATAATTCATGGTTTGTTGCCATCAAGGAATTATATTCTTCAAGCGACATAACAACAATACCCGAATCTTTACCTCGATTAATAATTAAGGTTTCAAAGTTTTTGGAAACCTTATCCAGATAGCGTTTTATGTCTTTCCGGAAATCAGATACACTAGCAATCAACATAACAAGTACTTTTATCTGTACAAAGATACGTACAAATTATTGACAAATTAAATTTCGTTACGCCATCTTGGAATTAGAAAGAAAAAAACTATTCCCGAAAGAATGGCTCTGCAATATTTTGTTATCTCATTTCTCCAAAAACCAAATTTCTTTATGGGTTACCTGTCGTCCCTCTACTTTTTGATCAATATCCCTTGTTATCAATTGAAGTCCTCCCTTGTCAAGAGCATAACGGTATTTGGAATTTGATTGTCCACCATCATATTTGAACTGAACATTGATAAAATTACCTTCCAATTCGAAGGTACCTCTTGATTCTTCAAGTGACTGGCCCGGGTCTTGAATATGATATTTTTCACCAATTGAGAAAACACTACCACGTTCAGGAGCTATAAATATCACACTATCTTTATCGAAGAAATGTATTTCCTTAACTAACGTAGGATAGAACCCTCGTTCAGACAGAAATTTATTCACATCTACAGTTTCCTCTACTAAGCCATTAACAGGATCGGTGTATTTCATATAAATACTTTTAATTTTCCAATCGCCCAAAAGTGGATTTAACTCGGCTTTTTCTTTCTTACATCCTAGAAAGAAAACAATCAGGGGAACAATAAACAATAATCTTTTCATTGTTTGTTTGGTTAAATACATTGTTTTCTAATTTACCAATAAATGCTTATGGTAAATACAAATAATTTAATTGGCGGATACAGTTAATTTGAACCAACAAAAGAACATTCAAACTTCACTAATTTCAGTTCCCTTCAAACTAATACGATCTAACAACAATCATCTAATAATAGACATAATTGGGGTCACTTCCTCTTCATAATCTAAGTAAGTGACCTCCAACTAATACGCTTTGAGATTGTCTAAATACAACTCGTCATTTCTATCCAACAGAGTACCCCAATATACTCCAATTAATAAAGACATTTAATTCACAGCTGTTAAGACGCCATTATTCCAATTATTTAAAACTAAGTTTCCCCATTCGGAACCTTGTCCGTAGTAGATTGTTCCTTCAAAATGTGAAAAAGTAGATGTTTCAAGGGCCAGTTCTGTCGGCAGAGGCTGCCCAGGTAAAGGGAACTCTAAATTTTCCTGTATTGGGCCTGATATACTTCCAACTAACTGCCCCGAAACTGAATTGACGGGAAGCATATAATATAATCCTCCCCCATTAGGTATAGAATAGGATATCCATCCTCCTTGAAACAATTGAGTATCTTTATCGAAATACAATTCCCCTGTTTTCCCCTCACTATCAAACGCGATCAAAATATCGTTAATAGAACCTGAACCAGGTGTTGTCTGGCCCTTCACACCGAAAAAGGTTCCTATTGCCAACATTAAAATTAAGATTACTTTTTTCATAAAAAAATTTTATTAAATGGTTAAAAAATGACGTTAAAAACGGTCATCGTCAACTTCTATTCTGATGACCGTTTCTAAAGATTATTATATAAACTAATTTCCTAGTTTACCATATAACATATTCAATGGATTAGAAGCTGATATTATTCCTGCAATAGGATAGACTATAGTCGCATTCTGACTTGAAACCCAGTCAATAAGAAATTCTCTTTCATCGCCCGTGCCAAACAAATTATCAACAGGTGCAACCTGAACCGCTCTAGTATTCCAATTATTTCCACCGTCAATACCAATTCTCTTTAATTTAAGTTTATTTCCATCTTGCGTATATTGATAACTAGCAGAAGCTACAAATGCTGATGCTCCCGAATTATATCCTATATAGAAAATTGCTGTCGTACTATTTGTAAATGCAAAATACATTGAAGTAATATTACGCCCAGAAGCTGTAAATAGCTCTCTTACTTTATTAAAAATATGAACATTCGCAGTAACGCCGGGAATTGCGTCTGAAGTAATTCTTTTATTTGCTTTGTTGTAGCCGAAAGTCGTTAGGATCGGTAGGATAGGGACATCGTTACTCTTAACTTCTGTTTGTTTGCCTTCTACATCAATTAATAATAACTTATTATCTTTTATAACTCCATTGATAAAATTAGAAGTTCCCACCTGCATGGCAATTGGAAAAGTGAATCCATATATGTCAAAACCAAATTTTCCTACAAGTGAATTTACTTCTCCATCACTACCCATAAATTCTGCACTAACTTTCTTAGAATTGTTATCAACGACAAAACTAATCTTGTTTTGAATACCATCGAGTTGGATATATGGAAATTTAATTGCAGAAATCAATGACGTATTATCTGATATTACTGAAGTATATGAGTTGATAAAAGTCTGTTCTTCATCTTCTGACAACCTAGTCAATACAAAATTATTTTTATATCGCTTTCCTTTCAAAAAAACGGAGTCCTGGCTCGAACGCACATACTCAAATTCTACATCACTCTGTAAACCATTGGCAGCAGTTGCTCCGAGCACTTTAGCACCAGGATCACTTAACAGTGAGATATAATTATACGTATCGAAAATCAATGAGGCATCCATCACCCATTTTGTTCTATACGTTGATGCTTTCATTGTTCCTGAGGTTGTACTGTTAATATCAGAAAGCATTTGTATTGTATTATCTTCATTAAACTTTACATAGAAAGAATATCCTCCTCCCAAAGAGGTAGTCAGTACACCTTTCCATCCGTTTACACCTGAGACCAGCTTATCCTGCAATTCAGCCAATCGTTCTCCTGCTCTTGCTTCGGGAGAAGCATCAAACAATTCCTGCACTTCAGTTTTTCTACAGGAAGTCAGTGCCCATACGGCTATAAATAATATTAAAAACCTTTTCATCATCTATTACTTATTAATAACACCAAAAACATAATTATCCGGGGCTCCTTTTACATAAAAACCACCAAAAGTCATAAAATCAGCAGCCTCCACATCGTGATGGATCCAGTCTACCACAAAGGTATTCGAGGTCAGATAATTCTGTAGTACGGTCACCCCCGCGCCTATCACCCCTGCATTCCCATAAACACCATCAGTTCCACGCTGAGCAACTTTAGTAAGCGTCATCTCGTTAGCAGCGTTGATTGCATAGGTATATGAATAATTAGCATAATAAGTGGTATTGGCAGTATTGGTGTATTGTACAACAAGCTCCATCTGATTTCCAGAAGAAAATTTGAATTCGATATTATCTAGTCTTCTATTCGCTCCTCCTACAGCTGCAATACCTGATTTAACGGCTTCATAAATACTGTTAAAGGCTGTAGATGTCTGGTATTTTGAATTGTATATAGCTAGAGGATCTACTTTTATACCTGAGACCAAGGTACCTTTACGCATCCAGTATCCCAACGAGAATGCGTCCTTCTCGTTATACTGATCTATCACCACCCGGGCAAACTCCTGTTGCAACGCTCTAAAATCGATATTGTAAAACTCCTTAAAGTAATCGACGACAAGTGCCTCTTTACGCTTTAATTTTGCGTACGCATCGGCACCGGAAGCTTTTGCATAATCGTCATAATACATTTGCCCTTCCACAATAAGATGCGCAACTACTTCAGCAAAATCCTCCGTATAGGCACTTCTGGCATATCGGGAAATAAAACCAAGCGATCTTGATATCGACTCCGGGTTAGTCGTCGTATTAGTCCAATCGGCCTCATAGTCTGCTTTGGTAACCTGCTCAAAAGACGGTGGTATAGCAATCATCTGGTTGATAATATGCGTAAATTCATGATGAATGGTTCGCATTTTTCTTCTGATATCAGACGAATTGTTAAAATCCAACTCGTTCAATTCATACAGGACAACCTTTCGTCCACCTTCCGCAGTTCCCAAAGTAATACTGCCATTTGTATTGTAAGATGGAGAGCCATAAAGTACAAACTGCTTCGGTGTATACGTTTTAATGAATGTCGGGCCTGCCACCTTTTCGTAAACCTTTATATAGGTATTTAAAATAGCCTCAGCAGTGGGCTTTACTCGGTCAAGTTCAATCGGCGATATATTTCTGGCAGGATCAGTTTCGTTCCTGTCAAAACGATAGACCAGTTCGATATTATAAGGATTGGTCAAACTCGATGTTATCCAATTATCCAACTCAGATTTGACCGGTGAATCAATATTATATTGTGCCAAATCCACATGCAACGTCTCGTCCTTCCGACAAGATTGAAAAGCTGGGATACATAAAATCGCACAAACTGTTTTTATTAAGATACTTTTCTTTTTCATAACTATTATCTAGGATTTAACTCAATACCAGCCAAAGTAGCTTGCTGTGGAATCTGAAACAGACGGTGGTTGTCTTCCGGCTTTAATTCAACATAAGTTTCCGTACCATCTGCCGCAATTAAATTGTGCTTCACAGTAATTTTATGGCGAAGGATATCCATCCAGCGAATACCTTCCAATAAAAACATTTTCTTTTTGATATCAAGTAAAGATGCAAGCATCGCACTTTTATCATCCTCCAGACCTGTGAAGGTTTTTGCTTTATCTAACGTCAATCCATTACTTGTAACATTGAAATTAACAATCCGGGAACGACCGATCACGTTTAAATCATTGATCGCATTAGTATAGTCACCTTTTTGGATATAGGCTTCAGCCCGGTTGGCCAGCGCTTCATCAGTCGTAAACAGTGGCATCATGATATACGGGTACCCAATCCCTGCGGCCACATTAGAGTAATGAAAATATTCTTTGTACTTATTGGGTGTATAGTGTGGGGCTCCCCAACTTCCTAGTCGGTTTCTAAATGCTGGACCGAAAGGTGTATTTCCCGCCCATTCATTTTTCTTTTGTTCTCCGAATCCATATAAACATTTTCCAAATCCACTATCCCGATGATAAGTAGAATAACAATTGGCCAACAATAAATTAAATGGCTTTTCAGCTTTTGTATATTCTTGACTATGTTCAGCATAGGACAAATTGTAAAGATTACCAGCATATTGTCTGATATTATCGTAAAAATTATTGTCCGGAAAGATTGCTGAGACATGTGTAATAACCTTATCCCAATCTCCTTTAAATAAATAGAAACGCGCGGCGAAAGCATGAGCAGCCTGTGGGTTAAAATGATATTTAGGAACTTGCCATACCCCGCCCGCCAACAATGGTAAACCTTCTTCCAAATCCTTTTCTATTTTAGCATATGTGGCAGCTACAGTTTCCCGTTCATATTGCCCCATAACAATCGTTTCAGGTTTCGTGACATAAGGAATTCCGGGGCTTTCATTATTACCATTGATCTCGTAAGCTTTTGAAAACAACGTTACCAGCATAAAATGTGAATATGCTCGAGCAACTAAAGCTTCTCCCTTATATTGATTGATCTTCTCAGGTTTAAAACCACCTTCTTCGATTGATTCCAATGCCTGATTTGCTGCAGCAATCGCCTCATAGCAACCGTTCCAGTATTGTACGGGCGTACTGTTTCCAGAACCATCGGGGTCCTTCCATAAATACAAATCAATCATAGGCTGATTCAAATGTGATCCTTGTCCTGGCCCCTTATCTTCGAAATTGTCCGTTGCAGATTCCGTAAAAAAATAGCTGTAGCCAGGATACGCCGAAACCAACAATTGAGCTACTTTGTCGACTGTATTAATTTCTGTTCGCATATCGGGATTTTCATCCAAAAACTTATTACACGAGCTAAATAATAGACATCCCATTGTCAACAAAAGGGCTCGTTTTATATAATGTTTGTTCTTTTTCATTTTTATCACTATTAAAATCCTAACTTAAGAGATATTGTGTATTGCTTAGGGATGGGCATTGCCACACCACCATTGTTGAAAAACTCCGGATCAGCACCGTTTAATTTTTTATCTGAGTACAGTAATGCGATATTATTACCTACCACAGATATCTGGGCACTTGAAAATTTGTATTTCGTTACAAAAGATTTAGGTAATGTATATGAAAATGACACATTTTTCAGACGAATAAAGTCACCTTTTGCCACATTTTCTGTTGAATAATTGTAGGCATTGTAAGGATAAACCGCATTTACATTCGCTCCGTTCTCATCTTTCACATCATTCGTTACTGTCAACGGATCGATTAGGGACGGAATATTGGTAATCTTTTCATCTCCGGGTATCATCCATCTGTTATACATATTTTTCGACATTGAGTACATGTCTGAGTAAGATGCCGAAAATGCGGGTTGCTTACGAACATAATTACCCGTCGCAAATGTAAATAGTGCTGATAAGCTGAAATTTTTGTATTCGAATCTATTATAAAAACCTCCTGTCAGCGTAGGATCTACTGGACCATGATAAGTCAGATAGTCCACTACTTCATCCTGTAATCTCACATAAGTAGTTTTTTTACCACTTGTTCCGATAAAAGTAGGATAGCCATATTGCGGATCTAAACCGTCGAATGTAATAGA
The DNA here is from genome assembly GCF_002440385.1 of Sphingobacterium sp. UBA6317. Classification (NCBI taxonomy): domain Bacteria; kingdom Pseudomonadati; phylum Bacteroidota; class Sphingobacteriia; order Sphingobacteriales; family Sphingobacteriaceae; genus Sphingobacterium; species Sphingobacterium sp. UBA6317. The sequence goes on along the minus strand of NZ_DJTD01000046.1, from coordinate 350,754 downwards.
GTACAATCCGCGTTGTGGGCCGCCAACCATCTGGCCTCCCTCTGCTCGAACCATATTCCATATATTCGGATTTACTTCTAAGCGTGTAATTTCGTTTTTGTTGTAGCCAAAATTAAAGGATGACCTCCAATTAAATCCATCTGTACGCTTTAAGATATTACCTGCTACTGTCAATTCGACACCGTGAGCCTTCATATCCGCGTAATTGGCATTCTTACGATACTGACCACCAATACCTGAAGTCAGAATCTGACCAATCAAATCAAATTGATTTCTTTTATACCAATCAAATGTAATATCAAGTTTATTGAATAGGGAAAGATCAGTTCCGATATTAAGTTCATACATTTTCTCCCACGTCAATTCAGAGTTCTTTAATCCAGAAATATAAACACCCGCTTCTTTTTCACTTTCATACGGACGATAGGTGATCTGATTGTAATAAACAGGGGCAGAGTTCGCAACATTACCCATACTTGCTGTTAACCCATAAGTACCGCGTATGGCTGCACCTGAAACAATATGGGATATATTCTCAAAAAACTTTTCCTGATCAATGTGCCATGCGCCTGACACGTTCCAAGTTGGTAACCAACGTGCAACATTCGATTTTCCCATTTTGTTTGATCCGTCATATCGCCCTGTGGCATTTACACTATACTTTCCTTTATATGAATAAGCGGCTCGTAACATAAATGCTGCAAATCGGTCATAATTATAATCCATACCGAAATAGGGATCTCCTCCTTCGATCATTTTCTTGAAATAACGGTAATTCGGATTGACCAGCCCACCGTTTTCATACTGATAACCAATCCCTTCGTAATTTGAATTTTGCCGATCCGTATATCGGACTTCCATAGATCCAAAGATATTTAAACGATGGATATCACTAAATGTATCATCATACTCTAGGTTCTGTCTGAAGTAATAATTTTTGATGTTATTAGTAGTGGTATTAAAAAAACCACCGTCGGGAAGAACAACAACCGGTAAGCTATTGGGATCATCCGGATCCTTGTACAAATTAATATTTCCGTTGGCTATTGTCGCATCATAATCGGCTCGGAAAGCTTCCGCCATATTAGATCCTTCCAAAATATAATGCTGCCGTGTCGAATTAGCATACCTATAGGCTCCATCTGCGGAATAAGTCAATTGCGGGATAATTTTATATTTGATACCTCCCTGAACTTTCAAATCCAACATATTCAACTTTAAATAATTTTTCTCCAGTTCGTTGAAAATATTGAACGGCGCATAATTCCTAACAAAATATTCCAATTCTCCGTTTTCATCATAGGCCGTCATCATACGGCTTGTGTTTAAGGAATAGGAATAAGGATTAATATCGAAGTCTCTACTATAAGATCCATATACAGGATCGGATTGACGTGTCAATGTTCCGGGAGAACGTTGATCACGAATCGAACCAGTAACCAAAAATTCAGCGGATAATTTATCCGAGAACTTAAAATTATTACGAAAGTTGGCTGTATAACGACTAACGTTATCACCGAGCGTCATTCCATTATCCTTCATCAACGAAGTTGAAAAATAGGATTGGGCTTTCTCCGTCCCTGAATTTACGCTCACAGAATGTTCCTGCAATAATGAATTCTTGAATAACAAATCAAACCAATCTGTATTGGCATTTGCATATCGAGATAAAAAATTTAATCGATCTTCTTGCGTATTTTTTAATTTATAAGTATCTGTTAAGGGATCATAATCATATAACTGATTGTACATTTTATAAAAAACACCACCATCTTTACCTCTTGAAGAACCACTATGGGTATAATAGCCTTTGTTTTGAAGTTCCAAAATAACTGACATCTGATCTGCTGAATTCATAATGTCAAATTGGGAATAATTTGGTTTCAAATAAGTCGTAAAGTTTCCAGTGTAACTTACACGTGGCTGACCATCTGTATTTCGTCCCTTTTTGGTATTGACGACGATAACACCATTCATTGCTCGCGCCCCATACATAGCAGTCGCCGCAGCGTCCTTGAGTATTGTAAAATCCTGAATATCATCAGGGTTCAAGCCCGCCACCGAAGATCCTATCAATGTATTTGCATCACCTGTGGAAAGTGCCTCATTAGAAATATTGACTACATCTTCTAGAATAATGCCATCTACAACCCACAATGGTTTATTATCTCCTGAAAGAGATGTTGCTCCACGGACCCGCACTTTTGGAGCAGCTCCAAAAGTGCCGGAAACGTTTTGAACGGATACACCAGCCGCCTGTCCTTCTAGCATTCTAGTAATATCTGGCACACCGTTACGTTCGGCATCTTTCGCATTGATCTTTGATGTCGCACCAGTAAACAACTTACGGTCAATATTTTGATATCCCGTCGAAACGACATCAACGACATCTAACTGATTATCCAGAGGCTTTAATATAATAGGGACAATAGCACGTCCCTCTACAGCAATTTCACCTCCGGCATAACCTATATATCGGACAACCAAAGTAGAAGTTAAAGGAGCATTGATCTTAAAACGTCCTTGTTCATCCGTTTGGGTAGAAACAGATGTTCCTTTGACTGTTACTGTAGCCCCGCTCAACCCTTTTCCGTCTTTATCTTTGACCGTTCCATTGATGGACTGCTGTTGGACTTCTTCAGGAAGCGTTAAATTGACGTTCTTTACATTACTATTGACCGAAATGGTATTAGCAATAATTTTGTATTCAATATTATTGCTTTTCAGAACAGCATTCAGTGCTTCCTCAACGGACGCATTCTTAACGTTCACCGAAATCCGAGCCTTAGTATTCAAGTTTTCACTATACAACACACGTAGATGGGACTGCTTGGAGATAGCAGACAACGCTTCTTCAATACGGGCATTTTTCATATTCAACGTGACTTTTTGTGCCGTGCTCTTAGCGTGCACACCCGTCACAAATGCGAATAGAAGACATGTACTAATTTTCATAATACGTAATGGTTTGCAAAATCGTGGGTCTTGAGGGATCAAGGACCACCTTTTGCTAAGTGGTAAGTTATTCATACATTTACACTTTGTGGTTAATTGGGATTTAATTGTTCATTTTAGATTTAGGACCTGATGATCACATCTTTTTCTGAACAGGGATGCTGCAACATTCCTGTTCTCTTTTTTTAGGTCATTGTTGTTGATGTATTATTTTATCATAGGCGCGCTATTTTCTTTTTATAAATTGTTAGTCCTTAACTTTTGGTAGCAATAATCAATTTATTACCTTCTACTTCAAATTTTAGGTTACTGACATAGGATAACATCTCCAATACTTGAGACAATTTTACATCACGCTCGATACTTCCGGTATACTCTTTGTCCAGCTGCACATCACCTCGGAAGGTAACATCTAGATCATACCAACGTGATAATTGATGTGCTATATTCGTTATCGTTTCCTTTTTGAAATAAAATTCATTGTTGTGCCAAGCAAGATCATGGGCCAGATCTGCTTTTCCCTTAACTAAGTTGTCTTTAAAAGAAGAAGCATATTCACCAGGAAATAATTCTACCCGTTGATCATTTTGACGTACCTCCACTCTCCCCTCTGCTAAAGTTGTTCGAACATGATCCGAATAAGAATTAATATTAAAATGCGTTCCGAGCACTTTAATTTCATTACCTTTCGATTCCACAATGAAAGGTTGATCTGACTTGGGGGTAACTTCGAAATAGGCTTCTCCATCCAAAAAGACTCTACGTTCTTTCGGTGAAAACTGCGCAGGAAATTTCAATTGAGATAGCGCATTTACCCAAACTTTTGTGCCATCAGCCAAAGTCATCTTATAGAAACTTGCTTTTGGCACAATCAAAGAATTATACTGCAATGGGATCGCTTGATCTGTTTGCTTAACGATCAGCTCATTGCTATTACCGATTAGATTATTGTTTTTAGTCAAGGTTTTAGTGGAATCACTATTCAAAGAGAGCCTGGAGCCATCAGCCAAGACTAATACTGCACCACTTGTTGCCGGAGCAATATCTTGCTTTTTTGAAACTATTACACTTTTATCACCCGAAAAGAATGAGGTAAAATCACCTTTCCATAATAGAAAACCACCTAACAAGAATACAATAGATGCTGCAATGCTTAAGGACCATTTCCGAAAAGATCTCGCGCTGTTAGATTCTTTACTTTTCAACCGCTCCCATGCTTGATTTACATCCAACTGCCGAATAACGGCTAAATCTTCTGCTATATTTTCCGCTTTTCGGAAGGACTCTAAAAGCTGCTTATTTTGTGAACTGGCATTGAGCCATTCATCAAGCTGCACTTGTTCCTCTGCTGTCAATTGACCACAAAGGAATTTCTGTATTAAATCAGTGATATGTCTTGTGTTTTCTTTCATCAATTACCATAAAGAAACTTAAGACGAAGAAAAGGGTGACAAGAATTTAAATATTTTTTAACAAAAATATAATAAGGGGTATAAACTCGGGATTCAAACGTTTGAGCAACATTTTCATGCCTCGTTGCTTTTGTGTTTTTACAGTATTGATACTAATTTGCAGCTCCCGTGTAATTTCAAGATTGGATAAACCTTCAAGATAACCAAGCCGAAAAACTTGTTGACAGGCGAAAGGCATTTCCTCAATAATTTTATATATTTCCTGAATGACCTCACTGTGAATCATATTCAATTCAAGCGCAGTATTATCTTCTTCGGTAAAACCTACAACATTCCAATATTTTTGACGGACCTTTTCATGACGGATATGATTATAACAAGCGAAACGCACAGAACTATAGAGATAGTTCTTTATTGCAATCTCATTATCACTGACATGATCAGTATTTTTGAAATAAGCAATAAAAGAGTCTTGTACCAGATCTTCTGCTAGAGAAAGGTCACCCACAATCTTCCAAGCAAAATGGCAAAGTCCATTATAGTGTGTCTTAAACAATACTTCTTCTTTCTGCATAGTTAGATCTCTTCCACACTCTGATTCTATTATTTTTATAGATGAGATTATTTAGGGTAAAAAACACATCCAATTGAGGATGTTTAATAATTGTATCGTAAAAATGCTCTTTTTTTTTGTCAATCCCAAATAATAATTCTAAACCCGAATTTATTCATCTCTAAATTGCTAAACTAGTTTTGTTTTTTTTTCCGACAAACAAAACAAAATTCCTGCTTTTATCATTTATAGAGAGAGAAAACGGTCAAAAACTAGCATTTTTTCGCTTTTTTTTACTATATTGTAAACTTTCAAAAAACCTTCATCGCCGTATAAGCATTGGCAACGATGAAATGTAGAAGGTTAAAAATTAAAACAAAGACTACATGCTATTTACTGTTCTTTCAGGACTAATAACATCGAGCCTTATTGTTCCATTTGGTCGATTCCTAAAAACCAAATGGGGTTTTATTCTCGCATTCTTACCGGTACTTCTATTTCTATACTTTACGCAATATATTGTACCTATTGGTCAAGGCTCCTATTTCGTACAATCAACATCGTGGGTGCCCTCCTTAGGCATCAATCTGGATTTTAAATTAGATGGACTGTCGCTACTTTTCGCCTTATTGATTACTGGGATCGGATCCTGTATATTCTTTTATGCGAATGCCTATCTCAAAGGTCATCGGTATATCGATCGATTCTTTGGCTACCTCTGCCTTTTTATGTCGGCTATGCTGGGGCTTGTCCTGTCGGACAACATGTTACTATTGTTTATCTTCTGGGAACTGACCTCGATCAGCTCATTTTTTCTCATTGGATTTAACAATGACAAAAATGATTCTCGCAAAAGCGCACTGACTGCACTATCCATTACTGGGTTGGGTGGTTTTTTTCTACTGGCAGGTTTTATTTTGCTGGGTAATATTGCCGGTACTTACCATATTACAGCACTCATCGGCAAAGTATCAATCATTCAGCAACATCCACTCTTTCCCCTGGTCTTTGGCCTCGTAGCACTTGGAGCGATTACGAAATCAGCACAATTCCCTTTCCATTTTTGGTTACCCGGTGCTATGAAGGCGCCAACACCTGTGTCAGCCTACTTACATTCGGCAACCATGGTAAAGGCCGGAATCTACCTTTTGGCCCGTTTTTCACCGATACTAGGGGGCAACCCGATCTGGATGTATTCCCTCATGGCCATTGGTGGCCTCACGATGCTTTATGCCGCATTCCATTCGCTTTTCAGAACAGACCTCAAGGGAGTACTCGCTTATTCAACCATATCCGCCCTCGGTATTTTGGTTTTCTTATTGGGACTCGGTACCAAGGATGCTATTATCGCTGCAAGTGTCTTTATACTCGTACATGCCCTATATAAAGCCGCATTATTCTTGATTACGGGGATTATAGACCATGAAACGGGAACGCGAGATCTTACAGTCTTGCGGGGGCTACGCAAGGTATTAATGCCTGTCGCTATCGCAGGTCTCCTAGCGGCACTTTCCAGTGCAGGTATTCCACTTACATTTGGATTTATTGGAAAGGATCTGATTTACGAGGCAACACTACATGCCACACCCGATTTATTTCTCTATTTGACCCTCGCTGCAGTAGCAACCAATATATTATTGGTCTCTGCCGGATTTATGGCCGGTATCAAACCTTTTATGGGTAAGCTGCCCGAGCAATTTAATACAATCCACCTGCCCTATAAAGCCATGTGGATCCCACCTTTACTTTTAGCTATATTAGGAGTTGTCTTTGGATGCATCCCAGGACTTGTCGGCGAATGGATTGCCGGACCTACCGCAACAAGTATACTCGCAAAACCCGAAACTTTTCACCTGAAAATCTGGCATGGCTTTAATTTGATCCTCCTATTAAGCGCTATTACAATTGCTGCTGGCACCTTACTTTATTTCGCAAACAGGCCCAGCGATAAAAAATTGGCTTGGATTGCAAATTTCAATAAGATTTCTCCTGAATATATCATCCAATTATGTGCGCAGGAAATTGTTTTGTTCTCTACTTTCTTCACCAACAAAATGCACAACGGCTATTTGCGTTCGTATCTGTTGAAAATTATCTTATTTGCCGAATTATTGATCGCCTACCAGTTATACCTGGGGGGACCGCTCCATATCAAATGGGAAACCTTATCTCCAGTGAGTTTCTACGAAGTCACCACAGTCTGCATTTTGATTGGCGCCATTGTACTCACCATCCGCACCTCATCCCGTTTAACAGCCGTAGTAGCCACCAGTGTTGTAGGCTATGCCATATGTCTTATTTTCGTGTTTTACAGTGCACCGGATCTAGCGATGACGCAATTCACCATCGACACCCTAACGGTGGTACTCTTTGTGTTGGTACTCTTTAAACTCCCTTCTTTTCTGAATTTGGCCAACCGACGCACCATCATTCGCGACGCCGTGGTCGCTATCGTTTTTGGAATTTTGCTATCCATGGTCGCACTCCGTGTACTCCATGAACCAACAACAACTAATATCAGTGATTTCTATGGCGATTATGCTTATGTGCTTGCTAAAGGAAAAAATGTCGTCAATGTATTGCTTGTCGATTTCAGAGGTTTTGACACCATGTTTGAAATCGTCGTATTGAGTATTGCTGCATTAGGGGTATATAGCTTATTAAAATTACGTTTAAAATCCTCTGATAAAGAATAATGATAGATAAAGGTTATGCACAAATGAGCTAATAACTCCTTGCTAAATAGTAACAAATGAACAGTACAATATTACAGACCGCTACGCGGTATTTATTACCGATACTCTTACTTTTCTCGGTGTTCCTTCTACTCAGGGGGCATTATTACCCCGGCGGAGGTTTCGTTGGCGGCTTGGTTGCTTCGATTGCCTTTGTGCTGCATAGTTTTGCCTTTGGCCCTCAAAATACCATGAAACTGATTCAGTACAAACCCTTGTCACTTATCCCCATAGGATTGGGGATTTCGGCCATAAGCATGTTCTTACCGGCATTTTTTGGCTACCCCGTCATGACCGGGCTTTGGCTGGAAGAGAAAATCCCCGTTATCGGGATGATAGGAACCGCCTTATTTTTTGACCTTGGTGTATACTTTGTTGTCATAGGTGTCGTCCTGACGATTTTATTTACAATTGCTTTAACTACTGAAGAAGAAGAATAATGGAACTGGTACTCGTACTATTGATCGGCATCCTTTATGCTGCCGGAATATACCTCATCTTGCGTCGAAGCATGGTGAAATTGTTGCTGGGGATTATGTTACTGGGCAATGGTACCAATATATTGATCTTCTTATTGGGAAACATTATTAAAGGTAAACCACCTATCATTGGACCCGATCTGAAGGTATTCACCGATATTTATGCGGACCCGATTCCGCAAGCACTTATTTTAACGGCCATCGTGATCAGCTTTGGCCTAACCTCCTTTGCCATCGTTTTACTCAAGCGTGTATATGCATTGCTGGGTACAGATGATCTGGATGATTTGAACACGCCTGAGGAAGAAGATATATGATAGACAACCACATTATTGCCACGATTATCGTGCATTTATTTATTGCTATTGTCCAACTGATGTTGTGGCGCAAATCCACTGCACAACGTTTTCTGAGCGTTGGCGGAAGCTTGCTCGCACTCATTCTTGCCTTTAAACTGTTCTTCAAAGTTTATGATGGCGGTATTTTGACCATGAATGCAGCCAATTGGAAAGCTCCTTTTGGGATCGTTTTTGTTGCCGATCTATTCAGCAGTACCCTTGTTCTCCTCACTTCTATCGCAGGTCTGGCGGTCTCTATCTTTTCCTGTGTCGGTGTGGGGCGCCAGCGCATACTCTATGGTTATTTCCCGATCTTTCACTTTTTGATGATGGGGCTCAATGGGGCTTTTCTAACCGGTGACATCTTCAATCTGTATGTATGGTTTGAAGTTATTATTATTTCCTCTTTTGTGCTGATGACTTTGGGGGGCAGAAAATCCCAGTTGGAAGGTGCCGTAAAATATATGGCCATGAATATCCTGGCCTCCACATTTTTCTTAACAGGAATAGGTATACTTTATGGTATTTCAGGCTCGTTAAACATGGCCGACCTGGCCCTCCGTATTCCTAAAATACAAAATCAGGCTTTAGTAGAAATTACAGCAACATTTTTCCTGATCGGTTTTGGGATTAAATCCGCTGTATTTCCACTCTATTTCTGGTTACCGTCCTCTTACCATACGCCACCTTCGGCCGTAGCAGCGACATTTGGGGGCTTATTGACCAAGGTTGGGATTTACGCCTTGTTCCGGGTATTTTCCTTACTATTTATTCCCAATCATTTTACCAAGGAACTCCTTATCGTAATAGCCATATTGACAATTCTGACGGGCGCTTTTGGTGCATTGATCAAAACCAATATCCGGAGGTTGTTTTCCTATTTGATCGTTTGTCATATTGGTTTTATGATTGGCGGATTGGGCCTGTATAGCAAATGGGCTTTATTGGGGGCAGTATTCTATCTGATCCATGATATCATGGTCAAAACGAATTTATTCCTCATAGCCGGTGTTATACGGCAACTCCGCGGCACCATGGATATGACTAAACTGGGTGGACTTTATGCCCAATACCCAAAGATTTCATTACTTTTTGCCATTGTTCTTTTTTCACTGGTGGGCATCCCGCCTCTCTCGGGCTTCTGGCCTAAAATCTATCTATTCAAAGATGCCTTCCACTTAGAGAAGTATGCTTTCGCGGGAGCCCTGATTATCGGCAGCTTTATCACCTTGTTTGTCATCGCCAAAATGTGGGCGCAGGTATTCTGGAAAGATGCACCTGATCCGGAAATCATTGAGGACAAATTTGCGGGTATGATCGGCTATAAAAGAACAATGCTCATACTCCCTGTTGTTATTTTGGCATCTGCATCCCTGTATATCGGACTCAACGCCGAAGCGATTATCCATGTCGCGGATCAGATCGCTACACAATTATTGGACACATCACCTTACATAAACGCTGTATTAGGAGGGCAGAAATGATATGATAAAACAGTTTTTAATGAACCTCATGCTATCCTTCATCTGGGTCGCTTTGACGGGATCGATGTATTACACCAACTTCCTTTTCGGCTTTATGTTGGGATTCGGTATCCTCTGGCTTATGAACAGGAATGAGGTGGACCAACGCTACTTTTATCGGGTCCCCAAAACATTGAGTTTTATTCTTTTTTTCCTGTGGGAAATGATTGTCGCCAATGTGCAGGTTGCCTACGACGTGATAACCCCCAAGTTTTTTATCAAACCTGCGATTGTCAAGTATCCCATGGATGCAAAAACCGATTTGGAAATTAACCTGCTTTCAACCTTTATCTCCTTGACACCCGGCACACTCATCCTCGACGTAAGTGAAGATAAAAAAACGCTCTTTATTCACGTCATGTACATGAAAAGCAAGGAACAGTTTGTTTCTACCCTTAAAAATAATGTTGAACGAAGACTTTTAGAACTCTTAAGATGACTTTAAATAGCTATTTTGATTATGTGATCCTTCCGATCTTGACTATCTCAGTCATACTGGCTTTTATTCGTCTGTATAAAGGTCCCCAGATATTTGATCGTGTTATTGCCCTAGATCTCATTATCACCATCGGAATTGGCATTATTACCGTTTATAGTATACGAACTTCGCAGGAAGTGTTTTTAGACATTGCCATGATCTTGGCACTGATCGCATTTCTTGGTACGATCGCATTTTCATTTTATTTAGAAAAACAAAGCAAAGATGATTGATATTACTTTAGCCATTCTCAGTACCATCGGGGCCTTGGCCATACTATTTGCGTCTATTGGCATCTTGCGGATGCCGGATTTTTATTTACGTCTTTCGGTTACTGTAAAAGCGGCAACGCTGGGTGTGGGACTTTTACTTATCTGTGCGGCAATGACCTTCCCGGATGTATCCGTAACGACCAAGGCTATAGCTATTGGATTTTTTCTGATCCTAACGGCTCCGGTTGCAGCACACATGATTGGAAGGGCTGCCTATATACAGCGGGTAAGAACATGGAAGGGAACCACCTTAAATGACCTTGAAAAGGAAGGTAAATTAGATTGTAGAAAAGAAGATTTTTAAGAAAAAACGCATACGGTTTTTCCTAAAAATCTTCTTTTCTTATTCGAACTTCTTTTCTGGATTAGAAGATAATGCAAACTGGTGCTGGTACAGCAATTTCTTTTCCAGTATCTGTCAACAAACCCGTTTTAGCATCCCGGCTAAACAAAACAATGTTGTTGGTATATTGATTGGCGACCAAAAGATATTTCCCATCCGGAGAAAGGTTGAAATTACGCGGACCTTTACCTTTTACAGAAAGATTTGCTATTTTCTTCAATTCCCCATCCTTCTCTACCGAAAAAGTAGCTATCGTATTGGCATCGCCACGGTTGGTCGCATACAGGAATTTTCCATCAGCAGAGATCTTCATATCAGCACCGCCGTTAGTTCCTTTAAAACCTTCGGGGTTGATATCGAAAGTACTTTGATACATCCATGCGTCGCCATCTTTCTTATACGATGCAATTTGACCGGTCATTTCCAATACGACATACAGGAATTTCTCTTTCTTATCAAACACGATATGACGCGGTCCCCCTCCTGCTGGTGTAAAGATATCTTCTGATTCATCTGCAAGACTATAGGCATTTCCCGTTTTATTCACCGGATAAATAGAAATCTCATCCAAACCAAGATCTTGGACGTACAACTTATCCCCTTTATTGGAGAAAAAAGTAGAATGTACATGTGGCTTTTCTTGGCGTATGGGATCCACCCCCTTACCCTCATGTTGTATTAATCGCGCTCTTTTGCTTAAAACACCATTACTTTCTAAATCAAACAACGCCGCAGAGCCGCCCGTATAATTTGCTACAGCGAGCAAGATACCCTTAGGATGTACTTCAACAAAACAAGGCGACTCTCCTCCGGAAGGAAGTGAGTTTAGAAAAGTTAAATGACCGTCCTTAAAAGAATAGGCAGAAACAGTCCCCTCTTGATTTGGAACCTCATTAACGGCATAAATAAAGTTATTATTTCGCGCTAAAAAGGATGGATCTTTACTTTCTTGCGTGCTCGACAAGGTTGTTTCACCAGTTTTAACATCAAAATTATAAATATAGATGCCCTTGCTCGCGGTTTTGCTCGTATATGTGCCCACAAACATGGGAATCTGTTGCGCAAAACTAGCCAGAGGTAAAATTGTCATCAAATAAATAAATGCTTTTTTCATTGAAATTATTTTATAGATGTAGCTACTCATTTGTTGAATGAGACCGTTACACCAAGTTTGTTGCTAAATTATACAGGACTCCAATTAAATCCCTCCATTCATTCCTCCGTGTGAGGATCTAAAATCCCTCCATTTTACAGGCGTAAATATCGTCAATAGACTTGTTAAATTTGGTTAAAACCGTCCTTTCTAATAGGCAAATGCGTATTTTAGCACATCAATTTTAACAATTCTAAAATCACCCATTTAAAATATTGGGAATACAAAAATATTGTTAAATAAAAGTACGAATAATTCATATAATCTGATAATTTTGTGCTGTTGTTCAAAAAAGTATATATTGAACACAATTACTACGTATACCGCCGAAGGCAGCGTGAATGCTTGTGACAAAAAAATAAATGATGAACAAATAACCGAGTGAAACGAGTTCATTTATACAAATGAAGATCACTCATAAATATCATAAATAATTTATACGGATGAAAAAAAACATTTATATATTGTTTTTATTGCTGTTTGCATCAATTCAGGCCAGTCTTGCGCAACGTCAAGTTATTGATCGCGTTGTAGCAACGGTTGGATCGGGCATTATCTTACAGTCCGACGTGGATATGCAATATTCTCAATGGTTAGCGCAAGGGAATAAACCTAATGAAAATTTTAAATGCGGCGTACTTGAGCAGTTAATCATTCAGAAGCTGCTTTCCCAACAGGCAGTAATTGACTCTATAGATGTAACGGAAACCGAAGTTGACGATAACCTTAACTCCCGCCTACGTCATATGTCACAACAGGCAGGGGGGCAAGAACGTCTTGAAAAATTCCTCAACCGCTCTTTATTGCAATACAAGGAAGAAATGCGTTCAAGTGTTTTTGAGCAATTGAAAGCTAACAAAATGCAGCAAAACATTGTTCAAAAAGTAGACGTAACACCATTGGAAGTAAAGCGTTATTTTGAAGGCTTGAATAAAGACAGTCTGCCTTACTTCAATACCGAGGTAGAAATTGGTGAGATTGTGATGATGCCCAAATTGACAGATGCAGAAAAAAAAGAGCAACGAGATAAGATTGAAGGTATCCGCAAGCAGATTGTAGATGGCTCGGACTTTGGTACAATGGCTCGTATATACTCGCAAGATCCGGGATCTGCCCCTTATGGTGGTGATTTAGGTTTCGGCACACGTGACAACTACGTAAAGGAATTCTCCGCGATGGCTTTTAAATTAAAACCGGGAGAAATTTCACCAATTGTAGAATCCAAATTTGGCTTTCATATTATTCAGGTACTCGAACGACGGGGCGAAGAGGTGCATACACGCCATATCCTGATGAAGATCAATCCTGGTGCAGCAGCGTTGGAACGAACCAAAAATAAATTGGACAGTATCTATAAACTGGTTGTTGACAAAAAAATGGATTTCTATCATGCTGCTACAAATTATTCAGATGCAGAGGAAAGTAAATTCAATGGGGGTATGATCCTAAATCAAGAAGGCTCAAGCCGCACAACCGTAATTCCTATGGATGGCTTGGAGAAATCAGTATTCACAGCAATCGATCCCCTAAAACCAGGGGAATACTCCAAACCAGAGCAATTTACAGACAAAATGGGCGATGTTGGCTACCGTTTCAATTACTTGAAAACACGTATTCCGCCGCACAAAGCAAATTTGGACGAGGATTTCACCAAAATCAAAGAGGCTGCCAGACAAGATAAAATCAATCGCAATCTAAGTAAATGGTTCGATGATAAATCGAAAACAACATTTATCAATATCAGTGACGAGTTTGGTTCATGCGATGAATTGAAAAAATGGAAAAAACAATAAGTCTACAACACTTATCCTATAAAAAAGGGCTTGAATAGTATATATTCAAGCCCTTTTTTTATTTGGCAATCGTCATGCTATTTCTCAAACATCATCTCGATCAGAATATTCCAGTTCGCTTTCTTCACATCATCCTTCGCCAATTCGCTCAGTTGCCAGATACGAATATAATTATACTTCACCACCTTATCCTTTTGTCGTACCGTTGCAGTTCCTTTTGTATAGGCAAAATCGCCACTATACGAACGTTTTACTTCTTCCGGGACTGTTTCTATCGTCATCCGCTGTTTTTTGAGATAAGCCATCATTGTGGCCTTTCCTTCCATCGGACTGGTCCAAGGGAACAAAAAGCGGACATCCTCGCTTAAAAACTCCTTATATGCGGTTGGGTTATCGGCCTTCAGAACTGTTGACATCAATTTGTCTGTTTCCAGGACAATATCTTCACGCTGATTTAATCGCACTTTAGAGCGATGCTTCAGATACCACGAATCGGTAGGTTCGATATATTCAAGATCAAATTCCCCATCCTTCCCGTTGTTTTCAACTTCGGCCCGAATATCGACCAGCCACTTACCCTTTTTGTTGCGTTTCCAGACAGTCAAGTATTCTCCATGACGCAATCTTGCACCTACTTTCTGAAAGTCCATAGACCCCGAAGTCACACCAAACTCCTGACTTTTAGCAATCAACGCAAACGTAGGTTGCCAATTTAAGACATCGGGAATATTTGGTCTATTATTAAGATAGTTATAAGCATTTACTGCCGATGGGACATAAAACGTAGATTCCTTATCAATGATCGAAAGAAACGCTTGATGCGGTGTAGAGGCTTTAGCCAGTGCAGCAGCATCCTTATCGGCCTGCAATAGGCTTCCAACTTTCTCAGGTATCTGCGCATAAAGTGTTGTACCAGCAACACTCATGAATGCGACGACGGATAGCCTATTCCAAAAATTCATATGCAAATTGATCTTTCTTTTAAAGGTTACATGGAATATCCATTGGTTTCCACGATAATGTGTTTTCCCAATAGGAATATTCCATTTTATTCCTCTTTTATAAATTCGATTTCTTATCTATCAAATCTTATTCCAAAGTGTTCCTTCTTTGCTATCTTTCAATTGAATTCCAATAGAATTAAGCTCATCACGAATACGGTCAGAGGTGACGAAGTCTTTATTTGCTTTGGCTTCATTACGTAGTTTAATGACCAGATTCATGACGTCATCGATATCATCGGATGCTGAAGTCTGATCGTTTCTAAGCCCTAGGATATCCTCAACAAATTCTTTCATGAATACTTGAAGACCTTCCAATCCCTCAGCTGTTACTTTCGCTTTACCATCATAAATCGAGTTGATGATACGTACTATTTCAAACAATTCGGCAATGAGTACAGGACTATTAAAATCGTCATCCATAGCTGCGTAACACTTGCGGCGGATTTCAGCTAAATTGAATGAATCAGCACCTTTCGACACCTTCAATTTGTCTAAAAGACTGATCGCAGTCATGAGTCTTTTATACCCCTTGTCGGCCGCATCCAAAGCCTCATTGGAGAAATCCAGCGTACTTCTATAATGTGCCTGCAACATAAAGAATCGTACGGCCATCGGCGAATAACCTCTATTCAATAAGGGATGATTTCCAGTAAATAGTTCGCCCGGTAAAAATCCATTTCCGGCAGATTTGGACATACGCGCACCATTTACAGTCAACATATTCGTGTGCATCCAATATTTGGCAGGGCTCGTATGGTTACATGCTTCTGATTGTGCAATTTCATTGGTATGATGTGTAGCTGCCAAATCCATTCCACCGCCATGAATATCAAACTGATCACCTAAGTACTTTCTGCTCATGGCCGAACATTCAATATGCCAACCTGGGAAGCCAACACTCCAAGGTGCAGGCCAACGCATAATCGTTTCAGGTTTTGCTTTGATCCATAAGGCAAAATCCAAACGTCCCTTTTTCTCATCCTGACCGCTCAATTCACGGGTATTATTGAGCATATCCTCCAATTTACGATTGGTCAATATCGTATAATCGTATGTTTCAACGTATTTTTCAACATCAAAATAGACTGTACCGTTGCGCTCATAGGCATAGCCATTCTCCATAATCTGTTCGATCATTTCAATCTGCTCGGAAATATGTCCTGTCGCAGTAGGCTCAATACTGGGCGGCAACGTATTGAAAAGACGCAATACGTCATGAAAACCTATCGTATACTTTTGAACAATTTCCATCGGTTCCAATTGTTCCAATTTTGCTTTTTTTGCAAATTTATCATCCCCTTCATCACGATCGCCTTCCAAGTGTCCCGCATCGGTAATATTGCGCACATAACGCACTTTATAACCAAGGTGACGCAAGTATCTAAAAATCAAATCAAAAGACACAAACGTCCGACAGTTCCCCAAATGCACATCACTGTACACTGTGGGCCCACATACATACATACCAACAAGATTGGGATGAATAGGTTCGAATTTTTCTTTTGTTCGCGAAAGCGTATTGTATAAATAGAGATTATGGTCCATGTTTAATCGCTGCTTGGAAATCTATTTTTGTCTGAAATATATTTGAATTGGCACACCTGTAAAGTCAAAGTTCTCACGCAATTTGTTTTCAATAAAACGTTTGTACGGATCTTTGATGTATTGTGGCAGATTACAGAAGAATGCAAACATCGGTGTCCGTCCTGGCAACTGTGTTGCATATTTAATTTTGATATATTTACCCTTTAAGGATGGCGGTGGATAATTCTCGATAATATCCAACATCACTTCATTCAATTTGGAAGTAGGGATCTTTTTGGTTTTGTTGGCATATACCTTGTCGGCAACTTCCAACACCTTAAGAACACGTTGTTTTTCAGTTACGGAAGTAAAGATAATAGGCACATCTGTAAATGGTGCTATTTTCTCTTTGATGCGATCTTCAAAAGCCTTCATTGTTTTGTTGTCCTTTTCGATCAAATCCCACTTATTGACAACAATTACGATACCTTTACGGTTCTTCTCTGCCAGGTTGAAAATATTAACATCCTGCGCTTCTAATCCATCCTGTGCATCCAACATTAAAATCGTCACATCAGAATCTTCCAAGGCTTTGATGGTACGCATCACCGAATAAAACTCAATATCTTCATTTACTTTGGACTTACGACGAAGACCTGCAGTATCGATCAATAAAAAGTTATGTCCATATTGATTGTAATGTATACGGATTGAATCACGTGTTGTCCCTGCCATTGGCGTTACAATGTTGCGATCTTTACCGATCAAAGCATTTGTCAAAGAAGATTTACCTACATTCGGGCGGCCTACGATGGTATATTTAGGTAAGGATTCTTCTTCTTCCTCCTCCACTTCGAAATGAGAAACCACAGCATCCAACAGTTCACCTGTACCCGATCCTGTAGCTGACGAGATATTGAAGACCTCTCCTAAACCAAAGGCATAAAACTCTGCCGATTCATGATGCAATTTCGCGTGATCGACTTTATTGGCCACTACATACACAGGTTTGGAGCTTCTTCTCAGAATATCAGCGATTTCGTCATCCAAGTCGGTAATACCAGTTGTGACATCCACCATGAATATAACGACTGAAGCTTCTTCAATAGCGATATAAACCTGATCGCGAATAGCCTCTTCAAAGACATCATCCGAACCATGTACAAAACCACCTGTATCAATTACTGTAAATTTCTTTCCGATCCACTCGGCTGTTTCATAATGACGGTCGCGCGTCACCCCGCTAAAGTCATCAACAATCGCTTTTCTACTTTCTGTAAGACGATTGAATAAGGTAGATTTACCAACATTTGGACGACCAACAATTGCAACAATATTTGCCATATTTATTTTATTTGATCCACCCACTATCACAGCAGGCGGCACTTTTATGCTAAAAATATACTTAAGGGAACAAAGATACGGATTCGAAAGGGATTATCGCGACACAAAAACAAAAATGGCTTTACCGTGAAGTAAAGCCATTTATAGGGTTTAAATTATCAATATTCGCCTAGTTAGACGTTGGATTCTGAGTCAATTTGCCCGGATATGAATTGATCGCATCCTGAGGAATAAAATAAGTTACTCTAAAATCTGTTGGTAGAATATCTTCAAATTGTTTCTGTGGCCCCGGATATGTACGGTTTAACGGGTCTCCGTTACGGAACACATCGTAGCTGCGTTCAGCCTGATAAGCCAATTCCAACTGACGCTCTTTGTCAATCAGTTTGCTTGCACTGGCCGCATCAATTGAAGTATATCCACCATTGACAATAGATCGATTTCTGATGGTATTTAAATCATTTAGCGCTGCACCATAATTACCTAATTTTGCATTAGCCTCTGCGCGGTTTAAATAAATTTCACCCAAGCGGCTGATTACAGGGGAGTGCAGTTGAGACTCCTCACCTTCACGTGAGCATTTCACAATATAAAATTGTGGATAAGCCCGGTTCAAGGAAATATAGTAATCAATCATACCTGTATATGTTTTACCATCTGCATAGGCAATTTTATAGGTTTGTTGTGCAGCATTGACAGCAGTTAATGTATAGACATTATCACCATCTTTACAAGTCACGGTATTCCCGTTTATGGTAGCAGGAGCCTGTACATAGCTTAGCGTAACCGGATCGCCTGCATTTTTGGGTACATCTTGTTTGATAAATCGAAACACAGTTGAGTATTTGCCGGCCTTATCTTTGGAATAAGTAGGTTCAATAAAGGCCGCACGTGCATCGACAATCGTATAATGATCAGGTCTCCAGTCATTGCGACCTGTTTCATTTAATAAATCTATGTACTTGGCACTGGAATACATCTCGCCCCAGCCCATACCACCGATATTGGAGTACATACCACCAATACCATAATAGTGATCATCACCTGAAAATTCAGAAGCGACACGTTTCACCGCAAAGATCGTCTCTTTGTTATCTTCTGGTCTAAAGGTATTGTATTTCATGAATTGCTCACGAGCCAATAGGACATATTTACCTGAATTAATCACCTTGTCTGCGTATTCTACAGAAAGACGTGCATATTCTGCATTTGGATTTTTATACGTGCCGCTCATATACAGGTATATACGGGAAAGCATTGCTTGTGCCGCCCCCTTTGAAGCATACACTGCCCCCTTATCGATCTTCAATAAAGCTTCTGCTTTTTTCAGATCACTGATCGCTTGCGCATAAGTATCTTTTACAGACGCACGGTCTGGCAAGTTCAAATCATTGAATACATCTTCAGGTGTACCGTTGACAATTGGAACACCCAAGTTTGTCTCGGGACTTTGGTAATAAGGCTTCCCGAACGCACGGCAAAGGTAAAAATACATCATTCCACGGATGTAATAACATTCACCCAACTTATTATCCATCTCTTCACTTTGACCTTCAGCAAACATCTTAATGACGTTCGAAGATTGCGCGATAGCTTTATAACCGCTATCCCAGAAGTTCTGCAAACGGTAATTATTAGGTGTTCTCGCATAGGAGATAAATTCGTAAAACGCGTCTGTCGATGACCCGCGGATCATCATATTATCACCAGCGTATTCACCAAGACGGTGCATTGGGTCGGACCAAGCTTTTAACTGCGCATAAGTACCTGTTACCATGGCATCAGGATTACTCACAATATTCTCTTCGTCCATCGAAGTATAAGGAAGACGATCTATATCGCAGGAGGATACTGCCGTTGCGATCAAAAGTCCTATTAATATCTTTTTCATTGTTGATTTTCTAAACGTTAAAATTAAAATGTTACGCTTGCGCCGAACATGTATTTGCGAACCATAGGATAGACAGAAACTCCGGTAGATCGAATCATTTGACCGCCGCCGCCTTTGCCATCTGGCTCAGTCAATGGAAGCTCCGGATCAACACCCGAATAGTTTGTAATCGTAAACAAATTCTCCCCAGCTAAGAATACACGTAAATTTTTGATGTTATATTTCTTTAAATCAAAGTTGTACCCTAAGGTCAGCGATCTCATTTTCAAGAAATTGTTACTTTCTAAAAAGCGTGTTGAAGGTGAATTACCTTTATCTTGGTTGTCGTATCTTGCAATCGGGTGAGTGGCAACATCGCCAGGTTTTTCCCAACGGCTCCAACCATCCTGTAACTTCATCTGGTTACGATCCGTATAGGTTCCATCCGAATCAAATTCCTGACGCGAGTAATTATATAATTTACCCCCCAAGGAGAAACCGAACACGGCATTCAGGTCAAACTGCTTATAACTTAAAGCCGTACTGAAACCGCCAAAAAGATCCGGATTTCCTTTTCCTACATTACGGAAGGTTGCATTGGAATAGTTCGACGTCGTTGTCCTTGTTTCATTGCCATTGGCATCTGTCTCGTATCGATACCACATTGGCAAACCATTATCTACGTTAACACCTGCCCACTCTTTTAAGTAATAGGTATCTACCGGAAAACCAGGTTGAAGCAGACGTTGCGCTGATCCAGCGATACCCGATCCGTCACCTGCGATAATTGGTTTTGAAACAAGGTTACCATTGGCATCTTTTGTCGCAAATAGCTCGGTCAATTTATTCACATTGTGACTCAAATTAACATCCAAGCTCCAATGTACATTGTCATTTCGAACGATGTCGCCACCGATGGTCAATTCAATCCCCCGGTTTTGCATCTTACCAATATTTTTCCAGATAGAAGTAACACCGGTTAGACCGCTGATTGGCACTTGATAAAGTACATTATCGGTCTTCTTGTCATAATAATCAACATTGAATCGCAATCTATTCTTAAACAAGGCTGCATCAACCCCAAAACCAGTTGTGTAGGTTTTTTCCCAAGTCAGATCTTTATTACCAATTTGGCTAATTAATGCCCCTGGTATACCATTGTAACTTGATGATGCAGACACCGAGTAAAGACTATATTGCGGATATAATGAACTTGGTCTATTACCTACCGATCCATAAGCCGCTCTCAGTTTTAAATTATCTACCCAATCAGCCTTGAACCACTCTTCCTTATTGATATTCCAACCACCACTAACTGAAAAGAAGTTTCCATATTTTGCATTGGTACCAAAATTGGATGCTCCATCACGACGGAAAGATACCTGTGCCAAATATTTATTATCGTATGCATAGTTTGCATTAGACAAAAATGACTGTACTGCCCATTCAGAAATTCCACCTCTGGTTCGCTCTGGTTTTGCAACTACATCCAATACCTCGAAACCATTTACAATACCCGTTCCATAAGCATCTAAGGTTTTTGTCCAATAGTCGTTAAATTCGTATGCAGCCAATCCATTCAGGCTATGTTTATCCCAAGTCTTGTTGAAACGTAAAATCTGGTTGGTATACCGACGGGCAAATTCCATGCGATAATCTGTCACACGACCAATTACACTTTCGCCGCTGTTTGATCGTGGATCTTGATATCCGCTATCGGAATAACTATTGTAACGATAATTGTTGACAGAAGAGAACGTCAACCAATCTGTTAATTTGATGTCGAAATCTAAGTTACCCATAAATTCATAATTGGTATTGGCACTATGATTCCATTGGAGGTCGTACAAGTAGTTTGTACTTGCGTTGTTGACCCAGCCGCTGTAACGATGTGGCACTAAATTTCCATTTGCATCGTAAGGACTGTCCCAAGGCAGGTTTCCATACATGGCATTGACATCATATTGACGATCATCTACAGCACGTCTTGATCCCGCAATAGATGGCTTAATGGTCAGCCAATCGAAAGGCTTATAGTTGGTACGTAATCTAAAATTATAACGATCGTAATCATATCCTTTTACAGCACCGGCTTCGTTGTAGTAACCTAAAGACAAATAAGACTGTAATTTATCATTTCCACCCTGAATAGACAAATTGTGGTTTTGGACAAACCCGGTTTTTGTCGCCAGTTTCCACCAGTCAAAATTACTGTTGCGTAATTCAGGGTTCCAGCGTGGAAATTTAATTTTATCTTGATTGGAGAATGACGCAAAGTAGTCATAGAGTTCAGCACCATCCATCATTTCCATGTGTCCATTGGAAAGTTGGTTGATACCCATTTTTGTAGAAAAGCTAATGCTTGTTTTGGATGCAGTAGGGTTTTTGGTTGTCACAACGACAACACCATTCGCGCCTTGAGAACCATAAATCGAGGTTGAAGCAGCATCTTTTAGGATGGTTAATGATTCAATGTCGTCCGGATTGATATCACCTGGGCTTGAGCCAACAATAACACCGTCAATGACCCACAATGGGCTGGTCGTACCACTTAATGTTGCCTGACCACGAATCACAACACCGCCATTTGACCCTGGTTTACCGGCTCCTGGGGCAACATATACCCCGGCAGCTTTACCATTCAGCATGTTTTCAACCGATGGCGTAGTGACATCACGTAATTTGTTTCCTTTAACCGCCTGAAGAGCGCCAGTCAAACTTTCTTTTTTCTGTTGTGTTCCATAACCAACAATGACAACTTCCTGGAGTGCTTCACTATTGGACTCCATATTGATGTTAACAACCGGTCCTGTCACGGTCACTTCTTGTGCTTTATAACCAACACTTGTAACGACCAGTACATCACCATTTTTAGCATCTATTGTAAAACGTCCATCTGCTCCTGCGGATGTCGATTTACCGCTCCCCTTAACGCTAATGGTTGCTCCAGCCAACGGGCCGTCTGTAGACTGCACTTTTCCATTCACTTTTTGTTGATAAACCGCGTCATTCAACAAAATATTGTTGTTTGGAAACGTAAGACCATTAGCATTAGCCGAGCTGTGTGTACTTGCAATGAGTAAAGCTAATGATAACAGACTCAACTTGTGATTGTCGAGAATCTTTGAAATCATAATATTTAATAGTTAGTTTAAAAATTGATTAGCGTGCTAATCAAAATTTAGGTACATGAATGCTAAAACTAAAGGATGATGACAGTATATCAAAATTTAGCAGCAACGAAATCGATTGCGCCAATTAAACAAACGATTGCATAAACACACATTTTACAGTAAAATCCACTATCAAAAAATTAGAGCGATTAACTAACAGCAAAAGACAGTTTTTTAACAACCTCAGGACAGTCGACAATGAGAAATTTAGACGAGCAGGAAAAAGATAATCCTGAAAGACAGGTGATATTATAGCGTGATTTAGGACACAAAAAAAGCCAAGATATTCACCTCGGCTTTTTTCTTTTAGTAGCGGGGACCAGACTCGAACTAGTGACCTTCGGGTTATGAGCCCGACGAGCTACCAACTGCTCCACCCCGCAATGTATTTTAAATGTCTTGAAAAGAACCGATCATTGCAATCGGCTCTTTCTTTAGTAGCGGGGACCAGACTCGAACTAGTGACCTTCGGGTTATGAGCCCGACGAGCTACCAACTGCTCCACCCCGCAATGTATTTTAAATGTCTTAAAAAGAACCGATCATTGCAATCGGCTCTTTCTTTTAGTAGCGGGGACCAGACTCGAACTAGTGACCTTCGGGTTATGAGCCCGACGAGCTACCAACTGCTCCACCCCGCAATGTATCTTAAATGTCTTGAAAAGAACCGATCATTGCAATCGGCTCTTTCTTTAGTAGCGGGGACCAGACTCGAACTAGTGACCTTCGGGTTATGAGCCCGACGAGCTACCAACTGCTCCACCCCGCAATATATTTTTGAACAAAATTGCTTTTTTCTTTTGAAAAAACAAGATTATGATCCTTCCGAATTGGAGTACAAAGATATATTTTGTTTCTTTGTAATCCTAATAAAATTTAGAAAAATGTCACATAAAGCAGGATTCGTAAGTATCATCGGAAAGCCAAATGCTGGTAAGTCCACCCTAATGAACGCTTTAGTGGGTGAAAAAATGTCTATCATTACACCCAAAGCGCAAACGACAAGACACCGCATTATCGGTATTGTAAACGATGAAGACCATCAAATTGTGTTTTCGGACACCCCTGGTGTTATCAAACCAAACTATTCTTTGCAAGAATCGATGATGAATTTTGTCCAAGGATCGTTGATCGATGCAGACATTATTTTATTTGTGACAGATATCCACGAAAAATACGATGAGAACGATGTCCTGGAGAAATTGCGTAAAACAAATTCCCCTGTTGCCGTGCTTATCAACAAAATTGATAAATCTTCGGAAGAAGAGGTCAAGGCTAAGATTGAATTTTGGCAGGAAAAATTAAATCCAGATACCGTTTTTGCAATTTCAGCAAAATTAAATCATAATGTCGCCGCCGTGATGCACTACATCAAGGACAAGTTACCGATTCACGAAGCCTATTATGAGAAAGATGAGCTAACGGATAAATCCATGCGTTTCTTCGTCTCTGAGATGATCCGTGAAAAAGTATTCAAACTATACGATAAGGAAATCCCCTACAGTACAGAAGTAATCGTCACATCATACAAAGAAGAAGCAAATATCACTCGTATTGCTGCCGAAATTATTGTAGAGCGCGACTCTCAAAAAAATATTATCATCGGAAAAGCAGGCGCAATGATCAAAAAAGTCGGTACCTATGCCCGCCAGGATATCGAAGAGTTTATCGATGGAAAAGTATTCCTCGAACTTTTTGTTAAGGTGATTCCTGACTGGAGAAGTAAAAAGAACTACCTTAAACGTTTTGGTTACGATGATTAATTCGCTTTGAAAAGTTCGTACGGAGACCTTTTTTACCGACCTCGAATGCACGAACTATTCTTCTTTTAAATTTTTACGTTGCAAAATATTCACGAAGTGCTTTAATCTGTTTCAGATTAAGCACTTTTTTTAGCTCTTCATCGGAGGCTTCCTTCACTTTTTTTACCGATTTAAACTCAGTTAATACTTTCTCAACCGTTGTTTTTCCAATACCCGGAACATTTTCCAGCTCTGAAACAAAGGTTTTGCGGCTCCGTTGATTTCTGTGGAAGGTGATTCCGAAGCGGTGTGCTTCATCCCGGAGATGTTGAATGACCTTGAGGGTTTCAGACTTCTTATCCAAATAAAGTGGGTACTGATCACCCGGATAGAAAAGCTCCTCAAGTCTTTTGGCAATGCCGATGACCGTTACTTTCCGTTCTATCCCCAACAAGCGCAGACTCTTTAAGGCTGCGCCCAGCTGCCCTTTTCCCCCATCGATAATGATCAATTGCGGCAAAGGCTGATCTTCATCCAATAATCGCCTATAGCGTCTAAAAACAGCCTCCTCCATCGTGGCAAAATCATTGGGCCCCTCCACGGTTTTCACATTAAAATGGCGGTAATCTTTCTTCGAAGGTTTTGCATCCTTAAAGACAACAATAGCCGATACGGGATAATTCCCCTGAATATTCGAGTTATCGAAACATTCAATATGTTGCGGGAGCACATTCATGCGCAGATCTTTTTGCATCTGCTTTAAGATGCGCTCCGTCCGAATATCCGGATTAAGCTTTTCATATTGCAACAGACGCTCTTTTCTAAAAAATGCCACATTCTTTTGGGAAAGCTCCAGCAATTTTTTCTTTTCCCCCAACTTCGGAATCGTAAATCGAATCCGTTCGTTCTCTTCAATATCCAATTCAAAAGGTACGATAATTTCCCGCGAGAGACTTTTGAAGCGCTCCCGAATCTCCGGTATGGCCAAGGCCAAAAGCTCCTGTTCACTCTCGTCCAAACGCCTTTTCATTTCGAGGGTCTGTGTCTGAATAATAACACCATTCATGACTTTCAGGTAATTGACAAAAGCGTAACCCTCGTCTGAAGCAATACTAAATACATCCACATTGGTAATGGATGAGTTGACCACCGTCGACTTGCTCTGGTAATTGTCCAGCTTATCCAACTTCGCCTTCATTAACTGTGCCCTTTCAAAATCCAAAGCCGCTGCTGCTGTGCCAATACTTTCCTTTAAACGATTGGTCACCACAGCAATCTTTCCGTTCAGAATATCCTTGATATCACTCAGGTTCTGATCGTAGTCGTCTTCGGACTGATACCCTTCGCAGGGCCCCTTACAATTTCCAATTTGATATTCAAGACAGATCTTAAACTTGCCTTTCCGTATGTTTTCCTGTGTGAGAGCCAAATTGCAGGTACGGAGGGGAAATAGTTCACGGATCAGATCCAATACAATATGCATCATCCCCACCGAAGGATAGGGGCCATAATAACGAGACCCATCCTTGATATATTGTCTGGTCCAAAAAACCCGCGGAAAAGGTTCGTTCTTGATGACAATCCATGGATAGGTTTTATCATCCTTCAACAGAACATTATACTTGGGCTTGTGTTTCTTGATTAATGAATTCTCAAGCAACCAAGCATCAATCTCTGTATCAACTATAGTAAAAGATATACGGTTGATCTTGCGAACCAAAACACGGGTTTTGCCATTCAGCTGATTTTCATTCACGAAATACGAACCGACCCGATTACGCAGATCCTTCGCTTTACCGATATAGATCAGCTCACTATTTTTATCAAAATACTGATAGACTCCCGGTCGATGTGGTATCTTTTTTAATTCTTCTCTATAATCAAATACGTCCATTACGTTCCAATATCAAACATGTTCAGCAAAAAGGCCAGACAACAAATCTCGAAAAAATTTATTATCTGGCCCAATGGTAATCGTTAAAATAACTTAGAAACCTAAGCGATCATCTTTTAGTTTAGTCGCATCTTTACCGCTTGAATCCGTAGATCCATCTTCGACATCTGAGCCACCACCGCCCCAATACTGATTACAGTCAATGACACGGGTAAGCCCACCCTGCGGTTGCTCAAAATCGCCCTTGGTATACTTCAGATTTGAATCTTTATATACTTTCTGCATATAGTACGCAAATACAGGCATCGCTGCTGCGGCCCCCTGTCCGTACTCCATCCTGTCGAAACTAATACCTCGATCTTCTGCACCGGTCCAAACCCCTGTAACCAGTTCCGGTGTGATACCAATAAACCAGGCATCTGAGTTATCGTTGGTTGTACCTGTTTTACCACCAATTGGATTGGTGAGCTTATACATCCATTGAATACGTCTCGCCGTACCTTGGGATACCACTTTTTTCAACATATCAACAATAATATAAGCAGATTCACTATTTAGGGCTTTTACGACCTTTGGTGCTTTATCATAGATCGGTGTACCATTTTTATCTTCAATACGTAAGATCGCAGTTGGCTCAATCCAGGTTCCTTGATTCACAAATGCCGAATAAGCACCCACCATATCAAAGACCGACGCTTCATAAGCACCTAATGAGATCGAAGGATAATTAGGCACATCACTTGTTATACCCATCCGTTTAGTCAATGCGGCCACTTCTGCAGCACCAACTTCGTGTACCAAATAGGCCGTTGCATAGTTTTGCGAATAAGCCAATGCCTTCGCTAAAGTAATCGGGTTCCCACCTTGTGCATTTCCTCTTGGCGTCCACCCATTATAGGTTTGTTGGTAATTGGGAATACTGTAACATGGTGAATAGCCGTTGTCAATCGCCACCGCGTACGTAAATGGTTTCGCCGTCGATCCGACCTGACGCGTACCCATTTTTACCTGATCATATTTGAAGTGGTCAAAATCAATACCACCAACCCAAGCTTTGATGTGTCCGGTCTTCGGCTCCATAGACATCATCGCATTGCGCAACATGAGTTTATTGTACTTAATGGAATCCATTGGCGTCATCATCGTATCAACACTTCCCTTCCACGTAAAAATATTCATCGGAACCTTTACATTGAAAGCCTTTTTGATTGCGTCTTCATTCAAGCCCTCTTCTTTCAAAATACGGTAACGGTCAGAGCGCTTCATTCCACTCATGAGCAGTTTGGCTTTGTCGCCTTTAAAAGCATCCCTATTTTTCCATTGTGCGGAAAATTTAGACTGCAATTGCTTCATCCATTCTTTTTGCGAATCCTCTGCATATTGCTGCATCGACATATTGATCGTCGTATAGATTTTCAATCCATCACGATCGAGGTCATACGGCGTACCATCTGGTTTGGTGATGGACAATTTTGCGAATTCTTTTTTGATTTCATCCTTTAATACCGCTCTAAAATAGGGTGCCAAACCTTCACCGTAATTTGCAATCTTCAGTTCTAAACCAAGTGGTTTCTCCTTCGCTTTGGTAGCTTCCTCTGCCGAAATAAAATTAGCGGCAACCATATTGTTCAATACTGTATTACGGCGCGTACGTGATTTTTCGGGGTACCGCACAGGAGAATATGCTCCCGGGCCTTTAAGCATTCCTACCAAAAGGGCTGCTTGTTCCGCCGTCAGTTTATCCGGAGTCGTATTGAAATAAGTCCGCGCGGCAGATTTGATTCCGTAGGTATTATAAGCACCAAAGTCTACCGTATTAAAATACATGGTAATAATCTCATCTTTGGTATAATTTCTTTCCAAACGAACAGCGGTAATCCATTCCTGAAATTTTTGGATGACACGCTTTAGAAAATTCTTTTGCCGTCCATCCGAAAATAGATTCAGAGCAAGCTGCTGTGTAATGGTACTTCCCCCCTGTTTGTTACCTGTCAAGGTGTGAAAGATAACTGTAAATGTCCGTGAGTAGTCTATCCCGGAGTGATCATAAAAGCGTTTATCCTCTGTAGAAACCAATGCTTTGACCAAATAAGGTGACAATTCACTATACTTTACATTGGAACGGTTTTGGACATAATACGTTCCCAATACCTTATGATCTTCCGTTATAACTTCAGACGCTAAATTACTTTTGGGGTTTTCCAAATCACTGAAGGAGGGTAATTTTCCAAATAGGCCAAGACGTATACTCAATATAAAGAGAAAACCTATCGCGACAATCCCGACGATAATTTTCCAAAAATTGAACGTATACCGCTTGACATCAGCCTCAGTAAGTTGATTTTTTTTTGATACTCGTTTCATCTATTTACTAAATTTCAGACGTAAATATTATTCATTGTAAAGACCGCAATGCAGAGACCATTTTTCCAACCGCAGTTGCATTTTGCAAACTTGGATAGGGCATCATTTTGATCTTTAAAGACTTCAATTAAGACATTAATGCACACTCTATCAGATAGTGTGCCAAGAATCCCTACTTTGGCAAAGGTATTACTAATTGGGCCAAAAGCAAGAATTTAAACGTGAAAATATTGTGGCGAACTACGCGCGTTCAATCAAGCAAACCGCATAGGCAACCACCCCTTCCTGACGACCGATAAATCCCATTGTTTCATTTGTTGTTGCTTTAATAGAGATGTCATCGATATCCAAACCCGTTGCTTCAGCCAGTTTAACCTTCATTTGTGGAATGTAGGGTTTTATCTTAGGAGCTTCCAGGCACAGCATCGCATCAATATTGCCAAGCGTATATCCCTTCGCAGCAATCAGCGCCATACATTCTTTTAATAACAATAAACTGCTAATGCCTTTCCAGCGCATATCTGTATTTGGGAAGTGGTAGCCAATATCTTCCAAATTGGCGGCGCCTAAAATGGCATCACATATCGCATGAACCAACACATCGGCATCAGAATGCCCAAAGGCTCCAGCATGATGCTCCAGTTGCACTCCACCAACAATAAACGGATGACCTTCTTTCATCTGATGGACATCAAATCCAAATCCTACCTTAATTTTCATTACACGAATTATAGCTATGCTGTCTGTTCACATCCTTAAGATATGCCCAAACACGCGATTTATATACACTAAATCGGCCAATGTATGCTATTTGATAAGCTAGCATAGGTATAGATCAAAACCGATTCATCTTCGCTGAGATTCCCTGGTATGAATAGCTAAAATCATTGACAGATTACTGCGAAGATAGCAATTCGCAGCTATATTTATTGCTACAAAAGGTTTCTGGCAGGTAGCGCAACGAAAATCATTGAAATAACGGTTCGACCAGAAGAAAAAGAGTCGCATAAAAAAAAGGCTATCCTTGAGAATAGCCTTTTTCTATATTATTGTCTGTTTGTTTTTCGAAACGCTTCGAAAGGTAAAGCTTAAGCTTCTACTTCTTCTGGCGCAAACTGATCATATACTTCTCCAAAAGCATCGTAGTCCTGATCGCCATTAGGCTCAAAAACCTGAATATCTTTTGATCGAGCAAAATCAACTATTTCCGTGTTGACATTTTCGTCAGCGACAACCACCATATCGGTAAAATGCAAAGCACCTTTGTAGATCGCCTCATAACTACCATCGCCGTACACCAGCGCATCCGCAGCTTTAAAGGAGCCCTCGGGCGCCATTTCAGCATACTTTGTACCTAATGTACCTTTAAATTCTTCATTGAACAAAGAGTACATCACTTTTGCATCCTTGAATGTAGGATCGTCTTTATACGTTGTCTTCACGTAAGCCGGTACCAAAGCAGAGAACCATCCATGACAGTGTACTACATCAGGGGACCAACCTAATTTCTTCACAGTTTCCAATGCTCCTTTACAGAAGAACACCGAACGCTCATTATTGTCTGCAAAGAATTCGCCATGCTCATCACTAAAAACTTTTTTACGCTGAAAGTAGTCTTCATTATCCAAGAAATACACCTGCATACGGGCCGCAGGTAATGAAGCAACTTTAATAATTAGCGGATTATCATTATTATCCACAACAATGTTCAAGCCTGAAAGACGAATAACCTCATGTAATCTATTTCGACGCTCATTGATATTCCCAAAACGCGGCATTAAGATCCGGATCTCAAAACCCTTTTCTTGCATCGCTTGTGGAAGTTGACGTGTAATTTCAGAAATTTTAGTTAATTCGAGGAAAGGCGACATCTCGTGAGTAATAAACAATATCTTCGTTTTTGCCATCTCCAGTTATTTTTATTTATTATTTTCGAACAGTAAAATCGGTCTACAAAGGTACGAAAAAAATACTTACTATGCAATTTACTATTAATCATCGTTTTATATTCCCAAAATATTATGCACCTTTGCCAACAAAAAACTAAATAGCAAAGTGGAAATTTTCAAAACGAAAGCATCTCTCCAAGCATACCTGCAAGAAGCCCGATCAACAGGTCAAAAAATCGCCCTAATCCCTACGATGGGCGCTTTACATGAAGGACATTTATCCTTATTAAATTATGCAAAACCGATCAGCGATATTCGTGTTTGCAGCATTTTTGTTAACCCCACACAATTTAACGATCCGAAAGATCTCGAAAAATATCCACGGCCCATCGAAAACGACATCAGATTACTGGAATCCGTCGATTGCGACATCCTTTTCTTACCAAGCGTTGATGAGATGTACCCCGATAAAAATGAGGCCTGGCATCTCGATCTTGGCGAACTGGACCAAATTTGGGAAGGCGAAAAACGCCCTGGCCATTTCCAAGGTGTCACCCAGGTCGTCTATAAATTATTTACATTAGTACAACCGGATATTGCGTGTTTCGGACAAAAAGATTTTCAACAGGTCATGGTTATCAAACGCATGATAGCCATGAAGGATCTCGCGATTCAATTGGCGATATGTCCTATCATTAGAGATCAAGACGGCCTAGCACTGAGCTCTAGAAACGCGCGCTTAAGTGAAGCTGGAAAAAGAACGGCTTTGGCACTCTCCCGTTCGCTGCAATATGTAAAAGATCATATACATGACCCTATCCCGCTAGCGGAAATAAAAGACAAAGCCCTACAGATTTTAACAGACACCGATGGGCTTAGCGTTGAATACTTTGCGCTATGTGAAAGTTCAACGTTAAAAGAAGTCAACCACATCGATTTCAGCAAGCAGCATGTCGCACTTGTCACGGCCTGGGTTGAAGGTGTCCGTTTGATTGATAATATGATTCTGAATAATTTGTCAAATTAATTGACAAATCTTTCAAATTCAGCAGAAAGCCCTACCTTTGCGCCATGGTAATAGAAGTAATGAAATCCAAGATTCACCGCGTTAAAGTCACACAAGCGGAATTGAATTATGTGGGTAGTATCACGATAGATGAAGATTTGATGGATGCCGCAAATATCATCGCTAACGAGAAAGTTCAAATCGTAAACAACAATAATGGAGCCCGTCTTGAAACATACGTCATCCCAGGGCAACGTGGATCAGGCATTATCTGTTTGAATGGTGCTGCGGCTCGCCTGGTTCAGGTTGGCGACATCGTCATCATCATTTCCTACGCAAACATGGATTTTGAGGAAGCTAAGAAGTTTAAACCTTCCGTTGTATTTCCAGACGACAACAATCATCTGATTAAATAATCAGGAAGCAAGTTAAGCTTAGCACATAGAAACTTTATAATTTTTTAATGAGTGGATCACGAATACTCACAAAATAAAATCGTATTTTTGAAGCGTTACCCTAAAAAGTAACGCTTTTTTATGTACCGAAAAACAACGAAATCCCCACGTCAGCTTATCGCATTTTGCCAATTGGTATTAATGTCGCTGATTATTATTTCGGGTGTTGTTTTTATGCACAAAGAGGTAAAATCAACCGGTGAGATTGTCATGCACACCCACCCTTATGATTTTACAAAGAAACAAAAGCCGCAAGAAACAGATGACCAAATCGAATACCTCAATGTCATCTATCACAATACCTACGTACAAACTGAATTTACCGTCCTTGAGCTTCCTATTGCGCGTGAAGTAAAAGAGGAACGCTATCATTTATTTTGTTCGGAAGCATTCACCACAACCATCGATCATTACCACTTACGTGGTCCCCCCAGCTTAGCATAAATCAAAAATCAAAGATTTCGAAGGTCTGCAGTACAGGGCGGCCAAACTCGTGTTGTGCAAAAAACAATATGTTAGCCATGCGCTCAATTGATTGGTCCAGTTGCTATGGAATGTAATACCTATCGATAAATATCTTTTGATACCATCTTTTCGTTGCCTCCTTTTCGAGCATTGTCTTTTCACAATGGCGAAAACGTTTGCTGAATAACCTCTGCGGGAGTTCAGTACGTTGCCTGGTATAAAGCACCTTACTAAAAAACAAGCCATTCGCCTGTTTTCGAGAAGTTTGCAATACCTCGAACGCCATTTATGCAATAGGAATAGACCTCGCTATATGAGGCTTAAATGTTTTAAATTTTTATCAAATTACGATGCTAAAGCAATACACATTATTGGCCACATTACTGGCTGGTACATCCACTATATACGCCCAGTCAAAACTTGAAGGCTACTTGTTCAATAAAAATCATGAAGCGGTTCCTTCCGGTACCCTGACCTTAAAAAACAGCAAGCTCGCGACAACATCCGATGCCGATGGCTACTTTAAGCTGTCTGCACTATCAACGCAAAAAGTAACCTTGAATATATCTGCAGTGGGCTATCGTTCCTTCAGCAAAGTCATCTCTTTAGACACGTTGAAGGCACCATTGCAAATCCAACTGGAGGAAGACAACCTCAATTTGGATGAGGTTGTGGTTTCAGCTACACGCTATGGCGTAAAACGTAAGGACGCTCCTGTGGTGGTCAATGTCATTGGTCCCAAATTATTTAATGCGACACAATCTGTCGCTATGTCGGAAACATTGAATTATCAACCGGGTGTACGGGTAGAAAACAATTGCCAGAATTGCGGTTTTTCACAAGTCCGGCTTAATGGTCTCGAGGGCCCCTATTCACAAATATTGATCAATAGTAGGGCGGTATTTTCCGCACTAAATAGCGTATACGGTTTGGATCAGATTCCAACCAGTATGATCGATCGTATTGAGGTTGTGCGTAGCGGCGGTTCGGCTTTATTTGGTGCCAATGCCATTGCAGGGACCATCAATATTATTACAAAAGATCCGGTAGAGAACGACTGGCAGGTCAAA
Organism: Sphingobacterium sp. UBA6317; assembly: GCF_002440385.1. NCBI lineage: Bacteria > Pseudomonadati > Bacteroidota > Sphingobacteriia > Sphingobacteriales > Sphingobacteriaceae > Sphingobacterium > Sphingobacterium sp. UBA6317. Next base: position 316,921 of record NZ_DJTD01000046.1, on the reverse strand, counting down.
TCCACCAACTCACTTATTGGTGGCAAAAGCTGGGATAATACCGTTGATTTTAATACCTCAACCGTTTCGGAAGACCTCAAAAGAGGAGCCACATTCTACGGCATGCACCGTAATCGGGAAGCTTACGATGCGAATGGTGATGGTTTTTCGGAAATAACCAAACTTCGTAACACCACTTTCGGCACAAAATTATTTTACAAGCCGAGTGACCTGGATAAGATAACGGTTGACTTTAGCACCGTGAACGAGTTCCGCCGCGGTGGTGATCAACTCGATAAAGTACCCCATCTGACGCAAATCACCGAGCAATTGGAAACCAGTTCGCTTGTTGGCGGAATCACCTACGATCATTATTCCACCGATTATAAGCAAAAAATGTCCCTGTATGGCTCTGTGCAGAAAACTGTTCGCGACAGCTACTATGGCGGTCTTGGAGGCGGAACAACACTTGCCGACAGCACATTAGCCGCAAATGCCTATGGAAAAACAAATGATATCGCGCTGGTTGCCGGGGGACAATATACCTACAACTTTGAAAGAGATGTATTTACTGCCGGTATAGAGTTTTCATACAACGATACCCAGGATGAAATACCGGGGTATAAACGAACCATCGACCAGCAGAACAAGGGACTAGGCAGTTATGCCCAATACGAATGGAAGCCTTTAAGCAATTTTAAAACGTTAATCGGAGCGCGATATGATTATACCTATGTAGACGGAAAATATAGTCTTGCAGGTATAAATAGGAACTCAGATCAGCGCTTCGGCACCTTTAGTCCACGGTTGACCATCTTATACGATATCACAAAAGACCTCCAATTTAGAGGGGGTTATGCACGTGGCTTCCGTGCGCCACAGGCATTTAATGAGGACATGCATGTCACTTCCATTGGCGGAAACCAAGTCTTTGTATTGATCGGTGAAAATCTGAAAACTGAATACTCCAATGCGTATACAGGTTCTTTTAGCTACAATAAAAATTTCGGAAATGTACAAACCAGTTTGCTCGTGGAGGGATTTTACACGGATCTAAACAATCAGTTTGTCAACGTCATGGCGTCTGAAAAAGACGGATTGATTATCCAGGAAATGCAAAATGGTGAAGGAGCCCGGGTGTATGGTTCCAATATTGAAATCAATATCGCGCCATCCTCCTGGTTTTCTTTCCAAACCGGCGGGACGATCCAGCGCTCACGTTACAAGAAAGACCAAATCATCTATACAGGAAAAGAAGATGGGCAGGATATCCTCACCAAAAAATATGTCCGTACGCCCAACATTTATGGTTATTTGAATAGCAACCTGAAAGCAACCAAACAATTTGCGATCGATCTGACTGGAGTATATACGGGAAAAATGATTGTTCCACACATTCAAAATGATGTGATGACCCTTAAAAATGCCCGGGACTTTGTGGAATTAAATCTCCGCTTAGGCTACACCTTTCCAATACATAAGGATTTCAGCATCGAAATTTTTGGTGGAGTACAAAATATGTTCAATGCTTTTCAGAAGGACTTCGACAAGGGAGCGCTACGTGATTCAGACTATATCTATGGTCCAACACGCCCCCGTACTTACACGTTTGGACTTCGTGTTGGTCATTTTCATTAACATAAATTTGGGATATGAAGCATTTCCAAAAAATATATGTGCTCTTAATCCTATTCTTTTATCCGCTCTGCCACTATGGACAGGAGCGGATAAATTGGATTGATTTTGCGCAATTGGATTCACTCCTGGCCGTTTCACCACGCGAAACACTGCTCTTTATTCATACAGATTGGTGCAGCTACTGCCGAAAAATGGAACAGGAAATCTTTACAAAAAAAGAGATTGTCCAATTAATCAACAAGCGCTACTATGCGGTGAAGCTCGACGCAGAATCTATCGATGAGATTGCTTTTGATCGAAGCATATGGAAGCCCTTAAGCAAAAGAAAAAAAACAGGACAATTCCATCCTTTAGCTTTGCAATTGCTACAAGGGAGAAAAATGATTTTCCCAACTCTCCTACGTTTTGATAGTGAATTTCGGCTAAAAAACATACGACAAAAACACCTGAATTCAAAGGAGTTAGCTGTTTTTTTAGAATAATTTAACATTTACGTGTAGCGAACTCCATTATTCCTGCGTTTTGGATTTTATAATTAATACACACTTTAAGAAATTATGAAAAATATCACGAAATTATTAATGGCGTTTTTGTGTCTGGGAGTTCTATTTACGGCTTGTAATAAAGATAATATCGATTATGATGCATTGAATAGACAACAAATAGAAGCTGCTAGAAAAGAAAAAGCACGCAGGGATTCCCTACTAAAAATACAAGCTCCTCTTTTAGAGCAGTATGCCAAATCCAAATGGAAAGAAAATGCACGGTTTTCCGACTCCACAGGAATTTGGTACAAAGTAGAGCTTGCAACAGATAATTCAACACCATATAGTTATACAGGAAGTGTTGGCTATTATGGTCCACAAGCAAACGCGTGGTCTGCAACCTTAAACTTCAAAGGTGAACTAATGGATGGAACTGTATTCGACAAAAATACAGATGGTGTTCCTAAAGTTTATGACGACATCCGCGTTGCCATAAAAACTTATGGACAAGCGTGGGTGCAAGCATTTATTCCTACCATTATTAATATCCAAGGTCAAGATGTAAGATTTGAAGGTTTATTACAAAAAGGATTGCAAAAAGGTGATAAAATTAGCTTTATTGCTCCTTCTTACTATTCTTTTGATCAAGTGGAATATACAACGGGAAGCGAAAAGGTAACTGTTCCTAAAAATACACCGGTAGTATACACCATCGACCTAAAAGCTGTTGGCGCTGTTAAATAAAAAAATGAAAAACAATGCATTCATCAAAGCCATTTTCCTCGTGAGAATGGCTTTTTTGTAAGCAACCACCGCCGTAGTCCACGATCAGAAGTGTAAATTACTGTATCAAAATGTTAATTCTTACAGTGAAAACTTTTAACGAAGAAAAAATAATATACATTTGCAAAGCTACTTTCATAAATAAAATAGCTTTTCCTTGAAAAACCAATAAAAAAATACAATGAAAAAACTGTTATCACCACTATTCATGGGAATTGCAGCAATCGCTTTCCTTATTGTAAGCTGTAACAAAAGTGACGATGCGCCGGTTTATGATGCGAATGCACAATTTAAAACGGATTCTGTAACACTTAAAAATTACGTCAGCCAAAATTACCCTGATGCACAATACAACAGCGAAACAGGAATTTGGTATGAAATTCTTGCCGAAGGAACAGGGAACTATGAATATAAAGTGGTTGACACATTAAATGGCAAATACTTAAAATTTAAACCGACTGTAAAATACGTTGGAAAATTATTGAGTGGAAGTGTATTTGATCAAACTGATACTGCCAAAGAATTTGAAATCATCACAAATACGGGGTATCAGTATCCATTTTACAGCACTATTATTCCTGCTTGGACCTTCGCATTTGCTCCGCAAAAAATCGGTGACATGAAATTAGGCGGCTTAACAGAAAAAGGTCTACAAAAGGGCAGTAAAATTCATATCATGGCACCTTCCCTTTATGGATACCAAAACCAGGCTGTGGGAACTATTCCGGCAAACTCGCCATTGGATTTTGTAATTGAAGTAACGGATATCAAATAATTATCGCTTCTCTTGAAGCAACAAAGCATAAAAGCTCCTAAAATGACATCATTTTAGGAGCTTTTTAGTTCAGGAGGTTTTCAACGATTAATCTGTTTATTGGGTGATAGTTTTATATGCTAGCAAAATTATCCAAAAACTTAAAAGTAAGATAGATCTTAAAATTGATATATTTTAAGATCAACTTATACCTAAAAACAATTTTCAATGGCTTTTTAAACAGTGATCAGTCACTGATCATCCAGTATACACTGAGCAATCACTGAACAAGCACTGAACGATCACTGAACAAGCATTGTCAAAAGAGTTAATTTGATCACTATCTGATCCTAATTTGCCACTAAAAAAATAAAAGAGAAAAAGGGTAGAAGCTATACTTACGTAACAAAAAGAGCGCTGTTGTGCGACAATAGTATGATCCATAAACAACACCTTAAATTAATTAAACAAAGAAGGAAATTGAAACACGACTTGAAACAGGTGTCTAGAAAAAATAAAAGCTCGAAGTGGGGAACTCCGAGCTTTACCTAACCAATTATTAACCTAAATTATGAAAAGTTCTTTATATATTATTTTTAAATATCTTTCGTTTCTTTTGATATATCAAAGGTACTACAGATCTGCTTTCATGTCAAGAAATTTAACAGCATTTAACGTTGTTAAAATTATGTTAAAACAATTTAGCACATTCAATATCGTCACGCGTTGTAAAAAACATACATCTACAACGATAGCAGCTCAACAGATCGACTCAACATGGACTCACTGTGCATTCATTCCACTTACAGGCCATAGCTGGTAATACGATGTTCTTCAATTGATCGGAAGATAATTTAGCGCTTTTATTCGACCAAGGGCGGTCTGAGTATCAAAAAAAAGAAATAAATTTGTGAGAAGATCCGACATCAATTGGTATCTTATTTAGTTAGACGATTAATAGCATATGAAAATAGCTTTAGCACAATTGAATTACCATATCGGTAATTTTGAAGCAAATACTAAAAAAATAATTAGCGCGATCCAACAGGCCAAAGAAGCAACGGCCGATCTTATTATTTTCGCCGAACTCGCGATTGGTGGTTATCCTGCCAAGGATCTTTTGCGAAGTAAGGCCTTTAAACGTCAATGCGATGAAGCTATTCATCAAATCGCTGCTCATTGTCAGGATATCGCCTGTATCATCGGAGCCCCCGTCAAAAACAGTGATCCTGAGGGCAAAGAGCTTTATAATACCGCTGTATTTATTGAGCATGGGGAAGTCCGAAACATTGTTAAAAAAGGCCTTTTGCCCGATTATGATGTATTTGATGAATATCGTTATTTTGAGCCCAGCAGACGTTTTGATTGTATCGAGTTGAACGGCGTAAAAATCGCCTTAACCATATGTGAAGATTTGTGGGATGATGACGAAGGGGGCAATTCTTACGTTGGAGACCCCATGGCAGAGTTGAGAAAAGAAAATCCAGACCTCCTCATCAACATTGCGGCATCCCCTTTTTCCTATACCCATTTTGATGAACGGATCAAGGTACTCAGCCAACAGCTAAAAAAATCTGGCAGACCGCTAATTTATGTCAATCAAATTGGTGCTCACATGGATATTATCTTTGACGGCCGCTCAATCGCCCTGAATAATGAAGGAACAAAAATTGCTGAGCTAAAAAGCTTTGAAGAAGATCTTCAATTTGTCACCTACCATCAACAAAATATAACCTCCACCACAGCATCTTCGAAAGAGTCTATAGCTGAGATGGCTCTTATACATGATGCATTGATCCTTGGGCTACGTGATTATTTTCAAAAATCTGGTTTCAAGAAGGCGGTTTTAGGTTTGTCCGGTGGGCTAGATTCGGCCTTAGTTGCTGCTTTGGCCTGCGAGGCTCTGGGTGCCGATAATGTATTAGCCATACTGATGCCATCGGTCTACTCTTCCGACCATTCGATAAAAGATGCGATGGATCTTGTCAACAATACCGGTTGCAAACATTATATCGTTCCGATCAAAGATATTGCCAATGCCTTCGAACATAGTTTAGCTCCTCTTTTTGAAGGGCTGCAGCCAGATACGACTGAAGAGAATATTCAAGCGCGCGCACGTGCGGTAATTCTGATGGCCGCTTCCAATAAATTCGGCAATATTTTACTCAATACATCCAACAAAAGTGAGGCTGCTGTAGGATATGGTACACTCTATGGTGATATGGCAGGTTCCATCTCTGTAATCGGTGATGTTTACAAATCCAAAGCCTATGATTTAGCGCGCTATATCAATCGAGAAAGGGAGATCATTCCAGTCAATACCATTGAAAAAGCGCCTTCTGCGGAACTTCGACCAGATCAAAAAGATTCGGACTCTCTACCGGAATACTATCTATTGGATCAAATCCTCTTTGAACTCATCGAAAATGAGAAAGCAGGATCTGAGGTTGTAGCAATGGGCTTTGAAAAATCGTTAGTAGAAAGGGTATGTAAATTGGTTAATAATGCGGAATTCAAACGTTTTCAAGCTCCGCCTATCCTGCGTGTTAGTCCAAAAGCTTTTGGTCCAGGAAGGCAGATTCCGTTGGTGGCAAAATATCCTTATTAATTTTACAATTCGGATTAAACCATATTTATAGTTTTTTGTCTAAAGTAATAGATTGTAAAATCAAAAAGGATGGCAGCATCCCGGACGATTAAAAAACAATTGCCATGAAGACCGTCAACTGTACTATTTTTTACAATTGAAAGGTATGCGGATAAAGAATAAGAACAAATTAGTTAAATAAATATAAGTTCCATATAGGCCATGAACCATCATGAGTGTGGTTGTCCAATGCAGCAACAGAATACTCATGGTAGATTCATCACAGTTGATAAATAAATTACTACGATGAAAAAGATTCTATTATTTTTGGTGCTTTGCGTTGCACTCGCATCATGTTCGTCTTATCAATACAATACCACTCGGGTAGAAAAGATGGATTTTACTCCTTTCAAGACGTATGCTTGGTTACCTCCGGTAGACTCGCTTTCGAAGTCTTATTTTGACAACGATATCGCCAAAGCTAATATCCTGGATGCCGCGAATACTGCGCTGGAGGCAAAGGGCCTACAATATTCTAAAGATAATCCTGATTTACTATTTCGGTATATTACCATTGTCAACAATAAAAGCCGTTTGATCTATGGCGGCGGCGGTTATTACGGCTGGGGCGGCCCCTGGGGCTGGTACCGTCCATGGTTTTCACCATATTACTATGGTGGCGGTTATTACCCAGTTGCAAAAGAACGCTATCGTTATGGTCATTTGATTATCGAAGCCATCGATCGTAAAACAAACGCAGTGATCTGGCAGGCACGTGGTTCTGGCGATGTTGACAATCCAGAAAAAGTAATTAATAACATCAGCAAGGTTGCAAAAGGTGTTATTGATCTATTTCCTGTGAAGACCTTAAAGAAATAAAAATCAACTAGCTGCTTCTTTGATTATTGCATCATAATACGAAAAGAGCTAGGAAATATTTATCAAAAAAACAGGCTAATCAGCACGATTAGTCTGTTTTTTTTGGTCTATACAGAAGGCCTAAGTTTTAAATAGAATGGGACTTCAACACGTTCCTTTGATTTACTTCTGATCAATTCGGCAGCCAATCGCCCCATCATTTCAAAATCGGTCGATATCGTCGTAATACCATTCAATATAAATTTTTTCAATGGTGTTTCATTATAGGATATAACCCCAACATCCATCCCGATGACCAATTTTTTCTGTATAATCTTATTCAATAACTTGACAAGATCATCTTCAATAATATTGATGTAGCAAGTCTCCTTTACAACTTTTTCACGATGGAGGTCGGCGACCAATTCGTGATCAAAAGCATATTGCTGACAGAATTTATAAAATCCTTTAATAATAGCTTTTGGAAAATCGCTATGATCTGGAAACACCAATTTGAGCATCTGATATTTACTTAATGACTCGTTAGCCTCCTCCAGGGCACTATAAATATCCTGCTCATAATTTTCATAAACAGCAGGAAATTCGCCCGGTACATCCTCAATAAAGCGACCCAATAACATGAGTTTTTCTGCAGGAATTTTTCGGATGATATCCGGAGCTTTATCCCGTCCTTCTTTGAAATGTGGAAATAGCACGTAATGATCATACGTCTTGGTCAAACTTCCAAGCAACGTATTCAGATAGGAAAGATCCGAGTTATAAACAAATAAATCCAAATTGGCATAGTCACCCAGCTCACGCGCAAAGGAGTCATAGACAATTTTTTTATGTGTGCTGAGCTTATTTAAAAAGAGCGCGATCTTTACCTTGGACTGTACATCTATTTTATTGATATAATATCCTTTGCCCGGGTTAGATGCAATAATTTCCTGTTTTTTTAGATAACGGTATGCTTTCTCCACCGTGTCGCGTGAAATATCGAGATAACCGCTCAGCTCGTTAATCGAAGGCAACATATCATCTTTCGATAAAATTTCATTTTTAACGGCATCAACAATCGTATTTGCTAACTGGAGATACTTGGGCGTAGCAGAAAAGTCACTTATTTCAAGTATTTTTAAAAATTGAGCTATTGCATTGGTCATATTCATAGCTTGAACATCTACATGATAAATACGCTAAAAACTTTATAAGTTACAACTGGTCTTATCCCCTCTCGGAGAATATATACTAAGATACTTTATATAAATCAAAAAATAGGAAAGATGTTGCGTTAACTATCCTGCCCTTACCTGTACGAAAAAAATAGCCGTTATAATTAACTGAAATACGAAATCTGTACTTTTGGTTATCAATTAAGTAACAGCGTATAAACCTAATTATTATGAGCAGCGCAAATATTGTCGTTTTAGGCAGTTCAAACACGGATATGGTGGTCAAAGCAGCACATCTCCCTGCACCCGGAGAAACTATTTTAGGTGGTCAATTTTTCATGGTCCCCGGTGGCAAGGGAGCCAATCAGGCGGTTGCGGCGGCGCGGTCCCGTAGCGCAGTCGCTTTTATCGCTAAAGTCGGCACAGATATCTTCGGTCAACAGGCTATTGCGCATTACCAGCAAGAAGGCATTCTGGTTGACATGATCTTCCGGGATGAAGAAAATCCTTCTGGCATAGCCCTCATCTCCGTGGATGCGAAAGGTGAAAATTGCATCCTCGTCGCACCAGGAGCCAATGCGACACTTACACCCAAGGAACTTCAATCGGTTAAGAATACAATCATCTCTGGCAATGTACTGCTTATGCAGCTTGAAATTCCAATAGAAACCATCGAACAGGCCATTGACATTGCCGTGCAGCATGATACCAAAATTATACTCAACACAGCTCCTGCACAGGCCCTGACAGATCAACTACTCCAACAAGTCGATATCCTCATACTTAATACATCCGAAACACAATTTTATACCGGCATGACGATTGAAAACTGGGAAGAGGCCGCCCTAGCGGCAGACTACCTGTATCAAAAGTGCCCGGGTATAATCATCATAACCCTAGGCGCTAAAGGTTCACTGCTCAAGGAAAAGGATAACTATATTCAGATTCCAGCGGAAGAAGTCAATGCAGTGGACAGTACCGCAGCAGGAGATACGTTCTGTGGCGTCCTTGCCGCCTGTGTTGCCAAGGAAATGCCGATCGTCGATGCAGTCAAACTAGCTTCCAAAGCTGCAGCAATCTCTGTTACCCGCATGGGAGCGCAGACGTCCATTCCTTTTTGGCAAGAATACAGCATCTTATAACCTGAAAATCAATTATTAAACTCATTTACATAATCATGTCTCTTCGTCTTATTTTAGCAGCTACAGCATTGCTGCTGTTTACCTCGATTCAGCATTCCAAAGCACAGCTGATTACCGCAGCGGCCAATCCAAAAGTCGACTATGTTGTGCCCTCTCGCTACGACCTTGAAATCCCTCAAATAGATCTGCTCAGCGGCTATTTGGGTAATCGCTATCAGCTTAATCTCGAAAAAAGACTGCTTCAGGTAGATGAAGAAGGTTTATTAGCCGGTTTTGAAAACCGTCCGGGAAAACAACGATGGATCGGTGAGCATATTGGAAAATATCTTGAGGCCGCAGCAAACACCTGGCTTGTCACCAAAGATCCTCGATTGAAACAACAGATGGATCGCATGTTTCATCGCCTGGTCGAAACACAGGATACAGATGGATATCTGGGCACTTACCTAGCTGAAAACCGTTGGACCTCCTGGGATGTCTGGGTGCATAAATATGATCTCTTTGGATTGCTTGCTTACTATGGCGCCGTTGGAGATACCAAGGCATTGAAAGCAGCTGTACAAATTGGCGACCTCATTTGCAGCACTTTCGGCGATACCCCCGGAAAAAAAAATATTCTGAAATCAGGATCGCATGTCGGCATGGCCGCAACTTCCGTCATTGACCCGATGCTAGATCTATACCGATGGACTGGCGACAAAAAATACCTTGAATTTTGCCGTTACATCATTCGCGCATATGACTTTGAAGGTGGTCCAGCTATTGTTAACTCCATTTTAAAGCATAAACGCGTCGATAAAGTAGCTAATGCCAAAGCCTATGAGATGCTTTCAAATATCGTCGGACTGGTCAAGATGTACCGTCTGACTGGGGATAGTCAATTACTTCAGGTCATCAATTACACCTTCGATGATATCAGCGCCAACAGATTATTTGCAACAGGTACATCCAGTGATCATGAGCGATTTCAGGACAACCATTACCTCCTAGCCGACACCTCGGCCCACATGGGGGAAGGCTGTGTCACCACGACTTGGCTTCAATTCAATACACAGCTTTTTTCAATTACTGGCGATCTAAAATATTATAATGAAATTGAAAAAACGATCTACAACCACCTACTCGGTGCCGAAAATCCGCAGACTGGCTGTGTAAGTTACTATACGCCTCTTATTGGCGAAAAACCCTACCGCTGTAATATCACCTGCTGCCTGAGCAGCGTTCCACGAGGAATAGCACTTATTCCCTACTTGAATTTTGGTATGCTCAACAATATCCCGACATTATTGCTATATGAACCGGCACAGATCAAAGAGAATATCAAGACTTCATCCCAAAAGACTATACCGTTGGAACTTACCCTAACAAGTGAATTTCCAAGAAAGGGAACCGCGACTGTACAAGTTCATATTCCAGGCTCAGCACAATTTCCACTTCAATTGCGCGTTCCGGAATGGGCTAAAAACTATACCGCAACAGTCAATGGCAAAAGCTATAAATCTGGTCCCGATCATTTTCTAAAAATCGAGCGCCAATGGAAAGACAAGGATAAAATCGTCGTTTCTTTTGATATAGAAACAGAAATTATCAATGGTGGGAAAACTTATCCCAATAGCTTTACATTAAAAAGGGGACCGCAGATCTTTGCCCTGGATCAATCACTGAATCCGCAGCTCCAGCTGGATAAAACAAAATTTGTTTATCCGCTTCAAGACAATATCAAACTGACCGATGCACAGGACAAGCTACCGAAAGGCTGGGTTGGAACATTGGCTTATGCCACCGAGATCAAAACCGCCGACAATGGGCAGCAGTCGCTGGTATTTGTGCCTTATGCCGATGCCAGTCAAACTGGAGGTTTTTCGACACTCTGGGTTCCTGCTATAAGTCGATAATGGTACCCTTTCTCAAATATCAACAGACTCAACAAGAAGACATGTTTATTGTAACAAGCTATACCCAATCCATCATCTTCTGCATCATTACGATGATCTGCTGGGGTTCTTGGGCAAATACCCAAAAACTAGCCAACAAAAGCTGGCGCTATGAACTTTTCTACTGGGATTATGTGCTCGGCATTTTTCTCCTTTCTTTACTGTTTGCCTTTACACTAGGCAGTCATGGCGAGCTCGGCAGACCGTTTGTCGCCGACCTGCAACAAGCAGAGGGCAGCAATATTTGCAATGCCTTACTTGGTGGGATTATATTCAATGCTGCCAATATCCTACTTTCATCGGCGATCTCCCTGGCAGGTATGGCTGTTGCATTTCCGGTTGGTATCGGTACGGCATTGATTTTAGGAGTCCTTATCAACTATATTGCAGCAATGCAAGGTAATCCATCCCTCCTATTTGCTGGAGTAGCCTGTATCGCGGTAGCCATTGTTATCAATGCTTTTGCCTATAAAAGAATGATGAAAAATCAGCAGAAACTTTCCTCGAAAGGAATTTTTCTTAGCGTGCTCGCAGGGCTGTTGATGTCGTTATTTTATCGATTTATAGCATCCGCCATGGACCTGAATAATTTTGAGTCGCCAGCAATCGGAAAAATGACGCCCTATACGGCAGTATTTATCTTTTCATGCGGTATCTTATTGAGCAATTTTATTTTCAACACCTTACTCATGAAAAGGCCACTAGCGGGACCACCTCTTCGTTATAGCGATTATTTTAAAGGTAATTTCAGTGTACACCTTGTCGGTATTCTCGGCGGTATCATTTGGGGAATAGGCAATTCCCTTAATCTAATTGCTGCGGGTAAAGCCGGGCCAGCAATATCCTATGGATTAGGTCAGGGTGCAACTTTGGTTGCGGCCTTATGGGGTGTGTTTATCTGGCGCGAATTCAAAGGCGCCAGCAAACAGACCATGCTGTGGCTCGGATTTATGTTTTGCTTATTTATTCTCGGATTGCTGCTGCTCATTGAAGCAGGGAAATAATCCATTTAGATTCATCCTACTACTATGCAAAAAATCAACAAATTTCTTTTCTTAACCTTGCTTCTGTTCTGTGCCATAAACAGTAAAGGGCAAACCGAAAAATTAGACATACAGATTAATACAGCGTACGACAACTGGCTCGCAAAACCCGGCGATCAAGTTAGTTTTGATATTCAGGTCAATGCAGGGGGGCAAGCTTTCCATAGCGATAGTGTGTATTACGAAATAGGTCCTGAAATGGTCAGGCCTTTTGTCAGTGCACAGATACCGTCCTTTCAGGGGCATTTTAAAAGTGCTCCTTTCACGTTGAAGAAACCAGGCTTTCTGCGTTGTACTGTTATTGTGACTAAAAACGGAAAGCAGACCAAAAAGCTATGCACAATCGGATTTTCACCCGAAAAAATCATTGCTACACAACAAAATCCGGTGGATTTTAATTCGTTCTGGGATAAGGCGATCAAAGTACTTCAGGCTGTTCCCATCGAGGCCAGCAAAACTTTGCTTCCTGACAAAAGTACTGTAGAGGTCGACGTCTATCGTGTATCATTTAACAACGTTGGAAATAGCAAAATATATGGTATTTTAAGCATGCCTTCAGATCCGGGAAAATATCCAGCTGTATTGCGTGTGCCCGGTGCTGGCGTTCGCCCTTATGGCCCTGAGATTGAATTGGCCGCCAAAGGAATGATAGTCTTAAGCATTGGCATACATGGCATTCCGGTTGACCTAGACTCCGCGATCTACAAAGACCTAGCTGCAGGTGCTTTGAAGGCATATTATAACTATAATCTGCAGGATAAAGATCAGTTTTATTATAAGCGTGTCTACTTAGGTTGTCTGCGAGCCAACGACTACCTCACTTCACTACCTGAATGGGATGGAAAAAACCTCGTTGTTATGGGTGGTAGTCAGGGCGGTGCGCTGAGTATCGCAACCACAGCATTGGATAAACGTGTGACCGCAGTTGCGGCACTCTATCCTGCGCTGTCGGACGTGACGGGCTACCTGCATCAACGTGCTGGTGGATGGCCCCACTATTTTGCTCCAGCAAATTACAGTGCCTTAAAAGGCATCCGTGATATCGAAACAACGTTATCGTATTACGATGTGGTCAACTTTGCCAAACGCATTACAGTACCGGGATTCTATTCCTGGGGATTCAACGATGTGATTTGCCCTCCTACTTCGATGTACGCTAGCTACAATGGCATCACCGCACCCAAAACATTGCATATCTACAAGGAAACAGGACATTGGACCCATCCGGATCAAAAAACCGAATGGTTCAACTGGATAAAACAGCAAACGGAAAAATAGATCTATTATTGAGGGCCAATGTTGTCTATCGGAATCTGTTGTTCTAGGGCTTTCGTCCCTAGAACAACTTTGAGATCCTTTAAATTCATTGTCTGAAAATCCCGACGGAAATCCAGCAGAAAACCTTCCTTGTTACTTTGATCCCAGGCAAGCCATTTTCTTTTACCTTTTAGAATGTGCTTACAATTGTAAAACCGATTATCCTGAAATACATTTCCTGTAGGTTTTCCATTTCGGCTAAACTGCAATGCTAATTCGGGATAGGCTTCGCGATAAGGGCTTATCAGATAATTGACACCCACCAAACGGTCATAGAACAAGTGCCCCGATCCGTACACATTCAGGTTTTTAAGCCAGTTTTCCAACCGATTGTCCACACGTACCGCCCATCTTCCGGCACCTACAAATAGGTTATTCACATACCAATTATCTGAGCCCCCGCCAATAAATACCGATCGCTCACCGGCATTGACGAAAATATTACCGAATACTTTGGTACCACTTGATGCATCATCGTGATATATGCCAGAAGTCCTTAATGTTTTCGGAATATTTGCAAGTAGATTATATTGTATCAGATTGTGCCGCTCTGAAGGATCCCGTCCGATATAAATCGCTCCCTGATCATCAACTTCCTGTGCAACCTTGTGAATGTAATTATATTCGATTTTATGCTCATTGCCATGAATGAGAATAGCCATACTCGGCAAATCTGATATCTCACAATTTTTGACGGTATTGCCCACGCCATAAAGTGCTATCGCCGGTCGATAGGACCGCTCCAAACGGTTCAGATCAAAAAAGATACAGTCCTCAATTCGATTATTCCCTTTCGTCAATTTGCTACGGTCTCCACCCGACAACGAAACCCCGCCGGCTCCTAGATGTGAAAAATGACAATGGCGAATGACATTCTGTTCACCTCCTTTCTGATCAAATGTCGGATGACTATACAGGTGCTGATGTAGATCTCCAATACTGTTGTCAAGCGCTTCTCCCGTACCTTCGTGCTGCAAACGCTCAAAAGGTTTTATTCCATACCCAACAGCAACGCCCAGGCTACCCAAATTGCTAAACCTACACGCATCAATCTCGACGGCATAGGTATCCCGCAGGTAAACCCCCATTCCTCTGGATTCTTCAAACTCAATACCCCTAATCTGTGTATGCTGCGTACCGATCAGACTAAAAAATGGTTCTTCCAAGACAGAATAGCTCAATGTCTTTATGGGCTTATCAACAGCAAATGACAGTACGCCATGTTTTCTATCGAGATAAAATTCACCTACAGTGTCCAATTCCACCAATAGATTTATACCCCGCCATTGCCTGTATTTTTTCTTATAGTCAAAGCCGTACAATGTGGGTTCCTTTGTTGTTATTGTTTTTTTGTTTTGATCAATGGTCTTGACACGTACCATATCATCGGCATAGCCCCATTTGAAATAACCCGCAATCCAAGGGTCATCTTCCTTTGCCCAGGCATCGATACGTGATTCTTTATACTGAAAAACACCGCCCCGATTACTCGAATCCCGATTCCGTGGAATGGAACCTGTATCAATCACTTTCCCCATAGGCACCATTCCCTGATTGGGCCAACGCGCCAGATGAAAAGCTATGCCGTCCACAAATAATTCGCCCGGAGCATTGCCACTGGCTCTGGAAAAACCAACCTGGCGCAACTGTCCCAAGTCCTTGACACCATGTTCCAGCAAATTCAGTTGATAGAAATTGATCGATCCGTTCTCGCGTGTACGGAACAAACCTGTTGTCGACAGCGGAATGGAGCCTTTAAAAATAACCCTTTCATTGCCATAAGCCTGAATGATGGTATGGCTGTCTCTTTCATCCAACGAAATCCCCGAATCAAAGAAATAAGTTCCTCCACGGAGAAGCACGAAGGCTGTACGCTCCGGCTTCTCCCCCCGCTGTGTGCGCAACAACGTTAGCGCTTGAGCGACCGACGCCAAGGGATGCGCTAGTGAACCGTCTCCATGTTCACTTCCGTCAGGTGAAACAACCAATTGCAGTTGGCCGAAGCTATAAAATGGAATGAAGTAAAACAAACTATACCAGAAAATCTTCCGTGCTAAGGTCAACGCTCTTCTAAGATGCTTCATATCGAAAAATTTAACAGATTATAGTCCCCAATTAAATGGTGCCAATAAAATCAACCATGAGCCTTACGTACTCATTAAACCGTGTAAAGGGCAACGTTTCGTATCGATCATAAATATCATGATAGGCATCAATGCCACCCAGAGTATAGATGAAAAATGAAGGCACTCCTTTTTCATAAAAAGGATAGTGATCGCTACGGTTCATTGGTCCACGCACCTTTACCTGAGGTAGGTATTTTTTTTCCGTATTGATTGCCGTTAGTCGTTCGAATTGTTCTTTAAATATCGTGCCGTTCACCACTTGAATGCCATCATCGCCTGTACCTGCCATATCAAAATTAAGCAGGATCTTAATTTTTTTGAGGTCAATAAGTGGATTCTTAGCAAAGAAACTCGAGCCTAGTAAACCGCTTTCCTCACCCGAAAAGGCCAAGAAAACCATGTTATAGCGCGGCGGATGCTGCTGATAGTAGCGTGCCAAATAGAGCATGAGCGCAGTACCACTGGCATTGTCATTGGCACCGGTAAAAACAGTATGTCTACCGATCGCCCCCACATGATCATAATGCGCCGTGATGACAATCGTAGAGTCCGATGCACTGGTTCCCTTCAGCATACCGCAGACGTTATTTGTCGTATAGTCTGGCTGAAAGCGGGCATGGATTGCCAGATTGATCTGCTTCCCCTCCAGCGCTACAGCAGCATTATTTTTCACATAAACAATTGGTCGATTGAGCTGACTGGTAGCTCCCCGCCAAAGTAGCTTTTGCTTGGTTTGCACCAGAATCCCACGATAATGCCCCCCTTGGGCAAGGCGCAGCAAGGCAGACCGGAATTGGTCTGGCTTCATTGTTTCCAAAGCCTTGCGCTCATCAAGTACTAGAAATTTGTGTTGAAATGCAGTATTTTGCATCAGTTTATCCAAAGCATCCGTATCAGACGATATCATGACCTCCGTCAGTCCAAATTTCCCTTTGAGGGACGGACTGGATGCTTCAATCAATACCTGTTCACCCATACGGAGTTTTTGGCCATCTATCGTAATTTTAACATCCTTAGGAAATACATTTGCGGGCATTACAAAAGGTTGATAATAATGATCGCTCAAAGGCAGCAATCCGCTCTTCTTAAACTCCTTCGCAATAAAAGCGGCGGCCTTTCGATCACCATCAAACACATATCCACGACCTGCATAGGCTTTGGATGCCAGCTCCTTTACAACAGCTCGCGCATAGTCGACCTGCGCCCGTAGCGAAAAGCTGGAAATAAAGAAAAGAACAAAACAATAACAATACTTAATTTTCATGAGACGTAACAATAGGTAATGAAATAAAAGAAGCATATTGCCCCTGACAATAGATCCGATGTTCCTGCGTCTTGAAGTCTTTGTCGGCAGCCTCATAAATATTCATAAACTGCTGCGGATTTCGATCAACCAAAGGAAACCAGGAACTCTGTATCTGCACCATAATCTTATGCCCTTTTTTAAATACATGAGCAGCATCCTGCATATCGAAACGTACTTCCTCAATCCTGTTGGGTTTCATCGCTTCCGGATGAGCAAAGCTTTTTCGATATTTGGCCCGCATAACCTCCCCACGAATCAGACATTGACAATCCGAAAGTTTATCCCCTTTTTTGTACGGATGCACATCGATCAGTTTTACGACAAAATCGGCATCACTGCCGGTACTGCTGACAAACAGATTCGCCTGAATATTCCCCATCAACTTTACATCCTGTTCTAAGACTTCAGTTTCAAAGACAAGCACATCTGGTCGCTGCGCGGCAAAAAATTGATCTTCATACATGTATTTATAGCCGCGCAAAACAGTTTTTTCCCGTGTATAGGGAACAGGTTTGCTGGGATCAGAAATATAGGAGACATAGGGAGATGCCGATTTGGGAGCTGGCTTCAAACTCAATTTTCTATCTGCTGTAAGAAATAAGGGCTGTGACCGTACCTCTTCCACAGGCCATGTCCGGTGTGAAGACCAATTATTCTCGCCTGTTACAAAAACTGTAGCCGCGGCAAGTCCGTCTTTACCCTGCCCTTTGAGATGGCTTACAAAGAAAGGAAGTTCAATCTTTTTCCGATAATAACTGGCTGTATTTTGACCAAAATCCAGGCTATCCAGTTGCCTGCCACTTCCCCTAGACCAGGAACCATGATACCAGGGGCCCATCACTAGTTTTACACGGTCCGACGCAATTTTTTGTAGTGCCTGATAGGTTTTCAACGGTCCATATAAGTCCTCTTGGTCAAACCATCCACCAACAACAAGTACCTTTGGTTTCAGCTCACGGATTCGAGAAAGATAGGCTCGCGACGTCCAGTAGTCATCATAATTTGGATGAGACATCATTTCGTTCCAGAGGACACTTTCGCCCTTTAAATACTGCTGATTGAGATTGGATAGAGCTCCTGCTTTCAGAAAAAAAGAATACGCTTGATCTGTTCCATAATTGGAAAATCCCGCTGCCCCCTTGCTGCCGATAGAATCGCGTTTTTTTCCAAACGAGGATAGAAACGAAAAACTCCCCATCAACATAAAAGCCCCGTTGTGATGGCGATCATCCCCTAGAAACCAATCCGTTACCGGTGCCTGCGGAGATACGGCCCGCAATGCAGGGTGTGAATCAATCAGTGACATCGATGCGTACATCCCGGGAGAGGAAATCCCCCATATCCCCACGTTACCATTCGATTTCAGCTGTTTCACAAGCCAATCAATTGTGTCGTAGGTATCTGTTGATTCATTGACCGCCCCTGGCGTATCTGTATAGGGTCGATTGGCAATAAAATCTCCTTCAGACTTATATTTTCCCCTGACATCCTGGTAAACGAAAATGAATTTTTCCTTCACAAATTCCATGCTTGGACCGATCGGAATTCGAAAATTCTGTTCCCCATAAGGTGCAATACTGTAGGGTGTCCGCATCATCATAATAGGATAACTCTTTGCCGTATCTCTGGGGGTGTAAATCGCTGTATAGAGCTTTTTTCCATCCCGCATGGGAATATAAATTTCCTGTTTTGTGTAATGTGCATAAACATAAACAGAATCCTGCGCTGTATTTTGGGCGCGTAATCCCAGGGAGAGTATCAAGCCTGTTAAGGCCAGCATCAGGTGTAATCGCATAACATTCAATTTAACAGGTTATATCTTGGCCAACAAGTTACGTATTTCCGTTAAGGTTTAACTTTTTTGGATCCCTGCGCTACCAATTCTTTCTTTCCTTTTGCTCCCTCCTGCTTTACCCTGGACAGTGCATATCCATTGACATCATCCAGCACCAACATCGGTCTATAATCCGGCTCCCTCAATTTGAGGACGACCCCTTCAAAATGTATGTTTTCTGCATGTCGAATATAAAAACCCCAGGCAGGAAGCTCTTTAAACTGGGAAAATTCGGGATAAGATGCTTCCATTTCGGGAATACTGTCGAGATCCGTTCTGCTCGTCCCCCGATAGGCATAGTGGGGGTTCGAGCCACCCGGGTAGCTGATTTCGATATTCCTAAAGGTCACATTTCGGATGGGCGCATTTTTCAGTCCTACAATACTCGAAGGCGATGGATTGCGCGGATTATCTTCAATAGGCCCTTCGTAGGAATAACCGCGGTCTGGTTTCCCTTTTGCCACCTCAACTTTTACATTCTGAATCACAACATTATTAATGGAGCCGATGCGTCCTTTATTCCAGCGTGCGCCAATGCGCAAATAAAAAGGGTTCCCCGTGTTAAATGCGGTCAGACTATCGACAAGAATATCTTCTATTATGCCGCCATCGGGAGTTGCAATCGTCAAAGCCGAACGAAAGGTATCATAGACTTTATTGTTGATGATACGAATGCGTTTATAACCGCCAGCGGAAACAGTACCGAATTTAATACCATTTGCACTCGACCGTGCTGTACAGTTGCGGATCTCAACATCTTCACAGCTCTTCGTTGCATCATGCGACTTTAGGCATATTGCATCGTCTGAAGCATCGATAAAAGAGTTGAGCAACTTAAAGTTACGACAATCGACAATGTCGATACCATCATTGTTCCAAAAAGCCTTGCTATCAACTGTGATGCTATCTACGACCGTATTGACACATTGATCATAGACCTGAACCCAGTCGGCTGAATTTTTGATGGTGACACCATGAATACGTACATTTTCGCAAGAGCGCATATAAATGGCCTTTGGCCTTCTATTGCGCGGGCGATCATAGTCTAAGGGATCTTTGAGCACGCCGCTCTGGATCTGTGCAAGCAAATTATAAGCAACTTCACGCCCTTGTCCATCAATAACTCCCTTCCCTTTAATGGTGATATTTTTAGCGTCCTTTGCATAAATCAAAGCACAATTCGGGACATCGATATTATAGTCATAAATATTGGTTGAGCCGACCAGGATTGCGCCTTCTTCGAGTTGAATATGCACATTCTCTTTGAGCACGACAGTTCCCGTCAGATAACGTCCAACGTAGAATCGTAACGTCCCCCCACCCTGCTCATGAATAAAATCAATTGCTCTTTGTATAGAAGTGGTATTTAATGTTGTTCCGTTCGATTTAATGCCAAAAAGAGAAGCATTGTATTCTTTCGCCTGTAATGTCAGTATACCACCATAGAGGAAGATCATGACAAGAATAAGTTTAATTTTCATAAACATCCCATTTATAATGTTTTACCATTAGCCAACCGGCTATTTTCTTTGATGACCTGCTGACTCCCCTCCGATTCAACCAATGCCTTGCCAATGGCTTGAAAGAAAACATTGGACAGACGCACCGTTTTGGAATTGCTGACATACACACCAATGCTGCCCGGACTATTTATGTCCAATGCGCTTAGGGTAACATCCGCACACTGATCAATAAATTGTGCTGCTCCGAGCAGGTTCAATTCCATTATGCCGTTGATCTGGATATTTTTAGAAGCTTTCAAATAAATTAGGCTAATGTCTTCCACTTTTTCAGATAGATCAATGTTTCCTTTCTGTCTTAGCGCTGCGACCTGGCTACGCAATAAAGACTGCTGCCCATCAATGACGCCTTTCCCACCAATCTGAATATTAGATTGACCGACTGCAACAATGAGAGCTCTCTTGCCATCCTGAAGGCTGTAATCAAATATGTTGCTGCTGCCAACCAATACAGCGCCTTCATGCAGTTCGATGGATACATTGGATTTTAAACTAAATGTCCCCGTCAGATAACGTCCGACATAAAAATGTAGTTTACCGCCGCCTTTTTTGGCAATATAATCAATGGCATATTGTATAGATCCCATATTATTGGTTACACCATCGGACTTACAACCGAAAAGCGATGCATTATAGTCCTGAGCAAACAGCTTGAAGCAGCTCGCCCATAACACGATCAAAAATAGATACTTCTTCATGTTACGCTGTCTAATTAATTTTGACATCTTTTGTTTGATATAAATGGAAACTGTCCTTTAACCGATCTCCATCCAAATAGGATTTAAAATCCCAGGCGCCCCCAGTGAGGTCATCGGCAACAATCGTAGGCCTGTAATCTGCACCTTTAATACGGAAAGTCACATTTTTTAAATTGATCTGTTTGGCATGACGGATATATAATCCCCAAGCTGGCAACTCTTTAAACTGTGAAAATTCTGGATAAGCATTAGCCATTTCGGGAATACCATCCAATGACTTAGGATCAATCCCGCGGTAAGCATATAACGGATTTCCACCTCCGGGATAAACGATCTCTATATTCTCCAGCGTAACATTTTCGATCTTATGATCAGGTAAGCCGATGATGCTTGCCGGAGAAATATTCCGGGGCATATCTTCTACGGGTCCCTCATAACTATATCCCAAATCGGGTTTATTGGCGGGTACCTCTGCATATACATTGCGAATCGTTATATCTTTCATAAAAGGTTTCTTTCCCTTGCTCCAGCGATCACCAATACGCAAGAAAATGACATTACCGGTATTGATACTTTTGACACCGTCCACCAGGATATTTTCGACGAATCCACCATCTACGGCAGCAAAAGTGATTGCTGATCGATATGTATCATAGACTACGAGGTTCCTGACAACAAAATTTCGGAAACCACCGCGGGAGACTGTCCCAAATTTTAGGGCACTGGCACTGGAGCGCGCCGTACAGTTTTCGACCAGCACATTCTCACAGACTGCATTCGCATCGTGTGACTTAAAGCAGATGGCATCATCAGCCGCATCGAAATAGCAATTCCGGATCACTACATTCTTACAGTCTACCACATCGATGCCGTCATTATTCCAATACGACTTACTGTCTACATAAATACCTTCCACATGGAGGTCTTCACATTGGTCGTAGGTCTGATTCCAACTACCGGGATCACGTAAGGTAATATCCTTAATCAGTACATTTTTACACTCCCGGAAGTAAATATTTTCGGGGCGGTTCCACTCCCGCAGTCGATCTAATTTAAGTTCATCCTGCACAATTCCCTTATGAACATTTTGAACGGCATTCATTGCCGTCTGAAAACCGCGGCCATTGATCGTTCCTTTGCCGATAATACCAATGTTCTGTTGTCGAATCGCGTAGATCATCGACTGCCAGTTGACGACGGTATCTTTATGGTAATCAAAAGGATTGTTGGAGCCCAAGAGATTTGCTCCCTGATCCAGTTGTAAGGTCACATTGGACTTCAGATAAAAAGATCCCGTGATGTAGTTGCCTGGGGTAAAGATGAGCTTTCCACCACCTTTGGCTGTAATATAATCAATGGCGGCCTGGATAGACCGTGTATTCAGTGCTTCACCATCACCGCGAATACCAAAATCTACAGCTTGATAATCCTGTGCTGCGACCAGCCTGACTGTTAAAGCCTGGATGATGAAAAGAAAAATAGGTAATATTTTCATGATTTAGCTTGTATATAAAGTGACTGGACCGATCAGGCCCATAGATTGTATTTCCTGCTCCCGACCTTTTCTATTGACCCAATATTGCGCATTTTCATTATCCTTCAACGTTTTCAAATAATTTCCCATAGTGGTCGTAATACGCACTTCGATCTGGTTCTCCCCATTTTTTAACACGGCAGCGAGGTCGTAAATCCGCCTTCCATACCATTTTACGCCAAGTGATTGGTCATTGACAAAAACCTCAGAAACACCCGCTACCTTTCCAAGATTCAACAGGCATTGTCCTGCTGCCGACCAGTTAAATGAACGCTGATAGATCGCTGTTCCTGAAAACCACATCAATTGTTCATCCTCTTTAAAGTCTATTAGTCGCGGCAGTACAAGTTGTTGGGATGTACCTTCCTGTTTATGTTTTAATGTTACTTTCCATTGGGTACTCAAATCCAGGGCATGACTTCCCGTTGTTGCCAAAGGCTGCCACACTGTACCTTCCCGATGGTTGTCAAATACAAAAAGGAAAGCATCTGTAGGCCCCATATCCAGTAACAAACTGTCTTCACGATCCAGGTTTACCCGAGAACGTTTACCCGTATCCAGATCCCATAGCCAACATGTTTTCTTTCTAATTTCGGGCGCAATAAATGAGATGTTTAGTCTTGCACTATTCGCCCGGTGTGCATTCTGGATAAAATAGCATTCACTACCATCATCCCGAATAGAACGCATCTGCATCACATAACGGTTAGGCTGATCAATATGCAAGTAATGGGGTAGCCTGAACCGCTGCATGGCCAAATGGTACCAGTCCATAAAGTTATTGTCCTCAGGTTTCGGCGTGGCAATAAATCGATCTGGATAGGATTGCAGCTTACGCAGTATTGCTTGCACTTCGGCATCATTTTTTACCTGATCTTGCAATCCCAAGCTCATCTGTGGTAAGGTTTCAATCGCCACAACACGCCCACCGGATTTAACAAACTCAAGGAGGCGAGCCATTGACTTCGGCGACATCCGTTTGATACCGGGCAAAAAAAGCACGCTATATTTTCTTTTGCCGTAACATAGATTTCCCTGCTCTACCTTACAATCCTGCAGTATCATCTCCGTTATATAATCTGCATTCCCACCATTTTTGCTGATAGCTTCCCAAAGTAAGGAAGTATAGGGGACATTCAATTTCTCAGGAAAGGGATCCGTTTGCACACCGTTCTCTGTCCAGAGATCATAATTGGCCGGCAAAATGGCCATATCTGCGAAATAATCGCCCTGTTGCAGCTGTGATGAAAGGCGAGCTTTGTAATTATTTAAATAGTTAAAATAGGGCCACCAGTTGTTGCGTTCGTTATAAAAAGAGCCGTATTGAATCCATCCAGGAAAAGGAGCTTCTAAGGGCGAATAATTAAATCCATGCCAAACAGAATGTGTAATCCCGGTCATTGCACTCTGGTCCGATCCCAGCTTTAACAATTCGAGTTGCGTATTAAAAACAAGGTACGTATTGGTCATCTCCTCGCAGCTCACAAGCCGTTTTCCTTTCAGATGTGCTGCGGAGGAGACATACTTATCAATCATGGTATAACCACGGCCGCGACGATAGTCTTCGTCAGGCATCTCTTCACCCAGCTTATGGCGCAAATAATTTGTTGTCCACGATTCTCCTTCCGGAATATCGTACTCCAAGCTGCTTTCCAATGGAAAAAAACCTCTCCCATAGGCCTGGGCACGAGATTTCACCCCAAGCGAGCGACACCAGTTGACATACGTATCCGTAAATCGTTCCTTCAATAAAGAGGCTTTGGTATATTCATAATCAAAGCGTACACGATTTAGCATCTCGGAAAGTTTCGCACCTTTCTTTGCACCGTAGTTTTCGTCGACCACAGCCCCCAAGCGCCCGACCTTAAATAAAATGAAAGGCAAATAAGGCATAATATCATAACCGCGACGGCGTTGAAACT
This sequence comes from Sphingobacterium sp. UBA6317, assembly GCF_002440385.1. Lineage (NCBI taxonomy): Bacteria > Pseudomonadati > Bacteroidota > Sphingobacteriia > Sphingobacteriales > Sphingobacteriaceae > Sphingobacterium > Sphingobacterium sp. UBA6317. The sequence goes on along the minus strand of NZ_DJTD01000046.1, from coordinate 292,286 downwards.
CAATAGCAAAGTCATCACACCAATTGCAGCCTTCGAGTTCCATGCTGTCGGTGAACAATGCCCGAACATAGTTTTTTAATGGTCCTATCTGCTGTTGCATTTGTGTAGACAAGCGCTCGAGGTAGCGAGACACAGTGTCCTTATCCATGTGGTTGAGTATGGAGCCCGCTGCTCCCGGGGCTCCATTGATGACGGAGGCAAAAGCCTTAAATTTCACCAGGAAATAGAGGATATGCTTTCCCGAAGGAACAGGAATTTCAATTTTGTCTTTGCCAATTTCTGCCGCAAAATCAACCGCATCATCGATGGACTGCATCGGATCTTTTACCAATTTGATGGCGAGGATCTCGGGATTGCGCAATGGGTTTTTATCCGTTACAGCGGGATCTATCATATTAAAAACATGGTAGGGTCGGACAACATAGGTTGTGGGTCCCTCAATGGGTTCACAATGCACCAGCACAACCTGAGCGGTTTCTTCTTCCCGAAGATCTTCTGAACCAAAAGGCCAGCCGGAACCAACGATGAGATCGGTGGTCATACCCATCTTTTTTGCTTCATTGGCTGTATACTGTACCATATCTACCCATTCTTTGCTCAACCATTTTAATGATGGAATACCCATATCGTCGGTACGCTTCGGAAAGGAAATGGGATTGATTTCCACTCCACCTATTCCGGCATCCTTTAATAGCTTCAGTTCGCGAAGCAGTTCATTTTTATTGATTTTATTGCCATTCCACCACCAGCGCACGAAAGGTCTTTGCGCAGCCGACGGATTTTGAAACTGTGTATAGTAGCGGTCCATATCCACTGATTCCTTGTCAAATGCTTTTAAATGCTTGGCGAATAAGAAGGAGGCTCCCAAAAAACTGCTTTGCTGTAAAAATATTCTTCGCTTCATCATGCTGAAATTAGGTTATAAGGTGCCTTGATAGGTAGTTTTTCATCCATAAGTTTTGTTTCCATTGGCGCTCACAATCGAGCACTTGATTCCCTGAGGGAATGAGATACGGTGGCGGACCAAATTCAGTCGTCATGGTCAGCCGCGCATCGGGTTTATTGAGGTCTATCCAGCGTTGCCAGACAGCACAGTGTGTGGCGACAATATCCCGATAGATTTTTTTTCGGACATCAGGTACCTGGGATCCCTGACTATGTCCAACACGGGCATGTACATGTTTTACATGGGACAACAGGCGGTTCAATTCCTCCTGCCGATCTTCAAGAAAACTCTCCGAGACACAGTACCAGTGAGAGATATCCAAGGTCAGTTTCAACTGCGGATATAGTTCCGCCATTGGCGCCACGGTATGCAGTCCATAACTCCATTTATTACGGTGAGTTTCCTGCAAAATTTCGATCCCGTATTGCTTTTCAACACGCGTACAAAGTTGTAGCCCTGTAAGCACATCCTCGGGTGAGAAATATTCCCGTCCCATCTGCACGGATATAAAAAGTGGAGCGAAATATTTTTCCGCGAGCTTTCCATAGTAGTTCAACTGTTCTTCCAACAAGGCGAAGTATGCACTGATTGAGTTCGCTTTTTTTTGAACACAGGTCACAATCGTGTACCTGAGCTTATACTTCTGCAACAGTTTTACGACCTTCTCCGGATCGGTATCTTCGCCAAAAGGAAACCATTCGACCCCAACATAACCAGCCTTCACTACACGATCCAGAAAATCTTCCCATGCAACGTGCCCATTTCCCCAGCGTGGATAAAAAAAGTCAAGTTTTACCATCCTGCATGGTAGATTAACGGATTTTGCTCGTCATTATTCAACAGATCCCCTACCGCTAAGGTTGCGCGATAATCTTCCGGTAAAATATTCGCTTGTCCATTGAATACATTTCCGTCAGGCATGTAAGCACAGGTCATAGCTCTTCTAAACCCGTTGGTCATGTTAGGTCCTGCCCCATGAATCGTCAATCCATTATGGAAAGTACAACTTCCGGCTTTGAGCGGTGTAGCCACCGGATTTACCCGTGCAAGCTCGGGATAGTGTTCGAAAATTGTCCCCATATTTTTTCCGATACCCAAATTCTCAAATCCGGTTTGCTTATACGATTGCGGAACAAAATACATGCAACCATTTTCCAGTGTGGAGTCATCGAGTGCAATCCATATGGAAAGTGCGTTTCGATCGGCAAATGACCAAAAAGGTGTATCCAGATGCCAAGCAGTAGGATTCGCAAATGGGCGTTTAAATAGGGCTTGGTCATGCCAAATACGGATACCGTCAACACCGGCCAGCTTTGCTGCCATTTCTCCAATCCGCTGATCGACCATCAGCTCCTTCACCTGTTCATTGGTCTGCCAAAGGTTTAACAATTGATCAAACACTTTTCCAAAGTAGTCTGCATCCTTATTGATACCATCATCTTCGCCAACTTTGGCTTCCTTTCCGGGCATTTTCTGACCTGCGCGCTGCTCTACAGCTTCAAATACAATTGTACGCCAGCTTTCAAGCTCCTCGGGATTTAAAAAATCTTCTATAACGATGTAACCATTTTCTTGGTAAAAGGCTATCTGTTCTTCAGTCAATTGGTTCTTCATATCATTAAATTTTAGGTTTTGTCGAAGTAATCTATAGTACTTGAAAATACACAAGATCAGCTACAATTGTATCCTGAACTATCCTGTATTTTTAGGGAAGTACCAGCAAGGACGATTACGATCCTTCCTAGTACTTTTAAGAAATGAAATCATTAAATCTGTTGGCTCATTTAATTCTGAACCATCTTATTATTATATAACATTTCATCCAAAGGTATCTGTAGCGTCATTTTACTAACAGGATAAGTTGATTTATCTACATGTGTGGCTGATCCAGTACGGCCGACAGCAATGTTCCAGCGTTTATTGTTATAGAATTCACGTCCTCCCTCACCCCAGAGCTCCAACCGCGTTTGAAATTGCACCATCTCCAAGGTCGATAAACCCTGCATGGAAGTATAGTTGTCACAGGTCAATGTGGTCTGCCCAACTTTCGTTCGTGCAGCCAATAAGGTGTTTAACGTTTGTTTCGCACTTTGGTCATCTTTATTCTGTGCCTGCGCTTCAGCTTTCATCAATAATACCTCCGAACTGCGCATATAATAACAACTTACTCGTCCCACATTCTTCTTATCGTCACTTCCCAAGCCATGGGTGGCGGCAAACTTGAGATTGGTATACATCGGAATAGTTCGTTTATCACCATTGGTCGGGTAAGTATAATCTCCCCAATCCGATGCCATAAAACAACCCATTCGATAGTCCCGGTTATCAATTTTGGCATACAGCCGATTGTCAATCCGCTGGAAACCTTGTCCAATTCCGCCGTTTCCTTCGGCGAAAGGGTTCATCCACCAATTGTGTACGGTAACGGCTTCTCCAAGCGCAAAACCAAACAACACTTCGGGGTTAATGGTAATATTGAGAAAACCATTTTGCTCGGGTCTCATTTCAGGCGCCGTCTGGGTTCCTTTATTCGTGGCACCATAGGTTGCCTGGCTCATTAACGTTGGATACTTGGTCAGTATTTCGTTGCTGGCGTTTATCGTCGTGTTCCAGTCGCCGGTCCACAACGCTACTTTTGCCTGCATAAAGTAAGCTACACCAAGATCAAAATCGGAGGGGTCTGTTGTAAAGCCAATTCCCGCTTCTCTAAAAAGCCGGATCGCTTCATTGATATCGTTTTTGATAAAAGCATAGGTCTCATCCGCAGTAGATCGGGCCTTGCTTTCCTGAACCGGGGAATAGGTATCATAAAGCGGCATACCTAATTTTGCTTTTCCTCCCTGCTGGTAGGCATTCTGATAGTTTTCCATCAGGTAATTATAGGCGTAGGCACGCAATATCAGTCCGCGGCCCTTGTATTCCTGTAATTTTTTATTCGTACCGACAGTCTCCGGATTAAGGTAGTTCAGCATTTTATTTGCTGTATTGACCATATTCCAGGCATAATTCCAATACGGGGTATTCTTGTCTGAAGCATCTGAAATAAAATCCAGCAGATTATACTCGTCGGAGCCAAATATATTAAGCAATCTATTGCCGAATACAATATCATTGCCTTCGAGGTTCCGCATCACATCAAATCCCTGGTTGCTTCCATAACGTGACTCGGATGATAATGCCCCAAAGTTGACCAGTTTAGGCATATTGTTCGCCATACCGCCCAATACAGCCTGAATTTTCTTCTCATCACCACTTTCGAGTAGTTTCCGGATCTGTTCATCCGTGATACTATTTGGGGGTGCAATGTCCAATTCCTTACTACAAGAAAACAATAATGTCACCGCCAATGCACATAAAAATATCTTTTTCATAACTGATTTTTTAAACATTAAAATTCCAAACTTACACCACCGGAGAATGTTCTCATGGTCGGATAAGAATATGCCGCCACTTCAAATCCACCAACAAGAGACTGACGTGGATCTATTCCCGAATGGGCTGTTTTCATAAAAAGGTTATCACCAGAAGCGAATATCCGAAGCCGCTTGATTTTCATTTTTGACAAGATACTTTCTGGCAAAGTATAACCTATCGTCACATTTTTAAAATTGAGATAGGAAGCACTGAATAAGCCCAAATCACTGTAGAGCCAGCTTCCTGTAGTTGCACCATTGCCATAGGTATTACCATACATCACCATAGGGAATTTTGCACCTGTGTTGTTCGGTGTCCAGGTATTACCGATGAGTTCCGATGAAAGCGCTTTTCCAGGATCTTCACTTACATACAAATTATTTCCGTACTCCGTACTAAAAAACTTTCCGCCCAATTGGTAAGCCAATGCCAAATACAGATCAAAATTCTTGTAACGTAAGGAAGTACTAAATCCGCCTATCCATTTAGGTAACGCGCTCCCCATTTCGTAGCGGCTAGCTTTTGAATAGTCTGTGGTTGTTATACTTTCGCCCTCTTTATATCCGGGATAAGTACCTGCGTCAACATCGGCTTTGCTAATCTGATGATAGTAAAGTGGTAAACCCGTATTTTGGTCCACACCGCCATATTTCAACATATAGAGGTTAAAGAAATCTTTGTTGACTCCACGTAAATAGGTAATATTTGCCACAGCACTTGTTCCCGCGGCAGCCCAAGCATCGGTACCTGCGGTCCAATTTCCTCCCAAAGCATCTGAACCGACACCATTTGGTACAGCTTTCAGCTTAGTGGTATAATGTGTTCCGTTTGTCGATACTGTCCAGTTGAAATCAGGTTTCTTGATGATGTCTACTGATAGGTCGATTTCAAAACCTTTATTTCCGATTTTTGCGGAGTTCGTCGCAATGGAAGACTGTCCTTTGGATATGGCAATAGGCTGATTCCAGATGGCATTTACCGTGACGCGGTTATAATAATCGAGTGATCCACGTACTCGTCCAAAGAAGCTAAAATCAATACCACCATCTAATGTATGTATGTTTTCCCAGGTTAATTGGTCATTGACATATGCATTTTGATTTAAGGTGATATTTGCGGGTATACCCGTTCCACTTGTCGTCTGTGTATACGTGGCGGCGTAACTCCATGTTTGGTATCCCGAATAGTTGGATATTCCATTCTGATTACCGATTACACCATAACTGCCGCGTATTTTTAGGAGGTCGAGCCAGCCTTTGCTACTTTCCATAAATTGCTCACTGTCGATACGCCAACCGCCACCAACGGACCAGAACGTACCCCAGCGTTTATCTTTCAACTTGAATTTTGACGAGCCATCCCGACGGACAGATCCTTGAAAAAAGTACCTGTCGTTGTAGTTGTAATTGACCCGGGAAAAATAACTTTCCATGGTACGTTTATCCTCACCGCCCCCCGGATTTGGGAATGTTCCACCGTCATAACGTCCGACAAAGTTGATATAAGATGCAAAATCATCAATCAATGCATAAGATGATCGGTAGTTGAGCTGCTCGTTCTTGAATGAATCATATTCATGCCCTAAAAGCGCCTCTATATTGTGTAAACCTATTGTTTTCGCATAATTCAGTAATTGTTGCAGGTTTAAAATCGTTGTATTGGATGCGGTCTTACCAAAGGCTCCAATGCCTGCTGCCTGTCCCGATTCGCTGTTCCAGTAACGCGTACGCATCTCATTAAACTTGTCCATCGAGACATTTGCTGTAAACGTAAAGTCTTTCAGGAATTTGGCCTGCCCATAGACCCTTGTTGTCCAATCATCCGAGACACGTTGATCCAAATCATTGTCCAGCACCGTCAAAACATTGGTAGAAGATAGTGCAGCCGATGTTAACCCCAGTGGAGAGTAGGTATCTCCGGCAAGTACATGGACTTTATTTTTCCCATTGTCATCAATCAGGGCGCCATTTTTATCGCGTGCGTAGAGCTGCACCAGCGGATTCTGTCCATTGATAAACCGGAAAACATTGGCTGTAGAACTACCGGGATTACGGCCGAAGCGTGTCGCCGGCGATTGTGTGGTCCGATTGGAGTAGCCAATATTAGCACCCAATTTTAGCCAGGCATTCAATTGCGCATCAAAATTGGCACGTCCATTATAGCGTTTGAAGGAAGATCCCCGAATATAAGATGGGTCTTCCAAGTATCCACCTGAAAGGAAATAATTTACTTTATCGTTACCACCAGAGGCCGATAGATCATAATCTTGTCGTAATCTATTCTCCAGTAGATAATCATCATATCTGTCGCTGTATAACAGGCGAGCTCCAGGATTCAATTTACCATCTGTATTGACGAGGTATGCGCCACTCATGGTTGAACTCGCATCAGCTCCTGTGCCTGAGGGTGTATAGACCGCTCCCGGCACATCATACAACATCCAGTTACCTAAGCTGTTTCGTTGAAATTTAGTCGTAGACCCGATGTAGTCAAATAGGTGCGAACTGGCAAATTCGGCTGCCTGTTCGTGCGACATATTTGGATTCTGCACATTTGTTGTATATCTTTTTGAAATACCGGTACCATCCACTCCATAGCGTACAGAGTTGTACACAGAGAGCCAGGCGAATTCATAAATATCCTTCGGATTGGAAATTTTATCGAATTGATACGGTCCCACCTGATTGACGCCGAGCTTTCCTTCAAATGAAATGCGGGGCTGCCCTGACACGCCTTTTTTTGTTGTCACCAAGACGACACCATTGGCACCTCTAGCGCCGTATAGGGCCGTCGATGCCGCATCCTTCAAGATAGAAACACTCTGGATATCTTTTGGATTTAAGGTAGCGAGCGGATTATCATTTTGTGCGGGAACACCATCAATGACGACCAGAGCGTTTGAGGTATTCTGACTCGCCGATCCTATACCACGCACACGAATTCCCATGTCGATACCAGGCTGTCCATCCACTGCCGACACCTGAATACCGGGTGCAGCCCCTTCCAAGGCCCTACTGACCGTCGAATTTGACTGCATATTCAATGCTTTATTGTCAATTGTGGATACGGATCCCGTCAGATCCTTTTTTTTCGTCGCACCATAAGCAACGACAACAACTTCATCCAGCACAGTGTTGTCCTCCTGCAGTTCAACACGAAGTGGGATCCCCACAGTCCCTTCCATATTTTTTGCAATGTACCCTACATATTGGATTGAAAGAACAACTTTGTTGCTCGCGACAGAAAGGGTAAAATCACCATTTTCATTTGTTGAACTAGCATTTTTACCACCGACTTCTTTAATCGAAGCTCCAGCGATAGGTCGCCCGCTCTTGCTACCCACCACATGACCCTGTATAGTCTTGGTCACCTGAGCAACTAACGCAAACGGCATTCCCATCATCATTGCCACGCAAAGAATTAATGAGTAATGTTTTAATTTACTTTCCATTCTGATTAGAGGTTTAATTTAATTTGGTTTAATTTGTTTATAATTCTATATCGAAGTAATAGAAAACAAACTGAACAGCTGTACCGTACTATCCTGTTCTAAAATCATTTACGAAACAGTATGTGGCTTAAATAATTTTAATTCCACCAAGTTTTGTGGGATCTCTGCAGTGTTCCAATGCTGATGCATCAACAGTGCGGCACCCAAAGCTGTTGCTTGCGGCATCGCTGCAGCAAACACCTCCATAGCTGGAAATTCACGTGCAATCAAACTCATATAAATCTGATTTCGACTAAATCCACCATCGACAAATATCCGTGCAGTCTGTGTACAGCGAAGAACAAGTTGGGTGGCGGCTACCTGTGCCTTGACAAGACACCAGACTAAGCTGTGATAAGCGGTTTGATAATCTGGATAACGATGCAGGTCAATGGCTTCAAAAGATTTCAAATCTATCGCGTTCGGAATATCAAGCGCTGTCAAAGCCGCGATAATGTCCCAGTCGATTTCAAGCGTTCTAAATTTGGCCGTGGTCACCGCAAAGAAATCGGCAATACGCTTTGATTGAATTTCATGTTCATACCCTGCAAATAAACGGGAGGCTTTTACTGGAGTACCGCGATAGGAAAGATAGAACAAACAATCCTGCTGCAGCTCCTCTATTGTCAAATCGATCGACGCAAATGGGTTTAATGAAATGCACCAAGTGCCTGTAGAAATTAAAATAAAGGGCTCTTTATTACTCATTAGATAAGGAATGAGTGCCGCGGAACTATCATGTAACCCCGTTCCAACCCAATATGATTTACCTAGAAACGTACTTTTAAAGGCTGTATCTCCCGAAACAATTGGCGGGAAAGCTCCAACGAGGCCCTCGTCTTCTACCCATTGATGATAATGGTGTTGTTTGAAGTCCCAAAGTGCAGTATGGCAGCCGATGCTAGTCAAATCTGTACACAACTTGCCTGAAACCAAAAAGCTTAAATATTGAGGTAAGTGTACCGCATAAGCAAGTTGCCCAAATAAATCAGGTTTTTCACGCTTCAGACGCAAGAGCTGTAAGCCCGAATTCAGACTACCCAATGATGGTGATGCCGTTGCCAATGAAAATGCGACAACACCTCCATACGCATCATATAACTGTTGCTGTATATCCGCAGGAAAATCCTTGAGATAGTTGTATAAGGGAGTCAAAGGTTTACCCTGTGCATCAATGTAAACCAAGCTAGCCCCATAGGCTGCAAAGTTGATTGCCTGAATATCAAATTCGTCTCGCCGGAGTACTTCATGCAAGGCATCAAAAATCGACAGACGAAGGCTTTCAAGATTTTCACAGGGATCCCCATCTTCATCGACAGTTTCTAAAAATCGAGCAGATCGTTCCCATAGCACGCTATAGTTTTTATCAAATAAAAGAAGTTTTTTATTCGTTTTTCCAACATCAAATACGGCTACGACAGGTATACTTTTGTTTTCCATGTCGTGTATCTTTTAGAGGCCTGTAGCGACGCTATTTTTTCCTCTTTCCCCCACCAATCTATCTCGTAACGCCTGTTCCCTAAAGAGCCCTATTGGATCCAATGCCGCACCGATGCGTCGTCTCGCCTCAGCAAGCAATGGTCTTACATCGGTTCGAAATGCCTGTTGCAAAATTTCCTGGGCAGCTACCACATCGTTTTGAGCTTGCGCATCGCGAAGCGATTTTCGATCGATAAGCAAGGCCTGCGCATAGGCTATTTTAATTGCTTCTACCGATTGTAATAAATCAACTAATGGGTCCTTCAGATTATGTGAAGCATCGATCATCCAGCCTAAAGCCGATTCATGAGCCATTCCCCGCGCATCCATCCCATCGATCAATTCACTGAATATCAAAAACAATTGATAAGGTTTCATACAACCGGCCGTCAGATCGTCGTCTCCATATTTGCTATCATTGAAATGAAAGCCGCCCAATTTCCCTTCCATCAACAGCAGCGATACGATTTGCTCGATGTTTGTATTTGGTAGATGATGCCCTAAATCCACCAAGGTAAAAGCCTGTGGTCCCAGCTTATTTGCTAAAAGTAAAGACTGTCCCCAATCGCCAATGGTCGTCGAATAGAAATAAGGTTCAAATGCTTTATACTCTATAAACAGGCTCCAGTCTACGGGTAGATGCGCATAGATTTCCTGTAGGCTGGCAAGGGTATTTTCAAAGGCCTGTCTAAAATTAAGCTGCCCAGGGAATGATGAACCATCAGCCAGCCATACCGACAAGCACGTTGACCCCAACTGCTTTCCAAAGTCGATTACTTCTATATTATGGTCTATCGCCTGTTGACGGACGCGTGGATCAACGTGATGCAAAGACCCAAATTTATAGCTGTGCTCCTGCCCGACCTGATCTTGAAATGTATTTGAATTCATCGCATCAAAGTGAATTCCAAAGGTTGCTGCATACTGCTTCAATGCTTCAGCATCTTTAGGAATATCCCAGGGAATATGCAATGAAATAGCATCACTCGATCCATTCAATGCATGCAGCAAGCCGACATCTGCAATTTTCTGCTCCAGTGTTGCCGGTTCACCGGCACCAGAGAAACGGCCAAAGCGCGTTCCACCTGTACCCAATGCCCAACTAGGGATAGCAATCTGGAATTGCTGTAGTTTTTCTAAAATCTCTTCTGTTTGTACAATCTCGTGAGAAACAAAATCAAAGGCTCGCTGATGCCTCGCCTGCAACTGGTCATTATGTGCCGCGATAGCACACTTGTCTAAAATCATAATAGTACTGTTTTCGGTTTATTAAAATAGGGTATTGTGGTTTCTCGATCTATTGAAAACACAATACCGAAGATAGCGAAATTAGCGCACAAATGCCATTGTTACGCCACCGTCTACATTGAGTATATTACCTGTAGATTTCGAGAGCAAACCACCCACAAAACAAAAACAGGCATTTGCAATATCCTCAGGTAGAATCACTTCATTCAACAAGGTCCGTTTAGCATAAAATGTAGGCAGTTCCTCGATGTGAATACCATATGCCTTTGCGCGTCCCTCTGCCCATCCGCCAGCCCAAATATTGCTATCGGAAATCACTGCATCGGGGTTAACAACATTGACACGAATTTTGAAAGGTCCAAGCTCCGCGGCGCATAATCTACTTAAGTGCAATTGTGCACCTTTCGCGCTACCATAACCGACATTATTCGGACCACTGACAAGCGCATTTTTGCTGACTATATTTAAGATATCACCACCGATGTTCTGCCCCTTTAAAATTGGCGTGATCGCTTGGGTGACCAAAAATTGTCCTTTAACCAATACATCATACAATAGGTCCCAATCTTTTTGGGTATGGTCCTCGATAGATTTAGAAATCGACAATCCGGCATTATTCACTATGATATCTATCCCACCAAATGCTAAAACAGTTTTATACAAGGCTTTTTGGATCTGTACTTCCTCGGTCACATCCAGTAGGACGGAGATCACTGCATCTTGGCCAAATTGTGCCACGAATTCTTGTTCGCATTCCGCTAAACGTTCAGCGTTAATATCGTTAAGCACAACCACTGCCCCTTCCTGTGCCATTTTCTTGGCAATGGCTTTTCCGATTCCACCACCACTTCCTGTCACCAAAGCAATCTTTCCGGAAAGTGCTTTTGGTTTCGGCATACGCTGCAATTTAGCCTCCTCAAGTAACCAATATTCGATATCGAAAGCTTCCTGACGAGGCAAGGCAGTATATTCACTTACAGCTTCCGCTCCTTTCATTACGTTAATCGCATTGGTGTAGAATTCTGCCGCTACACGTGCAGTTTGTTTGTCTTTCGCAAACGCAAACATACCAACACCTGGATATAAAACAATCACCGGGTTTTTATCGCGTACAGCTGGACTGTTTTCATGCTTGCAATTTTCATAATATTGTGCATACATTTCACGGTATGCTTCGAACAATGGCGCCAATTTCGCTTTTAGCTCTTCAACATTATCCAAATCTTCTGATTTATCCAAATTCAGTACTAACGGTTGGATTTTAGTTCTTAAGAAGTGGTCCGGGCAGCTCGTACCAAGCGGAGCTAAGCGTTGTAAATCGTTTGAATTTATAAATTCCAATACACGTTCATCATCTGTAAAGTGTCCGATCATGTGACGCTCACTAGAACAGAAACCTCTTAAAACCGGCGCAAGTTTAGCTGCTTGTGCAGTTCTTTCTTCCTTGCTCAGGCTAGTTACTTGCTGACCACCGAATACAGGTGCTTTTTTACCATAGTTTTGCTCAAGATATTCCGCGCAAGCTTCGATTACATCCAAGGAATTGATATAACATTCGTATGCTGTATCGCCCCAGGTAAACAAACCATGTGACCCCAACATAATACCGCGAATACCTGGATTTTCTGCTAAACAGGCTCTTAACTTAAGGCCTAGATCAAATCCCGGCCGCTGCCAATCTACCCAGCCGATCGCCCCATTAAACAATTCTTGTGTAATCTTCTTCCCATCTTTTGCAGCGGCAATAGCAATAGCAGCATCGGGATGTAAATGATCAATATGTTTAAATGGTAAAAACCCATGTAATGGTGTATCAATAGATGGTGCTTTAGAATCCAGATCGTAAATACAGTGGTTAAATAGTTCAACCATCTCATCTTCATGCTCCAAGCCTTGATAAACATGCGCTAAACTGCGCAGCCGTTGAAGATACAGTGCTGCTAACCCCGATTTCTTAAGCGTCCCAATATCTCCTCCTGAGCCCTTTATCCACATCACTTCCACATCCTCTCCGGTCAATGGATCTTTTTCAAAAACTTTGCAGGAGGTATTGCCACCACCATAATTTGTGATTCTTAGATCCGCGCCTAAAATATTCGAACGATATAATAATAAAGCCACTTCATCACCGTCTAGTGTACGTGCTTTCTCATCGTCCCATAAGTAATTGACATGTTTATACATTTTCACCTCTTCTATATTGTTTAAGTATTAATTTTCTAATGTCCTTGCAAAGCCTACTATGCAAATGGAAATGATAATTGTGATAATTCCAGCAATAATGGAACGATAGGTTACACGGTCCACCCCTCGCCATTCTTTTAATACAACGCCCCAGGCATTTGAAATAAGAATGATGAAAGCCATATGTAATATCCAGGAACTTGCGCCATTGCCCAGTCGGCTTTCCCCCATACCGTAAAAGAAAAATTGGAGATACCAGGTTGTCCCTGCTGAAGCACATAAAAGAAAATTCCGCAACTTCGGCACTGCTGGTTTCGTATAATCTTTAAAAGACTTATTCTTGACGAGCAGATAGAGACACCAAATAAAATTTGTCATAAAGCCGCCCCACAGAATTACGATATAGGTTACATTATTTTGATAGAGAAACTCTCCTTGATTGGGGTTAGCGGCCTTCCATACCGCATTGCTCACATCCGCCATGGGTTTCCCAGACTCTATACCAAAATTGAAACAGGCACTTAGTATACCTGAAACGATCGCCACGACGATACCTAAGCCGAAGTTGTAATCAGATTTACTTTCTGCTGATAATGTTGAAAGATGCTTTTCTTTGGACATACCAGCCTTGCCACATAGATAGACTCCGACCAAGCAGACCAACAGTCCAATGAGAATACAAACACCCGGCTGTGTCGTAAAGAAATAATCGATACCGTGTTTACCCTCGGCCCGATTGAAAAAATAATAAATGCTAGGCATCAAGGATCCAAACACCATGCTGAGTCCCAAAATAATACTACTTCCCAACGATACGCCGAGGTAACGAACACCAAGACCGTAAGTCAGACCGCCTATCCCCCATAGCATACCAAACAAAAAAGTATAACTCAAAATGGGTCGATCGGTCTCTTTAATAATCTCCATAAAATTGGGTATCGTGAGCATTGCTGCGATAGGAGGTATAATGATCCACGAAAAAAGTCCGCCTAAAATCCACATGGATTCCCAAGACCAACCTTTCACCTTTTTATAAGGCACATAAAAACTTCCAGACGCAAAACCGCCTATAAAGTGGAAGATTACTCCGAAAACAGCATTCATTATCTATGTATTTAGGTATTAGATATCTAATCTAAATGATTTCAGAAAAGGAACTGTTATGTACTGTTATGTTGTAACGACAAAATAGTTACGCTATAGCTAAATTATTTCGATATAGCCCGCTATCCTGCAACAAATTTTGACTATTTTTAATTATTAATTACCGACAATTCATTGAAAAAATATTTGCTATTCTTAGATACGGAAACATCTGGTTTACCGAAAAAATGGAACAAGAGTTATATGGACAGTGACAATTGGCCCCATATTTTACAATTGGCCTGGATCATCTATGACGAAGACCAACAGGAAGTTAAACGAACCAATAAATATATTTACGAGCCGTTAATACCAATTAGCCCTGCATCCGAACAGATTCATGGATTGACACCACCTTTTCTAATGAAATATGGTGAGAAGAAAAAAGACGTATTACGGAAATTCAGTCATGACATCAAAAAATATAAGCCGCAGTTAATCGGCCATTTTCTATCATTCGACCTGCAGGTATTAGCAGCCGAATTCTATCGATCCAACTTGGCTATTCCATTTCATAACTTAGCATATTTTTGCACCTTGTTGCATAGCAAAAAATACGTTCGGAATCCAAATATGGTACATCTTCCACTTTCATCGCTACATGAAACGCTATTTTCGAGTCCAGCGACCGAAATGCATAATGCAGAAAAAGATGCCGAGATTACCGCTAAATGTTATTTTGAAATGATTCGAAAAGATGAATTATCCGAGCAGGACATACAAAATCAGCAAGCTGAATTCGAAAACATCTGTTAATGTAACTTCCATGAAAAACCCCGACGCTATACTACGCCTACTGAAATCGACTCAGCCATTTCAAATTCTGCCCGAAACCCTACAATTGAGTATCGTCGACAGATTCAATGAACATCGTTTTTCCAAAGATACCTTAGTTTATCGGCAGAACATTACCGACATGGATGGTGTTGATTTAATCCTCGAAGGTGAATATGAAACGTTCTTTCTGGATGTTTCTGATAATAAACGATTGGTCGAGATACACCATAAGCCGTATTGTTTTGGTGGAATATCAGTCTTATTAAACCGAACAAAAGCACTCAAGTCTGTTATCGCCAAAAAAGGTACAATTATTTATCGTTTACCCCGAAAAGACTTTATTGAGTTGTGTAATGCGAATGAAGAGTTTTTCCATTTTTTCACCAATTCCTTTGGAAAAAGAATGTTAGATGAGGAGTTTTCTCATTTTGTGAAGTCGCCAGCTTCCTTTGAGGAAAGCTACTTTGCGGCAGACCAACTCTATTCGCGCAAAATTGAGCATATTACCTATAAAGATATCGTATCCTGTACACCCGATACCCCCATCTTTGAGGCTGCACAGACCATGGCGAAACACAAGGTAAGCTGCATATTTATTAAAAAGGAGGAGCAGATTCTCGGCTATGCAACCGATATTACCTTAAGAGACAATGTCGTGGCCCAGCAGATTCCGGCAACACAATCTATCGCTCAGGTTATGGATAACCCCATTGTCAGTATTTCCGATCAGGCCTATCTTTACGAGGCGGTACTGATGATGTTCCGCACGAAATCGAGGTATCTCCTTGTCGAGAAGGCGGGCAATTATATCGGTTTCCTTAGTCGAAATCGGCTATTGAGTGAACAGGGGCAGTCTCCGCTCGTATTCATTCAATCGGTTAAACTCGCCGAAACGCTGGATGAATTGCGTGAAAAATGGAATAATGTCCCCGAGATTATTCACCAATTGCTCGGTAGGGGTGTAAATGCCGAGATTGCGAACCAGGTCATCACGACCGTTGCCGACAGTATTGCCCTTAAAGTAATTGAAAAAGTGATCGGGGAAATGGGCGAGCCACCCGCCAAATTTGTGTTTATGGTAACGGGCAGCGAAGGAAGGAAAGAACAAACGCTAATGACCGACCAAGATAACGCCATTATTTATGAAGATAAAGCAAACGAACAACGGGAGCTCGTACGCGCGTATTTCCTCAATTTTGCCAGTCGTGTGTCGGATCATCTCAATACCATCGGTTTTAGCTACTGTACCGGTGGATATATGGCCATTAATCCCGAATGGACACATTCGCTGTCGCATTGGAAGAAAAATTACAAGAAATGGATTGAAGAGAGCATCCCCGAGAATGCGATTAAATTTTCGACCTTCTTCGACTGTAGGCGATTATATGGTGACCAGGGCATTATTGATCAACTCAAAGAATTTCTCAATATTGAGCTACAAAAACCCAACGAGCGTTTTTTTACGTTCATTGCAAAGAATGCGCTGCAATATGAACCGCCGCTCACATTTTTCAAGGCAATAAAAACGCAAACAATAGGTTCTTCTGAAGTCTTCAATATCAAGAAAGCGATGACACCCATTGTTGACTTAGTCCGGGTTTACGCACTGCAAAACAGAATTTATGAAGAAAATACCGGTGGTAGGTTGAAACAGCTCCTTGAATTGGGCATCTTCACACAAGAACAGTACGAGGAATTAAATCAATCCTATTATTACCTGATGTCGATCCGTTTAAAAAATCAGGCCAACCAGATCCGTATCGCTAAACTGGCACCCAACAATTACGTACCTATCGATAGCTTAACCAATATCGAAAAGGCGACAATTAAAGAGATCTTCAAAACAATCCATAATTTTCAACTCGGTATTAAGCTGAAATTCACTAGCAATTTATTTGGTTAAGTACCTTATTGCCATACAAAGGCAATAAGGTACGAAGATCAGCGCTAACGCGCTTCTATTTTTTTGGCAAAGACAAATCAAACTGCCAATGCTTTGCTAATCGCTGCAACTCTTGCTTTGTTATTGGGATGACAGCACCATGTTTGGGCGAAGTGAAATTAGTAGATTTCATTTTACCTGCATTAAAGTGTCCCAGATCAACAAAATTTTTAAAATCTGTGGTTTCACTGAAGCCAAAATTATGTGGTGATATCCCATAGATATCATACATTAACACCCATTTTTCTTCCCCTATCCTTTTCCACACATTCGGAGCTTCACAGGCTTCTGGCTCAGGGTCATAGAAACGATCATCATACTGATAGGGTCCATTCGGGTGGTCTGAAACAGCTTGCTTAATGCCTGGAACACCATCATGGGCAACATAAAAAAGATGGTATTTATTCCCCACCTTCGGCATATCGCCATCGATATAATTTTTATTTGATTTGGGGTATTGAAACAAAAGCTGTGGTTCTGATTCAAATGCTGTGAACTCCTTATTTAAGTAGGCATAGTAGAGCTGATTAAGTCCATTGCCAAACCGCATCGTAAAATAGATCATCATTTTACCATTCCGATCATCATAGATGAGTTCGGGAGCCCAAAAGGCGCCAACATTTTCCCAGCCTTTAAAGGCTTTCTCCAAGTAGAGCTCCGTATGGGTCCATTGAATTAAATCAGCCGATTTCATTAAGACAATACCGCGGTTGTTACCCCATCCAAATGCGACTCCGTCGCGCTCCCATTCCGTATTTCTATACCCTTGCTTTTGTCCGTAGATATGTAGATCCGTCATGACCATTTAAAAATAACCATCTTTTCCACGCATGATATAGGGATCGCGAATACCTTTCTGCTGTGCAATGCTATCACCAGCAATGGTCGGTTTTCCTTTATTGATATCGGTGAAAGAATAGCCATCCTGACTGACAGCAACATACAGACCATGGCTTTCATCCTTAAAATAAACCATGAGGTAAGCAGCCAGATCCGATTCCTTCACCTGTGCAAACAAGTTATGCACAAATAGCATCAGGGTTGTAAAAATGAGTATGCGGATATTCATCTTATTTTACGGTCAATTTTATCAAGGTCAAGGAGTAAGGTTCAAATGTTTCAACAATTGTCTTCCCCTTATAAGTTATTGTATTTTGCTTTGGACGGATATTCAATGGTTCCTCGATACTGTTACTCTGGTTTAAGTTGGCGTTGGCCAAGGTGATTTTCTCTGCTGTCGCAGCAGGCTTTTTCTTCGAATTTATGGCAAGGTTCACT
The DNA here is from genome assembly GCF_002440385.1 of Sphingobacterium sp. UBA6317. Lineage (NCBI taxonomy): Bacteria > Pseudomonadati > Bacteroidota > Sphingobacteriia > Sphingobacteriales > Sphingobacteriaceae > Sphingobacterium > Sphingobacterium sp. UBA6317. The sequence continues at coordinate 274,385 of NZ_DJTD01000046.1, read as the reverse complement.
TTCATCGGCTTACTATTGTAATTGACGACTTTCACGATAAGCTGTTGCGCAACGGCATCAAATACTGCAGAAGCATATAGGCTATCTTTGCCCGCTACGAATTCACCATCCCGTTTGATCGGAACAATACTTGTCCCTTTATTGGTCGCATATAATTTTTGCACGTGGTAGCTCGGTGTTCCATATACCTGCAAGTTATCCACCCAAATTAAATCAGGTGACCACTGCCAGCCTTCGACATGACCGAATAATGGCGCGTAAGATGCCATTTCCACTACGTCGCCATTTCGTTCCAGGCCCGTCATGAAAGCGGCTTCCGAGAGGGCCGCCTCCCAGGTACTTTTGCCAGGACCGTTTGGTCGTGTGGTATGCGAAGCGTATTCCCCTGCGAAGATTTTCACCCCATTTCTAGGGTAATTATCATAACGATTGGCGCTCGACAGAAACCAGGATGGTGGGCGGTAATAATGTTCATCAATGATATCGATATTCATCGCCCGCAGTTTATCATCTAAGAAGTCAAAACGATCTCCTTCGGGATCGGTACCCGAACTGGCGATAATTTTGATCTCCGGATGTTTCTCGTTTAACGCTTTCTTGAAGACGGTTAACCGCTCGATATATTGCGGGCCCCAATTTTCATTTCCAACGCCCAACATGCTGAGGTGGAAAGGCTCAGGATGCCCCATATCCGCTCGTAATTTTCCCCATTTTGTAGCTGTTGTGCCGTTAGCAAATTCAATCAGATCCAAAGCGTCTTGAACATATGTATCTAACTCATCTAAGGGTACCACTTCACCGGTATTAAATTGGCAGGCCATACCGCAATTGAGAATTGGCACCGGAGATGCGCCAATATCTTCCGCCAGCAAAAAGTATTCATAAAATCCTAAACCGAAGGTCTGAAAATAATCAGGTGTCAGACGATGGCTAAACTCGGTATTCCAGCGGTTGATAATCAATTCCCTTTCCGTTATTGGTCCAACCGTTTTTTTCCATTGAAACCGATTGGCCAAATCTCTCCCTTCAACAATACAGCCGCCAGGAAAACGGATAAAGCCGGGTTTCATATCGGCAAGCATCTGAACCATATCTTTACGTAAACCCTTCGGTCTACCTTTCCAGGTGTCTACTGGAAATAACGAAAGCATATCGACGTCTAACGTACCTGTCCCTGTAAACCACACATTTAATTTGGCTTTATCTGTCGTTTGGTTGGCAGGAAATTTGACTGCAGCTTCAGACCATGATCCGACGGATTCAAGCGGAAGTTCAGCTGTTCCAATAACTTTATTCTGTTGATCGAGCAGTTCAACATGGATTTTCATTCCTTTAGCTGCACTTTGGTATTGTACTGAGAATTCATATGCTGCACCCGCTTTCACTCCCATTCCTCTAAAGCCTTCATTTTGTAGACCTAATTTCAGGTTAGCTGCACTATGTATCCTTAAATAACGTTTGTTCCCTTTACGTTTGCCATCGTTTAGTAGCAGGTAGCTTCCCTCAGGACCATTTTCGAGCTTTTTCCAGCCCATCCAAGGCTGATCAAACTCAAATGATCTATTCTTTACCAATTCTGCATAGATTCCCCCATCGGCACCAAGATTGATATCTTCAAAAAAGACGCCCCACATATGCGGCGATATGTTGCCTGTAGGTTTATCCAACGCAACATTTAATGTTATCGGTGACTGCGCCAATGCTGAAGAGCCCAAGCTCGCTAACAGTAACAGTGTTGACAGTACTCTTTTCATCCCTATATTTATTTTTTCAACAATAATTTATTATTTCAGGTTTTACACCAGCTTTAACAGCACAAATAGGGTAACACGACATGACAACCCTATCAAAATTAGCTGTTATATTAATTCCAATACAATAACTGAAAATGCAGGAATGTCCACTTCAATTGTACCATTTACAACCTTTGCCTTATTGTACACAACAGGTGCAATTGTTGCGGGTTTCTTAAAGGAATTATAATCGCGTAGGTTGTCCGCGGTAAGTATTCGACCTGTTACTTTTCCAGCTTTCACCGAACCCAAATCTACCTTTACCTTATTATTCTTTTTCGGATCAATATTTACTAAGGAGATATGTGTACGACCTTGCTGATCTTGAGAGGCTGAAACCGACACGGCCGGAATTTTTTCTTGGTTAAATTCAAAATCCGTTGATTGAAGGGAAATAGGAATTAACTTGGCATCCTGATGTACCTTATACATTTCCATCACATGATAAGTCGGCGTCAAAATCATATTCTTTCCTTCTGTCAGGATAACAGCTTGCAATACATTCACGGCTTGGGCAAGATTGGCCATCTTCACCCGGCGAGCATGATTGTTAAAGATATTGAGTGTCATTCCTGCAATCATGGCATCACGCATGGTATTTTGTTGGTAGAGAAAGCCCGGATTCGTGCCAGGTTCTACCGCATACCAGCCGCCCCATTCGTCTACGATCAGATCCACCAGTCCTTTCGGATCATATTTGTCCATGATGGCGATATTCTTTTCCACGAGCTCATTCATAAACCAAGCTGATTTCATGGTTTTAAAATACTCCTCCTCCGAATATTGCGTTGCAGAGCCCTTGTCGTCCCAGTTGATCACGGCATAGTGATGAAGTCCCATGCCTTTCATCAAACCACTTGGAATTTTCTTCATCAAAGTCTCCGTCCAATTATAATCGGCACTATTGGCTCCCGAGGCGATTCGATACAAACCGCTTCCATTGGTCCAGTCCGACATAAACGTGGCGTATTTGCGGTAGATGTCTGTATAGTAATCGGCAGTCATATTTCCGCCACAGCCCCAGGCTTCATTTCCTACGCCCCAGAATTTCACCTTCCAAGGCTCTTGCCGACCATTTTTTCGTCGCCAATCCGACATGGGGCTCTCGCCTTTAAAATTCACATATTGAACCCAGTCGGCAAGTTCCTGCACCTCACCGCTCCCCACATTTCCCGCCAGATAAGGCTCTGCACCCAACAATTCACACATATTGAGAAAATCGTGTGTACCAAAAGAGTTATCCTCTGTCACGCCGCCCCACCAATTGTTTACGATAGCAGGACGCTGGGCTTTGGGGCCAACGCCATCCTTCCAATGATACGTATCGGCAAAACATCCTCCTGGCCAACGCAAATTGGGAATATTCAACTTCTTAAGAGCTTCGATGATATCTTTCCGGACGCCGTCAGCATGGGGAATCGAATCATTTTTCTCACCGACATAAAATCCATCATAAATACAGCGTCCCAAATGTTCGGCAAAATGTCCATAGATATGTCGACTTATAATCTGCTCCTGCTGTGGTGTTTCCAATCTTACACTACTCTGTCCATACAGTAATCCAGTGGCCAGCGTAAAAACAACGCCTAATTTTAATCTTAGCTTCATCATATCGATTTTATTATTTCACACTAAATTGATAGGTTGTCTTTGAACTATATTTTTCTCCAGGTTTTAACACCGTTGATGTAAAATTGGGGTGATTTGGTGCATCTGGAAAATGTTGTGTCTCCAAACAAAAGGCAGAACGGAATGGATACACTTTTCCCTCTTTCCCTTTAGGATCCGAATCCTTCATAAAATTACCGCTGTAAAACTGCAAGCCTGGTTCGGTTGTGTAGATGTCCATTTCAATACCTGTCTTGGTAGCATACACCTGTGCGACCTTCTGGAAACCATCCTTCTTGTTGAGTTCAAAATTATGGTCATAGCCCTTTCCAATCTTCAGTTGAGCATTTTGATCTTCAATACGAGCGCCAATGCGTGTCGGTTTGGTAAAATCGAATGCGGTGCCCGCGACAGGCAAGCTCTTTCCTGTTGGGATCAAGGTATTATCAACTTCGGTAATTGCCTTTGCATCAATCTGAAGTTCATGATCCAAAATAGAAGAATCTCCGGCTCCATTGAGGTTAAAATACGCATGGTTGGTCAGATTTAAGACCGTCTCTTTATCTGTTGTCGCCTGATAGGCGATGGCCAAAGCACCATTGTCCTCCAGGGTGTAGGTAACCTCCATCTTGACCGTTCCTGGATACCCCGCTTCTTTATCAGGTGAGGTATAGGCTAATGTGATTGATGTATTAGTGCTACTAACAACATCCCACACCTTATTGTAAACGCCATTGGTACCGCCATGAAGTGAGTTCTCGCCATCATTCTTTTCCAACGTATACACCTCACCATTCAGTTTAAATGATGCTTTCCCGATCCGGTTACCATAACGCCCTACAATGGCGCCGTAAAAATTATTATAGTTATCCTTGTATTCTTTGGCCGAATCATAGCCCAAAATCACATCAGTCGCTTTACCGTTCTTATCCGGGACTTTTAAACTCACCAGACGTGCACCATAATTTGTCAACGTAATGGCGAGTTTGTCGTTCTTGAGCTGGAACAGTTTAACTTCTTTACCATCAATCTGACTGTCGAAAGCAGGGCTGGAAGTAGAATCAGCCATCGTTGCTGCTTGCTTATTTTGAGTTGATGAAGATTGGCAGCCATAGGCCAATGAAGCACAAGTCAACAAACCAATAATAATTTTCTTATTCATCTGTAATTAAGTTTTACCCCATCGGTCTGATGGAGGCTTCCTAATTTTCATTAGGAATGGTTCATAATTTTTTAATTATTCAAATGGCAACATTCTACCAAAAACGCACGTAGATAGCGGTCACCAACAATAAAGTCACAACAATTAATGCCAATACGGATGGTTCTACTTTAAACATCGACCGATCCAATACAAAAGCTTTTGGATTAACCTTTGGTCCAAATATGCTCACAGCAATCATAGCAATCATTGTAAATACAAATGCGAGTCCCATACATATCTGGAATGGTATTTCATAAACGCCCGCTTTGTTGAGATATGCCGTATAGATCCATGTCTCTGGTCCGAAAACCTTTGTTGCAAACTCATTGAAAAATATAGACAACGCAAATCCCGTAACAAGGCCTGTAATGGCGGCTGCACCTGTCGTCCTTTTCCAAAACATTCCTAGCAAAAACATCGCAAAAACACCTGGGCTGATGAAGCCTGTATATTTTTGGATAAAAGTAAATCCGCCGGCACCACCGATGCCCAGCGCATCATTCCAGGTAAACAAAACAGAAAGTAGAATAGAGATCACGATGGTTATCTTTCCAACCCACACCATTTTTGCTTCGCCCGCATCTTTATTGATGTATTTTTTAAAGATATCCAATGTAAAGATCGTTGCGATACTATTGGCCTTTCCGGCCAATCCGGCCACAATAGCCGCTGTAAGCGCCGCCAGCGCAAGCCCTTTCATTCCATTGGGCAGATAGCCCAATATCGCTGAATATGCATTATCGGCGTGAAACACTCCTCCAGGAGCCATTTCGTGTTGTAACGCACCATTTTTGTATAGCACATAAGCGGCTATCCCTGGAAGCATAACGATAATTGGCATAAACAATTTTAGAAATCCCGCAAAAAGAATCCCTGTGCGTGCAGTCTTTAGATCGGCTCCCAAAGCGCGTTGTGTGATGTATTGATTACAACCCCAGTAATTTAGGTTGACAATCCAGATTCCGGCAAGGTACATTCCTATTCCAGGCAGCATCAGATACTTATTGATATCTTCCTGACTAGCTCCTGGCCCTGGTTTATCGACAAATAGGTTAAAATGCTCCGGCGAATCTTCCATCAATTTATTGAATCCAGCCAAGGCGTCTTGTCCCAAACCAAAATGTTCACTGACCAAGGTCAATGCCACATAGGTCGTCGCTATACCGCCAATAATTAATACAACAACCTGAATAACATCTGTAAAACCAATAACACGCATTCCGCCTAAAGTAATAATGACGGCAAATACGGCTAAAGCAACTGTAATGGTGTGGAAGCTGTCGCCACCTCCGGCCATACTCGAAATGGCAATTGCCCCGAGATACAGGATAGATGTCAGATTGACAAAAACATACAAAAACAACCAGAAGATTGCCATGATGAGACTCGTCGTTTCATTGTATCGGTTGTTCAAAAACTGAGGCATCGTGAAAATCTTGTTTTTCAGATAGACCGGAATAAACCAAACCGCAACAATAATTAACGCTACCGCAGCAATGAGCTCGTAAGCAGCTACAGCAATACCAACCTCAAATCCATTGCCGCTCATGCCAATAAACTGTTCAGCAGAAATATTCGATGCGATCAATGAAGAGCCTATGGCCCACCAGGTCAGTGATCCTTCTGCCAGAAAGTAGTCCTTGCTGCTGCTTAAACTATTCGTCTTTTTACGATAAATCCAATAGCCATAGCCGGCTACAATAAAGAAGTAAATTACGAAGATGATGTAATCTACCGTTGCAAATTTTTCCATATTTCCCAAATTGGTTATTATCAATAAGCCATTTATACCGCGAAGAACAGGTATAAATGGCTTAGGTTATTATTTACTCAGTAAATAATAGAGTTCATTCCATTTCAATTGGTCTTCGAGTCTTGCTACCGTAGTGTCCTCGTCGATCAATACATATTCTAAACCCGCCATACGTGCAAAATCTTCCAGGTATTCGGGTGTTAAGCTCAAACTGTAGGCAGTATGGTGCGCACCCCCAGCCACAATCCAGGCACTGCAACCTGTTTTCATATCGGGCAGCGGTTTCCATAACACCCGTGCGACAGGAAGTTTAGGGAGTTCTTCTTCTACAGCAACACCTTGTACTTTGTTCACGATCAAACGGAAACGCGTTCCCATATCGACCAAAGAAGCATTCAATGCATCACCACTTTGGCCATTAAAAACCAAGCGAGCAGGATCTGCCTTGCCGCCAATGCCTAGTGGATGCACTTCTATTCGTGGTTTTCCAATTGCCAATGCGGGGTCCACTTCCAACATGTGTGAGCCAAGTACCATGGGATTCTGCGGATCAAAATGATAGGTGTAGTCTTCCATAAATGCCGTCGTACCCGGTAATCCTGCTCCCATTACTTTGCAAGCACGCACCAAAGCCGGCGTCTTCCAATCCCCTTCACCGGCAAAACCATACCCCTCAGCCATTAAACGCTGTACCGCCAGGCCCGGAAGTTGTACCATGCCATGCAGATCCTCAAAAGTATCCGTAAAACCTTTAAAGTCTCCTTGTTCCAAAAACTTCCGTAGGCCAATTTCTATCTTAGCAGCTTCGATGAGGTTAGCACGATATTCACCGCCAGCTTTCACATTTTCGGCTAGCTCATAAGTTGCTTCGTACTCTGCTAATAATGCCGCGATTTCCGCTTCAGTGCTCGCATTAATCACCTCCACTAGATCCCCAATGGCATAGGTGTTTACAGCGAAACCAAATTGCGACTCTGCCTCCACTTTATCGCCATCTGTAACAGCCACATAACGCATATTGTCACCGAAGCGTGCAAATTTGGCTCCTTGCCAGTCATGCCAGCCTGCGGCTGCACGCGCCCAAACATTAATCCGTTCCAATACTTCCGCATCTTGCCAATGGCCAGTGACGACTTTACGCGCTATTTTTAAGCGGCTAACGATATGTCCAAATTCACGATCCCCATGCGCACTTTGGTTAAGGTTCATAAAATCCATATCGATACTATGCCACGGGATATCCTGGTTGTACTGCGTATGCAGATGCAACAATGGCTTTTGCAACGCTTTTAATCCTCGGATCCACATCTTTGCAGGTGAAAAGGTATGCATCCAAGTAATGACCCCAATACAATTTTTTTCACTATTGGCGGCTGCCAATGTTGCATAAATCTCGTCTGTATTTTTTACGATCGGTTTATATTTTACCGCTACCGGAATCACCGCTTGGGTATCTAAATAATGGGCTATTTCTTCAGCATGTAGGGCCACTTGTCGCAAGGTCTCTTCACCATAAAGGTCTTGGCTTCCCACGACAAACCAGACTTCAAGCTCTTTTAAATTGATATTCATGTAAATTGTAGTTTTTGCTATAGATTTTTTATTAAAATTATTGACCATAATAGGCATTGGCCCCATGCTTCCGCTCGTAATGCTTTTTGACCAGCGCAGACTTTAATCGAGGTACATTCGGGTTGATCTGTTCTGTCAACCAAGCCATTTTCGCCACCTGTTCCAACACCGCACTGTTATAGACAGACTTTATTCCGGTTTTACCCCAAGCAAACGGCGCGTGGTTGCCAACCAGAATCATTTCCACTTCTTTATAGTCCAGCTTATTTTCGACAAAGTGATTGATAATTTGAAACCCCGTTTCATGTTCGTAGTTTCCGGCGATCATCTCATCGTGCATTGGTGGGGCACAAGGAATATCGACGGTCAAATGATCGGCATGTGTCGTTCCAAAAATGGGAATATCCCGCTGTGCCTGTGCCCATGCTGTCGCATAGGTGGAGTGTGTATGTGTTATACCGCCAATCTCTTTCCACTGTTTATACAATAGGGCATGGGTTTTCGTATCTGATGATGGCCGAAGATTACCCTCAACCACATGACCATCAAAATCTACAATCACCATATGTTCCGGTGTAAGCTCCTCATAAGGGACCCCACTGGGTTTAATGGCAAAAACTTCATGGTGACGGTCAACAACACTCACATTTCCAAATGTAAAAAGCACCAATCCCAGCTGGGGCAATTGCATATTGCAATGGTAGGCTTCTTCTTTAATTGAATTATACATGATTAAAATTTGAATGGTTAAACAGTAATGGCGAGCGATTCCTTTCCTTCGACAAAAGCACCCAGCGCTTTGTAATGTTCATAACGCTCGGCATAAATGGACACCCATTTTTCCTCAGGGATATAAGTCCGTTCAAAACCTTGCCCCATTGCCTTCATGGCATCCTCGACCCGGTTATATAAACCAGCTGCTGTTGCGGCAAACATGGCTGCGCCAATGGCACAAGTCTGTTCACTTTTATGAATACGAATAGGCATATTCATCACATTGGCCATCATTTGCATAATAAAAGGTGATTTTTTTGCAACTCCGCCTAAACCGATTAAGCCTTTTACAGGAATACCCTGCTCCACGAAACGGTCAACAATAGCCTTTGCACCGAAACAGGTCGCTTCGACAATCGCTCTGAAGATCCGCGGCGCATCTGTTCCGAGGTGTAAGCCTGTGATCGCCCCTTTCAAGGATTGATCCGCATCCGGAGTTCGGCGGCCATTGAGCCAATCTAAAGCTAATTCTGATGTTTCTGTTACGGGAAGTAATGCCGCCTGCTCACTTAGACTGACCAATAGTTTCTCTTCCAACGCTGCGATCAATTGTTCGCGCGTTCGTTCATCGATCTCTTCAACATCTTGTATCAAATTTTTCGTTGGCCATAGCAACACCTGTTTCAGCCAGGCGTAAGCATCTCCAAATGCCGACTGACCAGCTTCCATACCTATCATTCCTGGTATAATGGAACCGTCTACCTGACCACAGATTCCCCTGACCAACGTATGCTGTACCTCCTCTTTTGGAGCAACTAACATATCACAGGTTGATGTCCCCATCACCTTACTCAGATAATAGGGCTCAATTTGTCCTCCAACTGCACCCATGTGGCAGTCAAATGCACCTACACCAACAACAACTGATGTTGTAAGACCTAATCGTTGCGCCCATTCTTCCGAAAGCTGACCTGCAGATTGATCAGCAGTGTAGGTTTCTGAAAACAGGCGATCAACCAAACCATCCAACAATGGGTCAAGTGTTGAAAAGAAAGAATTTGGAGGTAGGCCGTCAAATTCTTCAGCCCAAAGTGATTTATGACCCGCTGAACAAACCCCACGCTTCATAGCAGATACCTGTGTTCCTCCAGTCAATAGAAAAGGAATATAATCACAATGCTCCACCCAGCTATAGGTGGCGGCACGGACCTTTTCATCAGCCCGAAATACATGGAGTAATTTGGCCCAGAACCATTCCGAAGAGTATACACCGCCTACATACTTCAGATAATCCACCGAACTATTTTGATTGTGCAGGTTAATTTCTTTGGCCTCTCTAACGGCTGTATGATCTTTCCATAAGACAAACATGGCATTGGGGTTGTCTTTAAACTCGTCCAACAGCGCCAATGGAACGCCGGCTGCGTTGACAGCAACTGGAGTAGATCCTGTTGTATCCACGGAAATTGCTTTTACAGCTTTGCCAATATTGTCGACTCCCGATTTGAGCAAGCAATCTTTAATTGTCGCTTCCAAGCCTTCGATATAATCCAACGGGTGTTGCCTAAACTGACTTAAAGCAGCATCACAATACGCCCCTCTTTTCCATCGCGGGTAGTAAAATACAGAAGAAGCTATCTCCTCGCCATTGTTAGCATCAACCAATACTGAACGGACCGAATCACTTCCATAGTCCACCCCAATGACATACGATTTATTCATTTTTGCTGAATTTGGTTTATAACTTATAATTGTCTCTAATGCCTTACTTTCCACTATCCCCCTTCCGAAGCTAGCCATGGAAAATAATTAGTGTCAAATAAACATTTATTTTTTTAAATATGAAAGAAAATTTTCATATTTAAAAAATAGAGCTAACTTCATAGCAGCAAATTATGGTTAACCCGAATTCCTGATATAGGGGTATAAATGCCTTTTAAAGGGATGTATCAGACAATTATTATACTTATTTTTAGCTATTTACTTTTTTACATAGTTTTGCTCGTGGAATAAATGGGGTGGTGTCAGATAAAAAGATAAAACGATAGACGATGGAATATTATAAAAAAGATTCAGGGATCCTTTTGGCAGTAGACTGCATCATATTTGGATTTAACGGCGAATCCCTTGAAGTACTTTTAATTAAACGTGATTTCGAACCAGAAAGAAATAAATGGAGTCTGATGGGTGGTTTCGTTCAATCCGACGAAAGTCCGGAAGAGGCCGCGAGCCGAGTACTCAAACAGCTAACAGGACTTGAAAATGTATACATGGAGCAATGTAGTGTATTCGGCGAACCTAATCGGGAACCTAGCGACCGGGTTGTCAGTATCTGTTATTTTGCATTGATTGACACACAGCAATATAAACATATCCTAAGCGACGATTACGAAGCCCAATGGTTTCCATTGCGGGAGCACCCAACACTGATCTTCGATCATGATCAAATGATCGCTTCGGCACAACACCGTCTACGCATGAAAGCGGCTTTGTATCCGATATTATTTGAACTGCTGCCCGAGAAATTCACGATTCCCCAAATTGCAGCACTTTATGAGGGTGTTTACAATATTGAGTTGGACAAGCGGAATTTCAGCCGAAAACTGCTTTCCTCAGACCTCATCATCAAACTGGAGGAAAAGGATAAGGAAAATTCAAAAAAAGGAGCCTACTATTTCAAACTAAACACGGCGATCTATAAGGAAAAGATCATGTCCTTTTTACGGTATTTGCCAAGTTGGTCGATCGAATCATAATAAAGTGACGGAAAATCAGGTATGTATTGGAATATATTTCACTTAACATTTTCGTTTTTTCAATAATTCCTTATATTTATCACAGGTATATCCTGGTTTTGCAATTTGGATAGGCTGGATTAACGCATTTTATAAAATAAACAACATGAGCAAATTGAGATTAGCATTTATATTCTTTACAATTTTATTTATTTCATCACATACATTACTGGAGGCACAAACTCCTACTGCGGCTCCCGCCACTACAGCAGCACAACAGGATAATGCTTTCAAGTACAGTCCGGATGGATTAAAAAAAGGAAGTTTGGCAAATCAATTTGACCACCTGAATTATATTTCGAAAAACAACTATGATTTCAAGATGGTGCGAAAAACCAATCTGGATATTGTGAAACGAAATGTCATAGATACCGTAGCAAAACTCCACAAGGAAATCAGCTCTTTAAAATCATCTTCAAGCAACTATACATCCAATACCAAAACTTTGCAAGATTCTATTCAGGTTTTAAAAGATCAGCTGGCGCAGGAGAAGGAAAAAACAGAAAGTTTTTCTTTCTTGGGCATCAATACCTCTAAAACTTTTTACAATACAGTTGTTTGGACGATCATTGCGGTATTGGCCGTAGCAGCATTTATCTTTTTATTTTCTTATCGGAAAGCGAAAGTGGACACGGTGGAATCCCAAAAGACAGCGGAGCAATCGCAAGAAGAATTCGCTACGTTCCGTAAAAAATCCATGGAAAAGGAACAGCTGCTCAAGCGCCAGTTGCAGGACGAACTAAATAAAAAAATATAGTCCTGCTTCTCATAAAATAGCATATTTATTTTGATCGACCTGTAACGACTCCTTGAGGTACTCCGTTACAGGTCGATTTTATTTCATCAGGTACCATTCCTCAAAACAAACAAAAGATTCAACGAAGTAATGCAGTAAACTTCAAAAATACCTAGCCGAATAAAAGAGAAAAACTATATTTGCAGGTATAGAAATCGAAACATACAGAATTACAATAGATAACATTTTGACCTACATTAATAAAATTGTAATTTAATTGCAAATTCTATTTGTTTTTAAAAACGAATAACCTTATTTTTGCTGACCAAAAAAGAGGCCTTTTATGTCTCTTATATAAAATTGATTAATAAATATTTAGTCCCTATAATATGCCCAAGATTGGTAAAATAGCGCAGATTATCGGCCCAGTTGTTGACGTCAACTTCGCCGACAGTGAAAATCTACCTAAAATTTACGATGCATTGTACATTCAAAAAGAAAATGGACAACGTGTTGTATTAGAAGTTCAACAACACTTAGGTCAGGATCGTGTACGTACAATTGCCATGGACGCAACTGAAGGTTTAGTTCGCGGAATGGAAGTTGTCGATACTGGTGCTCCTATCAAAATGCCTGTTGGTGAAGAAATCAAAGGTCGTGTATTCAATGTAGTTGGTGATGCCATAGACGGGATCCAAAATTTGAATAAAGAGAATGGTCGTCCTATCCACAACGTACCTCCTAAATTCGAAGATTTGTCAACTGAATCCGAAGTACTTTTTACTGGTATCAAAGTTATTGACCTTTTAGAGCCATATGCTAAAGGTGGTAAAATTGGTTTATTCGGTGGTGCCGGTGTAGGTAAAACTGTATTAATCCAAGAATTAATCAACAATATCGCAAAAGGTCACGGTGGTCTTTCTGTATTCGCCGGTGTAGGTGAACGTACACGTGAGGGTAATGACTTATTGCGCGAGATGTTGGAGTCTGGTATCATCAAATATGGTGAGCACTTTATGGAAGGCATGGAAAAAGGCGAATGGCCTTTGGAAACTGTTGACCACGAACTGATGAAAGATTCAAAATGTACTTTCGTATTCGGTCAAATGAACGAGCCTCCTGGGGCACGTGCACGTGTTGCTTTATCAGGTTTGACAGTAGCGGAATACTTCCGTGACGGTGATGGCGAAGGTCAAGGCCGTGACGTATTATTCTTCATTGATAACATCTTCCGTTTTACACAAGCAGGTTCTGAAGTATCTGCCCTATTGGGTCGTATGCCTTCAGCCGTAGGTTACCAACCAACATTGGCAACTGAGATGGGTTTAATGCAAGAGCGCATCACTTCAACTAAAAACGGTTCAATCACTTCGGTTCAAGCCGTATATGTACCTGCCGATGACTTAACTGACCCTGCTCCAGCGACAACTTTCGCTCACTTGGATGCAACGACAGTATTGTCTCGTAAAATTGCTGAGTTAGGTATCTACCCTGCTGTGGATCCTTTGGATTCTACATCACGTATCCTTTCTCCTGCCGTTTTAGGTAACGAACACTATAATACTGCACAACGTGTAAAAGAAATTCTTCAACGTTATAAAGAATTACAAGATATCATCGCCATTTTAGGTATGGACGAATTATCGGAAGAAGATAAATTAACAGTACACCGCGCACGTCGTGTACAACGTTTCTTATCTCAACCTTTCCACGTTGCAGAACAATTTACAGGTTTAAAAGGTGTATTGGTAGACATCAAAGATACCATCAAAGGTTTCAATATGATCATTGACGGTGAAGTAGATGAGTACCCTGAAGCTGCCTTCAACTTAGTCGGTAACATTGATGATGCTATCGAAAAAGGTAAAAAATTATTAGCAGAAGCAGTTTAATCTAGATTATATCTAAGAATAATGAAGTTAACAATTATCACTCCAGACAAATTAGCATTCGAAGGCGAAGTAACATCCGTTACTGTACCGGGCACTGCGGGTTCTTTTCAAATTTTGAAAGACCATGCTGCCATCGTTTCTACTTTGGAAGATGGAAAAGTAATTATTCAACAAGGTAAAGGTGAACAGGAAGTGTTCATTAAAGGTGGTGTTGTGGAAGCAAAAAACAATGTCATTACCGTGCTTGCTGAAGGAATTATCGGAGATTAAATCAAATCGATTTTATAAAATCTAAAAAGCTTCCGATAGAAATATCGGAAGCTTTTTTTTTAAAGTTTTTTTGACATTTTCTTCATTTTAGGAAGAAAATCAACCATTGTAACAAAAAATAATTTTTCAACCGTGTAGACCAATTTTAAATATGGTATGCGACTAACAAAATATAAAACCGAATAAAAGGCATTATTAAAAAATAAAATTTCATAAAAACACACTTAATGAAATTTTATTCTAAATACAAAATTAGCACTTTACCTATTGCCAATTATTGTAATTCCTGCTACCTTGAGGAAATGAAAATCGAAAGTTTTTATAGAAGCTCGAGATAGCATGATTTACCACCAATATTACAACAAAGGGAACTACTATCATCAGGTAAATTTTGGGTTATGAAATATTACGATAAAAACACATTGATCTATTTAGATGGAGCTTTTGTAAAAGCTTCCGAGGCTGCATTGGATCCCTTTGCACAGTCATTGCATTATGGGTATGCGGTGTTCGATGGTTTACGTGCGTATAACACCCACAATGGACCACGTATCTTTAAAGCCGACAAGCATTTCGATCGCTTAAAGAGATCATGTGAAGCCGTTAATATCCCCTATCGCTGGAGCAACCGAGAGCTGATCGACATCTGTTATGAGCTCTTGGCCAACAACAACCTAAGAGAAGCTTATATACGTCCTTTGGTATTGACTGGTTCAAATATGCATCTCACCTCATCAACCGAAGCAACCCTCATGATGGCAGCATGGGAATGGGGTCCATATCTTGGTCAAAACCTATTAAAGGTATGTATCTCTGATATCAAAAGACCCAATCCAAAATCCTTTAAAATTGACTCGAAGATCTCTGGGCAGTATGTTAACTCCATTCTTGCGACAACAGAAGCCATCAGGAAAGGCTACGACGAAGCTTTAATGCTCGACCACGAAGGCTACGTTGCCCAAGCATCCAGTGAAAATATTTTCATCGAAAAGGATTTCAAAATCTATACGCCGCCAGCGAAGAATATCTTTCCGGGCATTACACGCCAGACGGTAAAAAACATTTGTAAAAAATTAAACTTCGAAGTCATTGAAAAGCAATTGACGGTAGAGGATATTTACACTGCTGACAGCGCTTTCTTATGTGGAACTGCGGCAGAAATTATCGGAATCAAACAAGTCGATGATGTCATCTACAAAGAAGCCTGGGAACACAGCATAGGTGCATCAATCCAAAGAAGATATAAAAATTTAGTATTAGAGAACGAAAATTATGAAGTCATCATCTAACGGCGAAAACACAATGAACAAATACAGCCGTACATTTACACAAGACGAAACGCAACCTGCTGCAAAAGCAATGCTTTATGGTATCGGTCTTACAGATGCCGACATGGACAAAGCACAGGTCGGTATTGCCAGCATGGGATATGATGGTAATACGTGTAATATGCACTTAAATGATTTGGCACAAATCGTCAAGAAGGGCGTTTGGAACAATGAGTTAGTGGGTTTGACCTTTGGAACTATTGGCGTCAGTGACGGTATGAGCAATGGTACCGATGGAATGCGTTATTCGTTGGTAAGCCGTGATGTGATCGCTGATAGTATCGAAACGATCTGTGGCGGACAATATTATGATGGCTTGATCTCTATTCCTGGCTGTGACAAAAACATGCCTGGTGCTATTATGGCCATGGCCCGTTTGGACCGTCCTTCTCTAATGGTATATGGCGGTACCATCGCTCCAGGACACTATAAAGGTGAAGAATTAAACATTGTGTCTGCATTTGAAGCATTGGGACAACGCATCTGCGGAAATCTTTCCGATGAAGACTATGAAGGCATTATCAAACATACCTGCCCTGGTGCTGGTGCTTGTGGCGGAATGTATACCGCAAATACCATGGCTTCGGCAATTGAAGCCTTGGGAATGAGTTTACCCTACTCATCTTCCAATCCGGCGATCTCGGAAGAAAAGAAAAATGAATGTTTAGAAGCAGGTCGACATATCCGCACGCTGCTTGAGAAAGATATTAAACCCTCTGATATCATGACACGTAAAGCATTTGAGAACGCGCTACGTACCATTGTTATCTTGGGTGGGAGTACCAATGCTGTACTTCACTTTATTGCAATAGGCAAAGCCGTAGGCGTAGACATCACGCAAGACGACTTCCAACGCATGAGTGATGAAACCCCTGTATTAGCTGACTTTAAACCGTCGGGTAAATACTTGATGCAAGATCTTCAGCAATTTGGCGGAACACCTGCTGTCATGAAATATCTTTTAAATGAAGGTTTATTGCATGGTGACTGTATCACGGTAACAGGAAAAACGGTCGCTGAGAACTTGGCGGATGTTAAATCAATCATGGAATATGATCAACCGATTATCAAACCCTTGAGCGATCCAATCAAAGCTACAGGACACTTACAAATTCTTTACGGGAACTTAGCAGAGAAAGGTTCTGTTGCTAAGATCTCCGGCAAAGAAGGTGAAAAATTCACTGGTCCTGCACGCGTATTCGATGGAGAGCATGATTTAGTAGCGGGCATCGCATCTGGTAGAATCAAACCAGGAGATGTAGTGGTGATCAAAAATGAAGGTCCTGTTGGAGCGCCAGGCATGCCTGAAATGCTTAAACCAACCTCCTTGATTATTGGTGCTGGCCTTGGTAAATCTGTTGCTTTAATCACCGATGGCCGTTTCTCGGGTGGTACACATGGTTTTGTCGTCGGACATATCACACCAGAATCTTACAAAGGCGGATTGATCGGTCTTGTAAATGATGATGACATTATCGAGATCGATGCGGTAAATAACAGCATCAATGTGCTGCTTTCCGATGAAGAGATTGCGCAACGCCGTGCCGCTTGGGTACAACCAGCGTTAAAAGTTAGCAAAGGAGTTTTATACAAATACGCTAAAACTGTTGCCGATGCATCAGAAGGCTGTGTAACGGATCAGTAGAAAATAAAAAACAGAGACATTAAGCAAATACAGACCTAAACAATCGACGCTTAATGTCTCAGATCTAATATCTAAATACTAAAAGACTGAATAATCAACAATAAAAAAATCAACGTAATGAGTACACTGGAAATAACAGAAAATAAGGCCACTACAGCGCAGCAAACTCCGACACAAATTTCGGGATCGAAAGCTGTATTGGAGGCCTTATTGAGCGAAGGAGTTGATACCGTATTTGGTTATCCTGGAGGCGCAATTATGCCGATCTATGATGCCCTTTATGATTATACGGATCGTCTGAAGCATATTTTAGTGCGCCATGAACAAGGTGGAATCCACGCGGCGCAAGGTTATGCAAGAACTTCAGGTCGTACAGGCGTCGTCTTTGCGACAAGTGGCCCTGGAGCAACAAACCTAGTTACTGGACTGGCTGATGCCATGATCGATAGTAACCCTATCGTCTGTGTCACAGGCCAGGTCTTTGCTTCACTTTTGGGAACGGATGCTTTTCAGGAAACAGATGTCATCAATATCACGGCACCTGTCACCAAATGGAACTACCAAGTCACCGACGCAACTGAAATTCCAGCCGCACTCGCAAAAGCATTTTATATTGCCAGCACAGGTCGTCCAGGACCGGTATTGATCGATATTACCAAAAATGCACAGCTACAATTGTTCGATTACTTCGGTTACGAAAAATGCAGCCATGTACGCAGTTACAGACCTGCACCACAAGTTCGTAAAGAATATGTTGAGCAAGCTGCAGCGTTAATCAACGATGCAAAAAAACCATTTGTTCTTTTTGGACAAGGCATCATTCTTGGAAAAGCAGAGGAAGAATTCAAAGCTTTTATTGAGAAAACCGGCATTCCTTCGGCATCGACTGTCATGGGCTTAAGTGCACTTCCAACGGATCATAAACTTCACGTCGGGATGCTGGGTATGCATGGCAACTATGCGCCAAATGTCATGACCAATGAATGTGATGTTTTAATAGCCATCGGCATGCGTTTCGATGACCGTGTGACAGGTCGTTTGGACAAATATGCCAAACAGGCAAAAGTAATCCATTTGGATATAGATCCCGCAGAGATTGACAAAAACGTACAAACAACCGTACCTGTATGGGGCGATTGTAAGGAATCACTTCCCATGCTGACGAAATTGGTAAATGCCGCAGATCACTCCGCTTGGTTGGAACAATTCCGTGAACTTGAAAAAGAAGAAATCAAGGAAGTCATCCAAAACGAACTTCACCCACAAACCGATATTATGACCATGGGTGAGGTCATCCATGTGTTGAATGAATTGACAGGCGGTGATGCGATCATTACAACGGACGTCGGTCAACATCAAATGGTCACTTGTCGCTATGCTAAGTTCAACAACAGCAAATCGAATGTAACCTCCGGGGGTTTAGGAACGATGGGCTTTGGTCTTCCGGCAGCAATCGGTGCCTGGTATGGCGCGCCAGAGAAAACTGTCGTAGCAATCATCGGTGATGGTGGTATACAAATGACGATCCAGGAGCTGGGAACAATTATGCAATTTGGTGCAAAAGTCAAAATCATGATCCTCAACAATGAGTTCTTGGGCATGGTACGCCAGTGGCAGCAATTGTTTCATGACAAACGTTATTCGTTCGTGAATATCACGAGTCCTGACTTTGTTGCTGTTGCGAAAGGCTATTACATCGACGGTCAGAAGATTTCGGAACGTAAAGACTTACGTAATGCACTGAAAACCATGATTGATCACGACGGAGCATATCTATTGGAAGTGATGGTAGGTAAGGAAAACAATGTATTTCCAATGGTTGCACAAGGAACATCGGTATCTGAGATACGTTTAAAGTAGAATTTGACATGGAAAAACAAGAATATACCATCACCCTATATACAGAGAATTCAATCGGTCTTATCGGTCGAATCTCAACCATTTTTTCAAGAAGAAAAATCAATATTGAAAGCTTGAATACTTCCCCTTCTGAAGTAGAAGGGATACATCGTTTTACCATCGTCATCACGGAGGCTGAAGATGTTCTGCGTAAGCTTTGTCGTCAACTGGAAAAACAGATTGATATCCTCAAGGCCTATTACAATACCAATGATGAAGTGATCTGGCAAGAACAGGCGCTCTATAAAGTGCCTGCGGATGTTGTGAATGAAAAGGTATACGTAGAACGTTTATTGCGTCAATATGGTGCCAATGTTGTTGTGATCCGCAACGACTATATCGTCTTTGAAACTGCAGGTCACCGTGAGGAGATCGATAAGTTGACAGAAGAATTGACCAAATATGGTTTGATCGAATTTGTCCGTGGCGCACGTATCGCCATCATTAAAGATAGCGCAGGTTTCCACTCCAAATTGGTTCAGTTTGAAGCCAAGGAACCATCGATAGAAATTGTAGAGAACGAGTATCTCGACAAAAGAGATGATGTATTTACAATGTAAGCTTTAAAAGTATTATGCAAGAGACATTTAAATTTATCTTAAAGTCACGTCAAAAATTCATTGAATTACTTGACGGTCTTTCCATTGAACAGCTTAACAAAATTCCCACGGGATTTAACAACAATATCATCTGGAATTTTGCCCACATTGTCGTCAGTACACAGACCTTAGTCTATGTCCGTACAGGTATTAAAGCCGACACGACCTGGGTAAAATATAATGAAGACTATAAAAAAGACACCAAGCCAACCCGCTTTGTTGAACAAGCAGAGGTTGATGAATTGAAAGAAATTGCAATCCGCAGTATTGAGCAAATTGCTGCTGACTATGAACACGGTGTTTTCGGAGAAATCACCTCCTTCTCAACAGCAACCTATGGCTATCCAATGGATACCATCGAAGAAGTTATTGCCCTGACATCAGGTCACGATAACGTTCATTTCGGTTACGCCATGGCGCAACGCAGATTAGTACAATAATTAAAATAAATAATCAACAACCCATAACAGAAAGAAAGTAAAACAATGGCAAATTATTTCAACACCTTACCGCTTAGAGAGCAGTTAGAACAATTAAGTCACGCTGAATTCATGGACAACACTGAATTCACAGATGGTGTAAATGCTTTAAAAGGTAAAAAAATCGTAATCGTAGGATGTGGTGCGCAAGGCTTGAACCAAGGTTTAAACCTAAGAGATAGCGGACTGGACGTTTCTTATGCTTTGCGTAAAGAAGCTATTGAACAAAAAAGAGATTCTTGGAAAAACGCTACGGACAACAACTTTAACGTAGGCACTTACGAGGAATTGATCCCATCTGCTGATTTAGTTATCAACTTGACTCCAGATAAACAACATACGTCAGTAATCAACGCTGTCATGCCGTTGATGAAAGAAGGCGCTACATTATCGTATTCACACGGTTTCAACATCGTTGAAGAAGGTATGCAAATCCGTAAAGATATTACTGTCATCATGGTTGCTCCAAAATGTCCAGGTTCTGAGGTTCGTGCAGAGTACCTTCGTGGTTTTGGTGTTCCTACCTTAATCGCTGTTCACCCAGAGAATGATCCGCAAGGAAAAGGCTGGGCTGAAGCAAAAGCATACTGCGTAGGAACAGGTGGACATAAAGCCGGTGTATTGAAATCTTCATTCGTAGCCGAGGTAAAATCAGATTTAATGGGTGAGCAAACGATTCTTTGTGGATTGTTGCAAACAGGTTCGATCTTATCTTTCGACAAAATGATCGAGAAAGGTATCGAAGCTGGTTACGCATCAAAATTGGTACAGTACGGTGTAGAAGTAATCACGGAAGCCTTGAAACATGGTGGTGTGAGCGGAATGATGGACCGTTTGAGCAATCCAGCAAAAGTAAAAGCCTTTGAGATCTCTGAAGAATTGAAGGATATTATGCGTCCTTTATTCCAAAAACACCAAGATGATATCATGTCAGGTCACTTTAGCAAGACCATGATGGAAGACTGGGCAAATGGTGATGCGAATTTATTGAAATGGAGAGCTGAAACAGGTGAAACTGCGTTCGAAAAAACACCTGCTGGTGATGTTAAAATCAACGAACAAGAATACTTCGACAACTATACACTGATGGTTGCTTTCATCCGTGCAGGTGTTGAATTGGCATTTGAAACAATGGTTGAAGCAGGTATCAAACCAGAATCAGCATATTATGAATCATTGCACGAAACACCATTGATCGCTAACACAATCGCTCGCAAGAAATTGTTCGAAATGAACCGTGTTATCTCTGATACAGCAGAATACGGTTGTTACCTATTCGACCAAGCTTGTAAACCTTTGTTGGCCGACTTCATGAAAACTGTTGATACTGATCTCGTAGGTAAAAACTTCAATGAAGGTAGAGATGCTGCAGTTGATAACGCACAATTAGTTGTCATCAATGAAATTCTACGCGATCACCCTGTAGAAATCGTCGGTCGCAAATTGCGCAAAGCGATGACTGCAATGAAAGCAATCAAAACTGTTTAAAAGTCCATACGAAATTATACATGCTCCAAAAATCATGAATATTTCGTAATTTAGTATATCGAAATCAAGGTGATATTGAGACATTTGCAATATCACCTTGGTTCATATAAAAATAACATAAGAGAGATTAAAAAATGTCAAAAACATTAGTAGAAAAGATTTGGGATGCGCACGTCGTCAAGCGTGAAGAAGGGTTTCCGGATATTATATATATCGACACCCACTTGATTCATGAAGTTACTTCACCTCAAGCTTTCGATGGCTTGCGTAAAAGAGGAATCCCAGTTTTTCGTCCAAAGCAAACGGTAGCTACTGCCGACCACAACGTACCGACACTCAATCAACATTTACCGATCAAAGAAGAGCTATCCCGTTATCAAGTTGATATGCTCACCAAAAATTGTGCTGAATTTGGTATTGAATTATATGGTTTAGGACATCCATACCAAGGGATTGTACACGTTATTGGTCCGGAGCTGGGTATCACCCTACCAGGTAAAACGATGGTCTGTGGCGATAGTCATACCTCAACACATGGTGCTTTTGGAGCTATTGCTTTTGGTATTGGAACCTCTCAGGTTGAACAGGTCTTCGCAACACAATGTTTGTTGCAGTCGAAGCCAAAAACAATGAAAATTGAAGTCAACGGTACCCTTCAAAAAGGTGTTGGAGCAAAAGATATCATCCTATATATCATCTCTAAAATCTCTGCTGCGGGCGGTACAGGTTACTTTATTGAATATGCTGGTTCAGCAATCCGTTCTTTAAGCATGGAAGCACGTATGACCATTTGTAATATGAGTATAGAAATGGGTGCACGTGGAGGCTTAATTGCTCCAGATCAGATCACTTTCGACTACGTAGAAGGCCGTGAATTCGCACCGAAAGGTGAGGAATGGGATCAAGCCCTAGCATACTGGAAAACATTATATTCTGACGAAGATTCCATCTTTGATAAAGTGTTGACTTTTGATGCTGCAGATATTGCACCAATGATTACTTATGGCACCAACCCAGGCATGGGTATGGGTATCGCGGAACATATTCCAGCAACTAACGCACAACCAGAATCAGAACGGCCATCGTACCAAAAAGCATTGGATTACATGGGTTTTAAAGATGATTCAACAGTCTTAGGCAACCGTGTTGATTATGTGTTTATCGGAAGTTGTACCAATTCCCGTATTGAAGATTTACGTGAAGTAGCTTCATTCGTTAAAGGCAAGCAAAAAGCACAAGACGTTGAAGTATGGATTGTACCGGGCTCAAAACAAGTAGAAAAACAAGCGAAAGAAGAAGGCTTGGATAAAATATTTGAAGCGGCAGGATTCCAGCTACGTGAACCAGGATGTTCGGCATGTTTAGGGATGAACGAAGATAAAATCCCTGCTGGTAAATATTGTGTTTCGACTTCAAATAGAAATTTCGAAGGCCGTCAGGGACCGAATGCCCGCACCATGCTGGTATCTCCTTTGACAGCAGCAGCTGCGGCAGTAACAGGTAAAGTAACAGATGTAAGAGAGTTGATCTAAGCAGAAAAAAATGAAAAAATTTGAAACTTTAACGTCACAGGTAGTCCCACTACCTATCGAAAATATTGATACTGATCAAATTATTCCCGCACGCTTTCTAAAAGCGACCACGCGTGAAGGTTTTGGTGATAATTTATTCCGCGACTGGCGTTTTGACACAGACAATCAGCCTAAAACTGATTTTGTGTTGAACAACCCGACCTATACGGGAAAAATATTGGTTGCCGGTAAAAACTTTGGTTGTGGTTCAAGCCGCGAGCATGCCGCTTGGGCTATTCAAGACTATGGTTTTGATGTGGTCATCAGCTCATTCTTTGCCGATATATTCAAAGGAAATGCCCTTAACAACGGTGTATTACCGATTCAGGTACCTGAAGAGTTTTTGGCGAAAATTTTCGAATTGGTGCACCAAAATCCGTCAACGGCGATTATTGTTGATCTTGAAAAACAGACAGTCATGTTGACAGAGACAGGTGATCAATTTGAGTTTGAAATCAATCCATACAAAAAATCATGTTTGATCAATGGCTATGATGACATTGATTTTATCCTTAACCAAAAAGATTCAATCGAAGCATTTGAAGCAAACAGACAATGGTAGATCCTGTCGTCCATATTGCCAATTTAACCATTCAGTACGGTAAAGATACCGTACTGCAAGACTTAAATTGGCAAATTTTTCCTGGCGAGCAATGGATCTTAGGCGGTCCGAGCGGTACAGGAAAAACCACGCTGGCAAAAGCGATTGCCGGGCAATTGAAGTATGAAGGCCAGATTACATTCCATCTTGACCCAACGAGCCTATTGCCGGCAAAAATTCATTACGTTTCCAATTGGTTTCAGTTTACCAATCTTGAAGGCGATCGCAATTTCTATTACCAACAGCGCTACAATAAATTTGCAAAAAACGATACATTAACGGTTTTTGCCGAGTTGAAACATTTTGCAAAAGAAGAACAGCTTTCTTTTGAAAACGTACGTTCTTACCTGAACATTTTTGGATTCGAGAATTTCAAAGATCAGCAGTTGATTGAACTTTCGAGTGGCGAACACAAAAGACTGCAATTGATCAAGGCCTTGTGGCTTCAACCTCAGGTGCTCATTATCGACCAGCCTTATACAGGACTGGATGCACAGTCCAGAAAAGATCTCAATCAGATTTTCGATCAGCTTGCGGATAAAGGGGTCACCTTGTTGTTGATCAGTAATGATGACGAACAACCGGATTGTATCAATCGTTTTGCGGAAATTCAGGAAGGTAAAATCAGGATTCGCCAACGGAGTGAAGAGCTATCCAAAGGCTTGCCCCGAATAAGAAAGGCGCTGCCTTATTTTCTACAACAGGCACCTCAGGTATCTGCCCAGGTCATGGTAAAAATGAACAAAATCAATATTTCATACGGCGAAAAACAAGTCTTAAAGAATATTGACTGGGAAGTAAAAGCCGGTGAAAAATGGTTGCTACAAGGGCATAATGGTTCAGGAAAATCAACTTTGCTTAGTCTCATCAACGGCGATCATCCACAGGCTTACGCCAATGACATCCATCTTTTTGGCAAAAAAAGAGGATCTGGAGAAAGTATTTGGGATATCAAAGAACATTTGGGTATTATATCTCCGGAATTACATTGGTACTATGATATGAATGCCAACGTTGGGCAGACGATTGCTTCTGGATTTTTTGACTCCATGAGCCTATACCAACGCTTAGGATTTGAACAACAGCAAAAGCTCGAGCAAATTCTCCATTTTTTTGACCTCAAAGAGGTTAAACACAAAACATTGGGATCATTGCCTTTAGGTCAACAACGTTTGGTCCTATTGGCCCGCACGATCGTGAAACATCCAGAATTGCTGATTTTGGACGAACCTTGTCAGGGCTTAGATAAAGAGCAGACCCAGTATTTCAACGACGTCATCGATGACCTCAGTAAAAGTGGCCAGACGCTCATTTATGTAGGTCACTTCCAAACCCAGCTACCAACGTGCATTGACAATAAAATCGTGTTGGAAAAGGGAGAAGTAAAGGCTATATCCGAAGTTATCCACAAAAAAGAAACTTTATCAACATAAAAATTGTGGAAAACTTCAATTAATTCGAAAATAAGAACAAAAAAATAAAAAGAGAATCAAGATATCGGAAAACACTGGAAATCAAAAGTCAAAAATAAAGATAACTCAATAGGTTTTAGGCCTATTTTCCAAAGTTTCATTAGACCTATCTCTGATAGCTCAATATTAAAAATACAATGAAGAAAAATATTTTAATCATACCTGGAGATGGCATCGGCCAAGAAGTAACAACTTGGGGTAAAAAAGTTTTAGAAAAAATAGGTGAAAATTATGGTCATGAGTTCAGCTTTGATGAAGCTATCATGGGCCATACTGCAATTGAAGCGACAGGCAACCCGCTTCCTGATGAGACATTATCTAAAGCAAAAGCTTCTGATGCGATCCTTTTCGGCGCCATTGGCCATATTAAGTATGATAATGATCCTTCTGCTAAGGTAAGACCTGAACAAGGCTTGTTGAAAATCCGTAAAGAACTAGGTCTTTACGCAAATCTTCGTCCAATCCTTTTATTCGATGAGTTATTGGATGCTTCGAGTTTAAAGCCCGAAATTCTTCAAGGTACAGATATTCTTTTCTTCCGTGAACTGACAGGTGATGTCTATTTTGGTGAGAAAAATCGCAATGAGGATAATACCTTTGCTTCAGACTTGATGAATTATCACCGTTACGAGGTTGAGCGTATCGCACGTAAAGCTTATGATGCAGCACGCACGCGTAACAAAAGACTATGCTCTGTTGATAAAGCCAATGTATTGGAAACATCCCGCCTGTGGAGAGAAGTTGTCCAGGAAATCGCAAAAGAATATCCGGATGTTGAAACCGAGCACATGTTTATCGATAATGCGGCCATGCAATTGGTGAAAAATCCAAAGAAATTCGATGTGGTATTGACAGCCAATCTTTTTGGTGATATCCTGACAGACGAAGCGTCACAGATCGCAGGCTCGATGGGTATGTTGGCTTCTGCTTCCGTAGGTGATGGCACAGGCTTCTTCGAACCTATCCACGGCTCTGCACACGATATCGCTGGTCAAAATAAAGCAAATCCATTGGCTTCAATTTTATCTGCTGCCTTGATACTTGATATTAGCTTTGGTCTACAGGAGGAAGCTAAAGCGGTTACCAATGCTGTTGCAGAAACATTAAAAGCTGGTTGGAGAACCGGTGATATTGCCAACAGCAGCACAGAAGCTTCAAAAATCTTAGGTACTCAGGAAATGGGTGAAAAAGTATTGGAGTTTATTAAATAGTATACCCTTTTTAATTTGTAAATCTTTTGAATTAAGAAATTATGTTACACGATCCTAATCATCTTTACATTTTCGACACCACTTTACGTGATGGCGAACAGGTACCAGGCTGCCAATTAACTACTCCAGAGAAAATTGAGATTGCTAAAGACCTGGAAAAACTAGGGGTGGATATTATCGAAGCCGGTTTCCCAGTGTCTAGCCCTGGTGATTTTCAATCGGTCGTCGAATTATCTAAAGCGGTAAACGATGTCATTATATGTGCATTGACCCGTGCCAATCAAAACGATATTGACGTAGCTGCCGAGGCATTAAAATATGCCAAACGCCCACGTATCCATACGGGTATTGGTTCTTCGGACATGCATATCAAATATAAATTCAACAGCACAAGAGAAGAAATTTTAGAACGTGCCGTCGCGGCTGTAAAACATGCCAAATCCTATGTGGAAGATGTCGAGTTTTATGCAGAAGATGCGGGTCGCGCAGACTTGGCATTTCTAGCTAAAATGGTTGAATCGGTGATTGCTGCCGGTGCTACGGTAGTCAATATCCCCGATACAAACGGTTATTGTCTGCCAGACCAATATGGCTCAAAAATCAATTACCTCAAGGAGAATGTACGCAATATCGATCAGGCCATTATTTCGGCACATTGTCACAATGACTTGGGACTTGCAACAGCAAATTCTATCGCTGCGATTCAAAATGGAGCCCGTCAGGTGGAATGTACCATCAACGGTATCGGTGAGCGTGCCGGAAACACGTCACTTGAAGAAGTAGCCATGATCCTTAAAGTGCACAACCAGTCGTTTGGAAGCTTGACATCAAACATCGATAGCCGCATGTTTACGTACTTATCGCGCAAGGTAAGTGAAATGATGAACATGCCTGTACAACCGAATAAAGCGATCGTTGGTCGCAACGCCTTCGCACACAGCTCGGGGATTCACCAAGATGGTTTCCTAAAACACCGTGAGAACTATGAGATCATCAGACCAGAAGATGTTGGTTTGGTTGAAGCTGATATTATCTTAACTGCACGTTCAGGAAGACATGCCCTTAAGCACCATTTGGAGCGTTTAGGCTTCCATCTTGAAAAAGATGATTTAGCTGATTGCTATCAACGTTTCTTGGTTTTGGCCGACGAAAAGAAAAATATTTGTGATGATGACCTAAAAAGCCTCATCCAAGAAAAAATATAAAAAAAGGAAGGCTGCAGATGCAGCCTTTTTTTATCATAAATACATTTTTTTAAAAGGATCCAAATGATACGTTGCTAATTATTATTTTATCATACGTACAAACGATCTTCCATTTAAAATCAACTAAATTTAAATACTGTATAGGTAGAATCTCTCATATAACAGCGAATATCTGCGTTTTATTTGCTACCTTAACTAGGCAATCATCTAACAATGAATCTATCAACCTTAAACATCAATTCAGAAGCTACACTTGACCGCATCAAGTCTGTGGTCAACAGAACACCGCTTCAATATAATCGGCATCTATCCGAAAAATATGGCGCTGAAGTCTATCTCAAACGGGAAGATTTACAAGTCGTACGTTCCTATAAATTACGCGGTGCCTACAATAAAATTATTTCCTTAACAGCGGAAGAGCGACAACGTGGCGTTGTATGTGCCAGCGCAGGCAACCACGCTCAGGGCGTTGCTTTCTCCTGCAATAAACTCGACATCAAAGGCGTGATATTTATGCCGGGGCCGACACCACGCCAAAAGATTTCACAAACGGAAATGTGGGGTAACGGCAATGTAGAAATTATCTTGACCGGAGACACTTTTGATGACTGCCAAAAAGCAGCGCTGGCTTATACAGCAGAGCATGGCATGACTTTCATTCCGCCATTTGATGATCTCAAAGTTGTGGAAGGACAGGGTACTGTAGCCGTTGAAGCTTTACAAGATCTTCCCGATATGGACGCCATATTTATCCCAATTGGTGGCGGTGGACTTGCCGCGGGAGCGAGCTATTACCTAAAAAGTAAAAACAACGCAATCAAATGCTATGGTGTTGAACCCGAAGGAGCCCCCTCCATGCAAGCGGCCTTGACTCACGGCGCACCGATCGAGCTCGAGCATATCAACAAATTTGTTGATGGGGCAGCTGTTAAAAAAATCGGTGCAACGACATTTGAAATTGCCAAACAATTGTTGGATGATACACGCTCTATTCCCGAAGGAAAGATCTGTACCTGTATCCTAGAGCTGTACAATAAGGATGCAATTGTCGTTGAGCCTGCAGGCGCTCTATCCGTGGCCGCTCTTGAATTTCACAAAGATGAAATTAAAGGTAAGAAAGTCGTCTGCATCATATCCGGTGGAAACAACGATATCGACCGCATGAGTGAAATCAAAGAATTGTCTCTACTTTACGAAGGGTACAAGCATTATTTTATCGTTCGTTTCCCACAACGTCCAGGCGCCTTAAAACTCTTCGTTTCCGAAGTATTGGGGCCTAAGGATGATATTACCCGTTTTGAGTTTATCAAAAAAACAGAACGCGAAAGAGGTCCAGCGCTAGTCGGCATTGAGCTCAACAAGCCTGAGGATTACGAAACACTGATTGAACGCATGAAAGAATATAAGTTTGATGTCATTGAAATCAATAAAGACCAGACACTATTTGAATATCTTGTATAAATAATAGGTATAAACGAGAAAAGCCAGGATATGAATCACTGGCTTTTCTCGTTAATATAACCAAAATATCCCACTCAAAGCCTTCAAAAAAACGAACAATTCCATAACCTAAAAAATCGTATATTTCCGTTATTAAAAGATATTCAATAGCTTAGGAGAGAGCGATAAATTATTTTTATTTGACCAAAGGCATATTGCATATAAAAAGTAATTTATCTAAGTTTAATTGTTTAATCAATACTATACGAAAAATGAGAGTACTAATTTTAACGATTCTGACCTTAATAGGTCAACTTACTTTTGCTCAGACCGACAAAAGTAAACGCCCAAGTCCTCCAGACAACACTAAGGTAACCACCACCGATGGTGTCACGATTGACATTAATTATAGCCGCCCTTCATTGAAAGGTCGTCAGCTTGGTGTTGATATCGCCCCTATCGGTATTGTATGGCGTACTGGAGCAAATGAAGCGACCACCATCGAATTTAATAAAGATGTATTGGTTGAAGGCAAGAAATTAGCTGCTGGTAAATATGGCCTTTACAGCATCCCTGGGGAACACGAAACAACAATTATGTTTAATAAAGTGTGGAATCAGTGGGGAACAAAATATGATGCCAACGAAGATGCGCTCCGCGTTTCCGTAAGCAACGCTACTGCAAGTACCTCACAGGAACAATTTAAGATCAACGCTACTCCGCAAGGAACTATTTCTTTGGAGTGGGGACAGTATGTCGTTCCATTTACGGTTAAAGTGAGTAAATAGCAAAAAAACTTATTTATGATTACGCAAGTCTACCATTGTATAAATGGAAGCGCAAGGTTTATTCAGACCAATGAACTCGTTGCATTTCGCGATAAACCAAACGATTGATTCTATTGATACTTTAGTAAAAAAAACACAAATCAATAAAACAAATACTTCATTCAATATAAAAGGGGCAGTCCAAAGGTGGATAGCCCCTTTTATATTGAATTTTTACCGAATCCCTATACAGGTACTTTTCAAATATTCAATTCTCAGAGGGTTTGTTTTTACTTTTTAGACACCTTCTTTTACATTGAATCCTTGTACACCTTAACACTATTGCTTCTGGTTAATCGACCGGTTATTTTTTAAGGTATTTTTCCAAAAATTGATCCTGCTCCCAAAGTAAATGGAAGATATTTTCTTTGGCGACATATCCATGAGCTTCGCGTGGTAAAATGACCATACGCACGGGAGCTCCCAAATTTTTCAGGGCCTGGAAATAGCGTTCCGTCTGCAGGGTGAATGTTCCGGGATTATTATCGGCTCCGCCGTGAACCAACAAAAGTGGGGTTTTCATCCGATCAGCACTCACAAATGGAGACATGGTCATATACAAGGTTGGATCATCCCAGAAGTTTCGTTGTTCACTCTGAAAACCAAATGGTGTTAAGGTCCGATTGTATGCTCCAGAACGCGCAATTCCTGCGGCAAACAATTTTGAATTGGACAACAGATGTGCTGTCATAAACGCACCATAGGAATGCCCACCCACAGCAACTTTTTTCCGATCGATATAACCCAAATGATCTACCGCATCAATTGCAGCTTCGGCATTTGCCACAAGTTGCTCAATAAAGGTATCATTCGGTTCTTTTGTTCCCTCTCCAACAATAGGGAAGGCCGCATTATCCAATACAGCATAGCCCTTCGATACCCAGTAGATAAAAGAGCCATAACTTGGGAAGGTAAACTCCTTCGGATTGGCCGTGCTTTGTCCGGCTGTATTCTTGTCCTTATATTCCCGTGGATAAGCCCACATTAGCAGAGGCAACTTCTCTTTCTTCGTAAAATCATAACCGGCAGGTAAATATAATGTTCCAGAAAGTTCGACTCCATCCTTGCGCTTGTATTTTAAAATCTCTTTATGAACTTTTTCCAACGATTTAAACGGGTTTTCCAACGTGGTGAGCGTCACCTGTTTCCCCGATTTCATATTTTTCATGAAATAATTCGGATAAAACGATGCTGACTGAAGCGAAATCAACAGATCACCAGTTTTAGGGTTCACGAGTTGGGCGATACGTTCTTGCATTTCAGATGCTGGAGCAGTGTAGATGCGTTTTTTCTTCAATGAATGCAGATCAAGCTCATCCACAAAAGGAAACTCGCCATTTTTAGTAAAACCCTTACCTACAAACAACGCTTTATCCTTATCTATATACATCGAATAAGTGCCTAAACTATTTTTTTCCATATACACATCTCCCGGATCATTATAGACGTCCTGACTGTTCCGGTCATGCAATAGTTTAGATTCTCCCGAGGAAGGATTCACCACAAAAGTTTTTGCATTTCTCGTATCATACCATTGCGAATTGATCAATGCATATTTATCATTCCCCCATGTTACACCAGCATAACGGTCTTTGATTTTAAAAATAAGCTTTCCCGCACCATTGTAAGGGTAAGATAAAGTATATAAGGCATCACGAAACTCCGCAGGTTTGTTCGCATCCCCGCCATCCAAGGCTTCTACATAAGCCAACGTAGCTGGCTGATCACTCCGCCAATGCCAGGCCCGTTTTCCCGATCGTGTCGACGAAAAACCTTTCGGCATTACCTCTGTCAAGGGGGTCTCATTCACCAGCGCTATTTCCTTGCCCGACCGATCATAAATTCGAACCTGCTGTGGAAAAGACGAAACCGGAACTACGTAGGAATAAGGTTTTGTAATGGTCGTGACCATCACATATTCTCCATCCGGTGAGAAGCTGATCCCTGTATAAATGGCTTTATCTTTAAAGGAAGAAATCTTGCCGTCCAGATCTACAAGTTCAAGGTTGGATTGTACCAATGTTTCAAAATTCACTTCATCCTGCGGATTTTTAAGCAGGTCTTGGTATGTCCTCAATTGGGATACCTTCCCATCACTTGTTGAGACAATAGGTCCTGTCGGCAAATCTTTTGAAGGATCCAACAGTGCCGCCCTATCCTTTGGCAGACTTGTTATTATTAAACCGGAAGAATTTCTCAGCCACTGAAATGGTGCTGTCAATGTTCCGTTCAAATTGTAAGCAGTCAACTGTTTGACATTTCGCGTTGCAAGATCAATGACAAATAAGGCAGTTCCGCTTTCATTTGTATTGCTAAATGCCAAACGGTTATTGTCTGGAGAGAACACAAAATTGGCCATCGCCGCTTTTTCGGGCATTCCCGTGAAGTCGGAAAATTCCATATTTTGTCCTATTTTTTTCAAGGCAATCTTATCGAAAAAGATTGTCGAACTTTCCATGTTGGTCTTTGGATTAATCCGCAATCCCGCCAGTTTCATTTCTTCCTGGCCTAAGTCTGCCAGGCTTTTATACGTAGACCGGAACGTAAATAACATCCAATTTCTATCGCTAGAAATTTTTATCTGAGGGGGGCGCACATAATCGGCTAAGGCCAAAATTTCAGTAGAGGGTTTTTGAAAGGTAATGTTTTCCTGCGCTTGCGTCTGTAGCGACGTTAGAAGCAAGAGACCATAGAATAGTTTCTTCATAAATTTATTTTTCAAATTAGGGCAAAATAAGATAATAAAAATTTCATAAAAAAGCAAGTTTTATAGCTTTTTTATGACAGTAAAATTAAACTTAAATCATTTGTAAAATAGTGGTAAAAATTACGAATTTAAAGTTATCCACATTTATAAAACACAGAAAAACAACAACTTACAAACACTAATCTGCAGCAAACGCATTCTCTGACAAACTTTTGCCCAAAATGTGGAAAAGTCAAACTACCGCATCGAAAGAAAATATAAGATATTTGTTAAGCTAATGAAAGAATTGGCAACTCAACGAAGTTTTTAAGTATCGAAACACAGACTTTTCTTTTTGACGAATTGTCTATTTTTAATGGCTAGATTAACCTTCAATCTGGTCTCCCCGATTAAAATTGATACCATTAACTTCGTACCGAGTTTTTCTATAAAGATTGGAATAAAAAAATAAACAAGTAAACATGGCAAGAATTATCAAATTTGAGAAAAACGATTGTGCTCCTTGTGCGCAAGTATCGGCTTATTTGGATCAAAAAGGTATCCAATATGAAACGGTTAATCCTTTTGATGAACCAGACTTGGCCGCAAGATTCAAAATCCGCACAGTTCCTACGGTAATTGTGTTGGAAAATGAAGAGATTCAACACCGTATCATTGGCTTTAAACCAGAGGAATTGGCTGCCATTGCACTTTAATAAATTCAGCGTATCATTAAAATTAAACAGTGACATGATACACATTTATTATGATTCCAGAACGGGGAACGTACAACGTTTTATGGATAAAGTAGCGCAGATAACGGGTTGGCAAATCCATAAGATCACCGCCGATTTAACGGTAAAAGCCCCTGGTCATTTGGTCACTTTCACCACAAATTTTGGACAAGTGCCCGAAAACACAAAAGAATTCATGAAACGCGAAGCTAAAAATATTTATTCTGTTACTTCCAGTGGCAACCGCAACTGGGGACCGAATTTTGGTCTAGCAGCTGATCGCATTTCACAGGATTTCGACATTCCACTGGCGTTCAAATTTGAACTGTCCGGAACAATGGAAGATATTAATCAATTTATTGACATCTTAAAGAACTTTTGCGATGGTAGCAAACGAAGTAGCAAAAAACTGGATATTGCTTAATAATGAAATCATGATTAAGCATGATGACGAATTCAGCTTACATAAAGATAAGGAAGCGGTTCGTGCATATTTCTTGGAATATGTAAATAAGAACACCGTGTTCTTTTATACATTAAAAGAAAAAATAGACTATTTGGTAGAAAACAACTATTATATTGACTTTTACCAATGGTTTACATTTGAAGAAATGGAAACGGTATTCAACTATGTCTATGCGAAGAAATTCCGTTTCGAATCTTTTATGGCGGCATTCAAATTCTTCCAGAGCTACGCTTTACGTGATGACTCTGGCGAGAAATTTTTAGAGCGTTATGAAGACCGTGTAGTTGCTGTTTCCTTGTTCTTAGCAAGAGAAGAAGGTGTTCAGAAAGCAATTGAGTACGCAGAAATCATGATCAATCAAGAATATCAGCCAGCGACCCCTACATTCTTGAATGCAGGAAAGAAACGCTCGGGTGAATTGGTATCTTGTTTCTTGGATGAAATCGGCGACAACTTAAATGGTATCGGTTACGCTGTTGATTCCGCCATGAAGTTGTCTTCTATCGGCGGTGGTGTATCGTTCAATATCTCTAAAATCCGTGCTCGCGGAGAAGCTATCAAAGGTGTTGAAGGCCGTGCCGGCGGTGTACTTCCAATCATGAAGATTATGGAAGATACATTCTCATATGCTAACCAGTTGGGACAACGTCCGGGTGCTGGTGCAGTATACCTCAATATTTTCCACTCTGACATCGAAGAATTTTTAGATTGTAAAAAAATCAACGTTGACGAGAAAGTACGTATCAAATCATTGTCGATCGGTATCATCGTTCCCGATAAATTCATGGAATTGGCAGAAAAAGATGAACCATGCTATTTGATCTACCCACATACGGTGATGCAAGAGTATGGACAATTCTTGGATGAGATGGATATGGACAAAATGTACGACGAATTGATCACGAATCCAAACGTGAAAAAG
The DNA here is from genome assembly GCF_002440385.1 of Sphingobacterium sp. UBA6317. Taxonomy (NCBI): domain Bacteria; kingdom Pseudomonadati; phylum Bacteroidota; class Sphingobacteriia; order Sphingobacteriales; family Sphingobacteriaceae; genus Sphingobacterium; species Sphingobacterium sp. UBA6317. The sequence goes on along the minus strand of NZ_DJTD01000046.1, from coordinate 239,475 downwards.
AAAAAAATCAATGCTCGTCACCTTTTAGTTAAAATTGCTCAGACACAAAAAGAATCAGGATATCCTTATATTTTCTTCAAAGAGAACACCAACCGTGTCCATGCATTGAATGAAATCGGTCAAGTGAAATTCTCGAACTTGTGTACTGAAATCATGCAAGTATCTCAAGTATCCGATATTGAGATCTATGGCAAACAGGACACGATCCGTTATGGTATCTCCTGTAACTTAGGCTCCTTAAATATCGCGACTGTAATGGACAACAAACGTATAAAAGAGACCGTAAAAACGGCTATGCGCGCTTTGACTGTCGTTACAGACGTGACCAATATCGATATGGTTCCATCTATTGCAAAAGCAAACCGCGAGTTGCATTCTGTAGGGCTAGGTGCAATGAACCTCCATGGTTACCTTGCAAAAAGCTTCATCATGTATGAATCTAACGAAGCACTGGATTTTGCCAATACTTTCTTTATGATGATGAACTATTATTCATTGGAAGCATCGATGGAAATTGCCAAAGAACGTGGTAAAACATTTGTTGGATTTGAAAAATCAGCCTATGCCGATGGTACGTATTTCAACAATTACATAAACCGCGATTACATGCCTAAAACAGCTAAGGTAACGGAGTTATTTGAAGGAATACATATTCCAACAGTCGAAGATTGGTTGGAATTAAAAGCGAAAATCAAAGAACATGGTATTTATCATGCTTACCGCTTGGCTATTGCTCCAAATCAATCGACTTCGTATATCATGAATGCAACCGCATCAGTTATGCCAATCGTCGATATCATTGAGGTACGTGAGTATGGAGATAGTACAACTTACTATCCAATGCCATACTTGACAAACGATAATTATTTCTATTTCAAATCGGCTTATGATATGGATCAATTCAAGGTCTTAAAATTGATCTCGGTTATCCAACGCCATATTGATCAAGGTGTATCTACAATTTTGCATACAAACTCAAAGGATTCGACAAGAGATTTGTCTAGATATTATATCTATGCACATAAATTGGGGTTGAAATCCCTTTATTATACACGGACAAGAAAATCGACCATCGACGAATGTGTCTCTTGTTCAGCTTAATTTTGAGATTTTAGTATTTGGATATATAATGGGAGAAAGTCAAAAGTTGCCTACGCCATTGGCGGCTTTTGGCTTATCTAAAATCAACAATCCAAATACGTGATAATAAATGCCTAATACTTTAAACTAAAAATGAGTAAAACATATAAAGCTGTCAACTGGAATACCCCTGAGAACGATTATGTATTGATGTTCTGGGAACAAAATATCCGTCAATTCTGGATCGATACGGAATACATTCCTTCAAAAGATATCGATAGCTGGAAACGTATCAGCCCAGAAATGAAAGATGCGTATAAAAAAGCTTTAGGAGGATTAACCTTATTGGATACCCTTCAAAGCCACACAGGTATGCCTAAAATCATCGATCATATCGATACATTACAGAATAAAGCTGTATTGTCCTATATGTGTATGATGGAAGCTATCCACGCAAAATCGTATTCCACTATTTTCACGACAGTTTCTACAACCGCCGAAATAAACGACATTTTCGAATGGGTTCAACAAAATAAATATCTTCAATACAAAGCAGAAACGATTGATGGTTACTACCGCGCAATCGATAAAGAAGATGCTTCGGACGAGGAGATTTATATGGCGATGGCTGCATCTGTATTATTGGAGTCATTCTTATTTTATTCTGGATTCTTCTTGCCATTATGGTTATGTGGACAAGGTGAAATGGTTGCTTCTGCCGATATCATTAAGAAAATTATCGCAGACGAATCCATTCACGGTGTATTCGTTGGATTAATAGCCCAAGATCAATTCAAAAAATTAAAAAATCAAGATCAGGTAAAAGCTCGTTTCTTGGCCTTGCTTTACAATTTGTATGAAAATGAGCTGAAATATACAGAAGAGATCTATACTGAAGTTGGCTTAACTGCAGAGGTAAAAGAATATGTTCGTTACAATGCCAACAAAGCATTGATGAATTTAGGCTTTGATCCGATCTTCGAAGTAAAACAAGTCAACCCAATCGTATTGAATGGTTTGAATACTGAAACGACACAACATGACTTCTTCTCCAAGAAATCAACTAACTACGAAAAAGCAACGGAAATTGTCCATCTAAAAGATGACGACTTCAAAATGGATGTGGTCGTAGATATATAATATTGACGATTCGTCAAACAAAAAGCCCCAAAG
>NZ_DJTD01000046.1:142100-237158 GCF_002440385.1 Sphingobacterium sp. UBA6317 | reverse complement strand
CTTTGGGGCTTTTTGTTTGACGGGAAACAACTATTGTTGGAATGCTTTGATTGCCTGTCCGCGCCAAGCGGCATCAAGCGGTGCACCAAGCAACCAAGTTAACGTAGGCGCGATATCATAAATCATCAAAGTTTCCTTGATTTCTTTTCCTTTTGGCACACCTGGTCCGGTCATTACCCAAGGAATCTCCACCTCGGCCAGCGATTTACCACCGTGTCCTTTTCCGGTACCACCATGATCCGCAACAATAACAAAAATTGTTTCGTCTGCTATTCCCGCATCTTTTACAGCTTGCTGCAAGGTACCAATACGTCTGTCGACCTGTTTTAGTTCGGCATAGTATTCCGGTGTATTATGCCCGATATTATGGCCTACGCCATCAGGTTGGTCGAAATGCACAAAAGTAATCGTCGGTTTCTCCTTTTTTATGATATCCACGGTGGTGTTCAAATAGAAATTTTACAGCATCTATTATGTTAAGTAAACATTATTTAATCTCTCTAACCAATATGTTACAGAACAAAAAAAAGACGCTGAAAAATTATTTTCAGCGTCTTAACCTTATACCGTTTTACATCGATTTTAATACCCAGCTTTTGCCAACCGTGCGTACATTTCGACAAAAGCACACTGATCGAGCAGCCATTTCGATTTATGCTGATCCTTCAGGGTCCAGTCTGGACTGAAAAGCCCTGCTTGATCGCGCATATGCTGCCAGGCAAATTCAAGATTTTTCGCAAAAACGGTGAGATACCTTTGGTCGCCATTCACCGCAGCGAGCTCGATGTAACCACGCATCATTACGGCATGAAACCACAAATTGCTATTTTTCAATTTTGGGAAATTCAATTTCGCATCCGTTTCGAAAAAATAGCCTAGACAGGCCTCAGCCAGCTGTTGTGCATCCTCAAGGTACCGTTTATTTTTCGTTAACTTATAAAGCAGGGCTGCTGCCTGCAACATTTGTCCGGCGTTGTACGAAAACTTAGCTTTTCCAATCTTTCCATTGAGCTGCATATTGTCCCAGTATAACTTATCTTCGGGATCCTGAAGATTTCTTTTTGTCCATTCATAAAGACGTTCCCCTTCTTGCAGATAGGACCTATCATTGGTTGCCATAAATAACTTAAGTGCAAATACACTTGCTGGTGCATTCGAACAGGTATTTTTAGATTCCTTTTTCTGTTCACACCAATAAATGCCACCGCCGAGTTTATCATCCTCCCCACTCTTTACAAAATTCCAGATCTCTTTGGCCGAAGACAGGTAGTTTATTTTTTTTGTATGGATATAGCTATCGGTAAAATCGATACCCAACCAGATATTATCGTCATAAAAACGATCCGAGGGAGGAGCTGTATTTAAATAAGAAGCATAACCAACCGGCGACCGACTTTCATCCCTATATTCCTGTAGCCCAACCAGGACTTTTTTGTCAAGTATGAACTGAAATGCCTTTTTTGTTTTTGGTAATTCCATCAAGGCATTTACAGCCGAGAAACTACCCGAGAAAGGCCATAGATAAGCATATTTCTTTTGCTGCGCTGCCTGTTGATTATTATCCAGATAATCAGCTTTAAAGTTTTCATCAAAGGGATATTTTTCAGCCAAGAGCTGATTCTTGGTATTTCCAAACTTGCTATAGATGCTATCTAAAGTTTGGATAGCATAGTTCTGAAAATTATTTTTCTGTGCAAATAAGGTTACACCAATAAAGTTCAAAAGAAACAACGTAAAATATCTTTTCATGTGTTTTAGGTAAAAGAATAGTAGATACCTATACGGCATCTACTATTCCTGAACATTAATAACCAGGGTTTTGTTTTAAATTGGGATTGATTGCCAATTGATCCATCGGTACCGCATATAGTTCTTTATTCTTATCGTTCGTAGCTTTATGATCCCACCAAGATCCGGATATATATTTTCCGAATCGGATTAGATCTGTCCGGCGCTTTCCTTCAAAAATAAATTCACGTCCCCGTTCCGCCAGTAATTCATCCAGCGTCAATGTAGCGACAGTATACTGCGCCATAGGCCAGTCAGCCTTACTAAATGCTCTTTTTCTGGATTCATTGACCAACTCCACAGCCTCACTACTGGCTTTTCCACCATTCTTACGCATAAGTGCTTCAGCTTTATCGAAATAGATCTCCGTTAAACGATAAATAATATAATCATTCTCCCAGTAGTTGGCATCGTCCAAGGTACCTGATTTATATTTATTAAATCGAGCTCCAGAATTCTCTTCTCCTTTTGTCATACCACCTTCTGAAGTTTTATCACCTTCGCTTTCTCTGCGGATCGAATTGACAAACACCAGCGGTTTACCTGAATACTCTTCCGTTCCCAATACAGGTGTAGTGGTGCCGTATTTATATTGTGGTCCAAACAAAAACCATTCTTTCTTCCGCAAGTCATTTTCAGCATAGGCATTAAATGCGGTAGGGATAACAACAAATGCATTCCATCCACCGTAACCAACTTTGAGCACTTCCTTCATATAGTCATAACTCATATAGAATCCCGACCAATCGAATGTAAACCCCGCCTGTCTGCTATATTGAAATTGAAATAAGGATTCCGGATTCGCCGAATTGGTATTACTGAACAATGCATTCAAATCAGGGCTCAATTTGGGAGCCCCTCCAATGCCGCCAGCCTGTCCGGAAATAATCTTATCACAAGCAGCGATACATTCATCATTCATTGCCTTACCCGACCATTTTTCGGCATTGAGATAGAGTTCAGCCAGCATGGCATAACCCGCAGCCATAGATACCTGACCGATATTACTGGCCGAGGTTTTAGGCAACTTATCCACATTTTCTTCCAGCTCCTTCTGCACAAATGCAAAAACCTCTGTTCTCGGTTTGGTTTCGGGGTTAATAGGATCGGCTACCTTTGTCACAATAGGAACGTTGCCCCAAAGATCCATTATCTTAATGTAGTGAAATGCCCGCATTACTTTTAATTGCACAAGTATTTGCGTGCGTTCATCCTCTGTCAGATCCGCAATTTTAGCGATATCCAATTTCTCAATATCCTGAATAGCATTATTGACATAGCCAACGCCGCCCCACATCAACTCCCAGGCCCCACGCATTCGGCTTTCATTGCTTGTCCAGGTATGATAGTGCTGCCGGATATGGTCTCCACCGTCATATCCATGGCGTCCCTTTTGCGGCCAGGCCACCTGATCGGCACTTAATTCGGAATGATAATAAAAGCCATTTCCACCTGTAGGTGCAAGCCAGGCCTGCATATGTGTAAAAGGGCGGAGCGCAGCTTGCATAACCTCCCGTTTATTCTTATAAAAATTATCATCCTTGATCTTACTATACACTGTCTCATCCAACTTGGTGCAGGAACTAAAAGAGATACCTAAGGTAACAGTGCTCAGGATGGCGAATAAATATTTATTTGTTTTTTTCATAACCTTACTATTTTAAAATCCAACATTTAAACCAATTGTCCAAGATCTTGTTCTTGGATAGAAACTGCGCGAATCAATCCCTGCTTCAAAACCTGTATCCTGCAACTCTGGATCAATCCCCGTATATTTGGTCATGGTTGCGATATTTCTCCCTGTCGCATATACATATAGACTTTTGATATAATCAGTCTTTAGTTTAAAGTTATATCCCAATGTAATATTATCCAGTTTCACAAAACTTCCATTCTCAAGGTAGTAATCCGAATACTGTGGATCCTGTTTAAGGTCGGCATGTTTAGTAAAAGCACTTTCGAAAACATTATTAGGCAACCATTTTTGATTACCAAAGAACATATCCGCTGTATTTAAAATATCATACTTAAATTTCCCTCTGAAAAATACGGTCAGATCGAAGCCCTTATAGGCAAACCGGTTACCTAGCGACGCATTGAATTTGGGAACACCATTTCCAATATAGGCGCGATCATTATCATTTATATCCGCAATGGTAGCCTTGGAGCCGTCAGCTTTATAGAAGAGCCATTCTCCAGCATCATTCAGACCCGCATAACGTTTTCCATAGAAGGAACCAATTTCACCGCCTTCTTCAAGACGAATGGCATCTCCGAGATTACCTGGAGAGGGCAGACCGCCAAAAGTCATCCAATTACTCTTAAAGATATCATTGGACATGGTAACGAGTTTATTCTTTTGATAACTTCCCGCAAAATCCACCGTCCATTTAAAATCTTCTTTTTGAATTGGAACTCCAGACAATTGCAACTCAACACCTTTATTCGAAACCTCGCCTACATTGTACCAAATGTTTGTACTCACATAGGCTGGCTGTTGCGCCTTATATTGGTATAATAAATCTTTGGTTTTACGATTATAGACATCTAGAGACCCTGTTAGTCGGTTATTCCACAAACCAAAATCGAGCCCGATATTCAATTCGGCTTTTTGTTCCCATTTTAAGTCGGGATTGGGGTTCTGTGTCGGTCCATACGTTTGATAATAGATGCCATCCTGCGGATATACCCCACCTGTTCCCAACAAGATCAACGAATTGTAATTTGGGAAGCCCTGATTACCGGTTACCCCATACCCCACACGGAGCTTCAGATTGTTGACAAGCTCTTTATTGGAGAAAAAGTCTTCGTTTGTAATGGTCCATCCCGCAGAAATGGCAGGGAAATTACCCCATTTATGATTAGCACCAAATCGCGAAGATCCCTCTCGGCGAAGAATTGCACTCACAAAATACTTTTGGTCATAATTATAATTTACCCGTCCAAAAAAAGCAATCAATTTATTGTCTTCCTTAAATGAGCCCATCGATGGTCTTGGCAATTTGGTATTTGTCAGAGCCGTACCACTTCCCATGTCCCAATCTTGAAAAGCGTCTGTTGTAAAACCATTATTGGACATCTCAAACCGCTCATAACCATTATATTGAAAACTGTAACCGAGTAAACCCGTTATATTATGCTTGTCGTTGAATGTCTGGTTGTAATCAATTGTTGTTTCAAAGGTCTTGGACCAATTCAACTCATTTCTTTTCCAAGCATAGCCCATACCCTGATACTCAGAATTTTGGCGTTGGTCCCAATCTTTTATCGAACGATATTGACGATCGTTCCAATTATTTCTAAGATAGGATCCGAAGGCTGAGATGCTCAATGGTTCTATAATCTTGAGTTTCATACGTGCGTCTCCCGAAAAAGTTTCCTGATTGCGTTGATCTACACGGTTGGCCATACGATCCAGCGGATTAAAATTATTATAACCCTGGGTTTGGTAAAAACTTCCATCGGGATTGTATAGTGGAGCAGTTGGATTACGCTGGATTGCCTGTTCGAAATATTCCGTTTTTCCACCCAAAAGATCTGCTTTATTGAAATTGGCAGCAATATTACCGGAGAAAGTCAATCGATCTTTTAATCCAGTTTGCGAAAAATTGACACGACCGCCAAATTGCTGACGTCCATTCTGTTTAGCAATGCCTTCGGCATTTTCATAGTTAATTGAAGCACGGTAGTTGGATTTATCGCCACCACCGCTGGCAACAAAATTATGGAATGTTGAGAAATTACCTTTATTGATCAATTCGTCATACAAATCTGTTGAAGCGCCAAGGTCAAGATCAGGTTTATTCTGTCCGTTGACCACATAATCTCTAAATTGCTGCGCACTCAGCATCGAAGGTTTCTTTGCGACAGACTCATGTTGACCATAGGTATAATATTCAAATCGTGGTTCTCCAGATTTGCCTTTTTTAGTGGTTACTAAAATTACACCACCATTACCCCGCGTCCCATAAATAGCCGCTGCAGATCCGTCCTTTAACACGTCTATGGATTCAATATCTCCTTGCTTGATCAAATCTAGATTTCCACCAGGAATGCCATCAATGACAATCAGCGGGGAGTTTCCGCCTTTCATGGAGGCCATACCCCGCAATTGGATATCTGAACCAGCATTTGGATTACTGCCCTGGGTTCTCGTCACATTTAGCCCGGCAACTTTACCTTGCACCAGATCCATTGGGTTGCGCATACCACCTTGATTGAAATCCTTTTCTTTTACAGAGGCCACTGCTGAAGTCACTTCACTTTTCTTTTGCGTACCATAACCGACAACAATAACCTCCTCCAATTGGTCTTCTGTCGCGGATAGTCGAATATCAATCGGGGCATTTCCTATTACTTTGACTTCGTTTGTTCGATAACCAATAGACGAAACGACAAGGACATCTCCTATCTTGGCTTGCAGGGCAAAATTACCCTGACCATCCGATGTTGTACCTTTTACTGATCCCTTGACGGTAACCGAAACACCGGAGACCCCTTCTCCAGTCTTCGCATCCTGTACCTTTCCTTTAATTAAATCCTGAAACTTAGCGACCTTATGGGTAAAGGTCTCTTTTGGATCTTCCCTCTTGGCGATGACATGCGCATTTGCCTGATGTATCGTCCCTGCGATAATAGCCAACGAAAAAAACAGCTTGGTATTTTTCGTTAAGCGGGCAAATGATTCTAAATCGATTCTGCTCATATAATTAGTGATTTTGGTTTATAAAACGTTTTAACTTTGATAAGCTTAAACGGTCATGTTTAATTAGTATCATCTTCAATAATTAATACGAATACCTGATCCCCATCTCTATCGTAATAGATTAAATCTGGCAGTCTATTAATTATTTATAATAGTGATTTGGTTTATAAAAACGTTTTAGCAAAAAGATGCTTAGAACGCCTAGTTTAATTTAGTTTCCCTTAATTGATCGTTTTAAAATCGATCTGCTTTCTTAAAATTGCCTGCTATATTCCATTGCTTTCACTTAACAGAAAACGTCTGGGTTCAAATGTCTATGGTATTATTGCCGCATAGAATCTGCAATAAAGTCTGCTAAATCGCTTTTGCTTTTGTTGTAAAATTTTTTGGTTTCCCTATTTTGGTTTTTTAATTGCTTTTTTTTGATTACTTATTTGTTCATTAATTGTTTATTCGTTATTGTTTTCCTTTTTGGTTATTCTTCTTGGTTTTAGCGTGCTATTCGGGTGGAAAGATAGCACTTTAATTTTACAGAGGAAAGATTTATTTTCAAAACCTTTCCCCTGTAAACTAAATATTTCCTTTCTTCATCTCGCTAATCGCATAATCGACAGATCGTGCCGAAAATGCCATATAGGTCAATGAAGGATTTTGTGTTGATGTCGAGGTCATACTTGCACCGTCTGTGACAAAAACGTTTTTCACAGCATGCATCTGATTCCATTTATTCAATACCGAAGTTTTCGGGTCGTGCCCCATACGTGCACCACCCATTTCATGGATATCCAAACCTGGAGCTTGCCAGTGTGAATCCGGGCGAATGTTTGTGAAGCCAGCATCCGTAAACATCTCCGTCATGACAGCAATGTAATCCTTTTTTATTTTTTCATCATTCTCATCATAATCGACAGCAATTTTTAACAAAGGAATACCCCAGTCATCTTTCTTACTGCTATCCAATGAAACCATTCCCGATTCTTTTGGTATCGTTTCACCCATCATGTGAGATCCAACCTGCCAAACACCTAATTTAGGATTCAACAAATTGTTTTTCAGATCTAGCCCTAAGCCCGAACGATCGGACTCTTTACTACGCGAAGCTCCGAAACCGGCGGCATAGCCCCTTAAAAAGTCCGTTTCCTGTTTGTGCAAGTTTCTGAAACGTGGAATATACCCTCCACCTGCTGGATTCCGCCCTTCGGCCGTAAAATCCAACAGTCCTTCATACTCTGCATAAATTCGTGCGCTATAGTTGTGAAAAGCAACATATTTTCCGAGCACACCACTATCATTACCCAAACCATTTGGAAAACGGTTCGATTTAGAATTCAATAAGATCAAATTCGTATTGATTGCAGCCGCATTGACAAAAATCAGTTTGGCATAAAAATCAATTTCCTCTTTTGTATTGGTATCAATAACACGTACACCCACTGCCTTTCCTTTTTGTTCATCATAGAGGATTGAATGAACAACAGAAAATGGACGTAGCGTCATATTCCCGGTCTTGGCGGCCCAAGGAATTGTCGTTGCATTAGAACTGAAATATCCACCAAAAGGACATCCGCGCTGACAAAGTACGCGATTCTGACACTGTACACGTCCTTGTTCGATGTGAATCTGATTTGGTTTAGATAGGTGTGCACATCGTGCTGAAATAACTTTGCGCTCCGGAAATTTCTTTTGGACGCTTTCTTTAAAATACTTCTCGACAATATTTAAGGGGTAGCCTGGCAAAAACTCGCCGTCCGGCAATTCAGGAAGTCCATCGTGATTACCGGCAATACCGGCAAATTTTTCGACATAAGCATACCAAGGCGCCAAATCAGCATAACGTATCGGCCAATCTACTGCAAAACCATCTCTCGCTGGCCCTTCGAAATCAAAATCAGACCACCGTTGCGTCTGTCTCGCCCATAATAAGGACTTGCCGCCAACCTGATAGCCTCTGATCCAGTCAAAAGGTTTCTCCTGAATATAAGGGTGTTCCTTGTCTTTTACAAAAAAATGGGCCGCATCTTCATGGAATGCATAACATTTGCTGACAATCGGATTTTCTTCTTTTACTTTGAACGGCATCTCGTTCCGATGCTCAAACTCCCAAGGCATCATATTGGTGGTTGGGTAATCCTTGATATGTTGTACATCACGTCCACGCTCCAAAACCAATGTTTTCAACCCCTTCTCGCACAACTCTTTTGCGGACCAACCGCCACTAATTCCCGAACCGATCACGATCGCATCGTAGGTTCTGTTTTTTTCACTGTCAATATTTAGATTTGCCATGTGCTATTTATGCCTTAACTTTTACCGCACCATTGTACGGACCTGGAATAAGTTTATAGATCACCTTATTCTTCATCACGTATTCTGAATTCATATACCCCTGAATTGCACGCGATTTGAAGGTCTCAAAAAAAGCCCTCTCGTCGGTTTGGTCTTTTAACCCCGCCAAAGTGGTCTCAGTCGCTTTGCTATTTTTTAAATTCAACTGTTTTCGCAACTTGTTGAAACCGGCGACAAATTTAGCCTGATTTTCTGGCGACTCACAATCATCGACCATTTTAATAACGAAAAGATGCAGATTCAGCTCCTTTCCTCCTGGTGTATCCGATTTTGGAATCAGGATGTTCGCCAGATCGCCCAAAAATTGCTCATCTTCGGCCGAAATCTTCAACTTATTTAATACAATTGATGCACCTCCATCATTCAGACAGGACGACAAAATTGTCAGTCCGCCAGCTATAATGAAAAATTGTTTTATTGCGGTTCTACGGTTCATAATTCAGAGTTCCCTTTACAATTCGATAATATTACATATATCCGAATAAAAATACAAATGCTAAAACGATTAAATGATTTTACAACCCTCAAATCCAGTGCGCCAACAAGGCTTTCGCCTCGAATAAGTTTTCCACAATGTTATCAACAGCTGTTAGTCTAGCACGTTCTACCTCTTGCTTCGTAACTGCAATCAACTGTAAGCCTGCTCCCAATGCCGATGTACTTCCTGTCGATGTATCCTCAATAGCCACACAGCGGTCGGCTGGTAGACCCAGATGTGTCAATGCCAAACGATAAGGTTCAGGATCGGGCTTTGGCAACTCCACACACTCACGCGTGACAAAAAACTCAAAATAATCCAAAAGCTCATGTTTGCCCAAAACAGTATCGACAGTGCTTCTATAACTTGAGGTCACCAGCCCAATACGGATATCTTCTGCTTTCAAAAAAGCTAAAATTTCTCGTGCTCCAGGCATCAATTCTATATCGCTCATGTTAGAATCGGCATAAGCCGCACGTGTACGCTTCCACATATGTTCTTCCGTCACGTCGTAGCCATAGTCCTCGGTAAGACGCTTGACATTATGTGCTAAAGTATGTCCAGCAAAATCGCGAATCCAATCTTCATAGCTGATCTGAAGGTTAAATTCCTGTTTTAATATAGGTGCCCAATTTTTGAAATAGAAATATTCCGAATCAATTAACGTACCGTCTAGATCGAACAATACCGCCTGTATTTTATTCATAGTGTTAAAGATACACAAGTAGGTGGAAAAATCCTATTAAATGACGCCACAATAGGTCGAATTTGAGAATGCACCATGATAGGTATCCCAAAACCCGATGTAGACATGATAATCAGCTTTCTGATTTAATTCAACTGGTACATTGACGAAACATTGACCATCCTTAGCAGATGCAACTGCTGGTTTTAAGGAACAGAAATCATTTAAGCTAACAAATGCTAGATTTAACTTATAAATTTCATCATCATACGCTGGGTTTGGTATCCATTCCAAAAATATACGTCCTTCACTCACACTCACCTTAGTACCCTCAGGCGGTATTAAATCCCCCACAAACACGTTCAAATTTTCAAAATTCACGACGGGATTATAGTCAGTATCAAAAGCCAACACATCATTGAAAACATGCTTTTGCGCAAGCTGAAATGCACCATATTTAGATCCATTTTCTTTTTTTAACTCATAGCCAAAATCAAAGACAGCTTTGTTCTCTGCACAAAATTTTCCGACAGCCTTCATTTTTTGGCGATGTAATCGCTGAGCTTCAGTCGGAGGTTTACTACTTTTCCTCCTTGCACCCCGAATAATCCATTGCCCCATACGATTGTATCCATATATCGATCCAACTTTACCCCGGAAACCACCATTTGGACCATCTTCTAATATAGCCATATTTTAAGTTTTTTGTTTAATATCATCTTAATAACAACCTCCTAACAATTGATTTGGATTTATGTTTGAATTAAGTTAGGTATAACTTATTATTAGGTTAGATATAGTTTAGGTCTTAATTAGGTATAACCTATATTATACCTAACTAAAACCTAAACAAAACCTAATTAAAACCTATATAAATAGCAATCTTAATTTAAATTAAAATGGACTTGCTTCTCTTCATTTTTGGATAACCATCGGACATTTGCTAAGTTTGTTGTGGCAAGCGAAAACACAGGTTTACTGGGTATAAGTCCGCAACAAGCTTTAGGAAGATAGTCATATGATCTTCATGGAAGTTATATGTCTCCGCCACGTGTAAGACGCTCACATAAAAAGCGGAGCCATCTTTGGATCTGGCTTCAAACATCCTCGCGATGAACGTCGAGCTAAAGCGCTTGCCAAGAAATCTGAAAGCTTCATTGCCTTAAAAATTTATATCATGAAAATAATTGCAATCGGTCGCAATTACATCGACCACGCGAAAGAACTCAATAATCCAGTCCCAGAAAATCCCATTATATTTTTAAAACCCGATACTGCGGTATTAAAGGATAACAAAGATTTCTATTACCCCGAATTCTCCAAAAACATTCAGTTCGAAACCGAAGTTGTCCTCCGGGTCTGTAAAGAAGGAAAGCATGTCACGCCCAAATTTGCGTCAACGTATTATGATGCCATTGGTCTGGGCATTGACTTCACCGCCAGAGATGTACAGCAGGAACTTAAAGCGAAAAGCCTTCCCTGGGAATTGGCAAAAGCATTTGACCATTCTGCAGTGATCAGCAACTTGATTCCTAAAGGAGAGCTTGCAGATGTGAACTCGATTGAGTTCTCCCTGCAGCAAAATGGACAAACAGTCCAGCAGGGAAATACCAAGGATATGATATTTTCCTACGAAGATCTGATTGTATATACCTCCAAATTTATTACCCTCCGCAAAGGTGACCTCATTTACACCGGAACTCCAGTTGGTGTCGGATCTGTAGCCATCGGCGATTTATTGGAAGGTTTCATCGGCGAACAGAAGATGTTTAGCTGTAAAATTAAATAAGCTCGGACATCTTATGACAACAAAAAGAATAGCATTACTGGCCTTCCTCACTTGTACGGCAGGCCTAAGCCAAGGGCAAGATATTATCAAAAGTCGCAATTATCCACAAAATTATTTTGTACGCCCCATGGATATTCCTCCACAGGCTTCGGGATCGTTTGGCGAATTGCGCGCGACGCATTTTCATGGCGGAGACGATTACCGCACACAACAACGCATCAATATTCCTGTGCATGCAGCGGCGGAAGGTTTTGTATCCCGCGTCAGGGTACAGATAGGTGGTGGTGGTAATTATGTTTACATTGATCACCCCAATGGTTACACCTCGGTATACATGCACCTAGAGAGTTTCAATTCAGATCTTGCTAAAATCATCAAAGATGAGCAGTACAAGCAGAAACGTTTTGATGTCGATGTATTCCTCAAACCAAATCAGGTCCCGGTGAAAAAAGGTGAGTTTATTGCAAATTCGGGCAATACCGGTGGTTCAGCTGGCCCACATCTTCATTTCGAAATCCGGGATACAAAAGCACAATTGCCGCTCAATCCGCAATTGTTTGGACTGTTGTTTCCAGACGGTGTCAAACCGATTATCCGCGGTATGACGGTCTACGATTTGGGTTCCGAAATATTCGACGAAAATACACCTCGAAGACATCAGACGATCAAGTCGGCTGGCAATGGTACCTATAGCTTAGCGAGTACCGCGCCGATACCTGTGAATGGTACCTTTGGATTGGGAATCAACACCGTTGATAAACGGAGAGGAATCTCTTTTACATATGGTGTATATTCGATTGAACTATTTTTAGACAATAAAAACATCAGCACGGTACTGTTCGAATCCATTCCTTTTGATCAGACCCGTGCGATCCAGTCTTACGTAGACTACCCTTATTTAAAAAAATCAGGGGTACGCGTGCAAAAGAGCTTCAAAGATCCTAACAATCCGATCAACATCTTCAAAAACTTGGATAACCTCGGTAAAATCACGTTGAAAGACAATGAGGTGCATGAGGTAAAATATGTGGTTAAGGATGTTCAAGGGAATACGAGTGAATTGAATTTTAAGGTGCAGAATAACCCTTCACTTTCCATCAGCCGCCCAAATGCGAAGGGGCTTAAAATGTTTCACTATGCCGATGAAAACAAATATGAAGCGGAGAATGCTCGGGTTTATATGAGCAAAAATATATTGTATGACGACCTTTACTTCAATTATTCGCAGGGAGCAAAACCTGCAAAAGGCTACTCGGCAATGCACTATATCCACAACGCTTATACACCGGTGTTCGGATTTTATAAGCTCATGATCAAACCAGACTACAGCTTGTCTGAAAATCTTTATGACAAAGCCTTGATTGTTTCTTCTGATGGCGGAGCACAAGGTGGTCAATATGAGAACGGCTGGGTGGTAGCCAACGTACGCGAATTTGGTGGTTTTTACATCGCTGTCGATACCATTGCACCAAATATCACTGCGCGTAACCTGACCGACGGCAAGAATGTTTCCAATCAACGCTCCATCGATTTTACCATCAGTGACAATCTATCGGGTATAGCTACTTTTGACGCTTATATTGACGGGAAATGGGCTTTAATGAAATATGACCCTAAAACAAGACATATCTGGCATGACTTCGAACCGGAACTCAGCAGTGGCAGACACGACTTTAAACTTGAAGTGAAAGACAACAAAGGGAATTTGAAGGTCTACGAGGCTTCATTCTCCACATCGCGTTAACAGCTAATTTCAAACTTACAACATTTCTCCGACCTGATCTGCTACATTAATTGCAATTTTCGATTTTTGGTTCAAACAAAAGGGAAATGATAAAATGAGTAAAGGAAAAGAGTCCTGGAATTGGCGAGGACTCTTTTCCTTTACTCAACAATAATCAATGTTACATTTTTAATTGTCACAGTACAATAAGCATGATGCATTCAATATACACGCTATAGAACGATTATCGTGTAGATTAAGATACCTTATTCTTTAATAATGATTGAATGATCTGTATTCCCTGTTGCATTTCTTTAGTTCCAAAACGATACGATGGGCCTGAAATACCAATTGCTGCCAATAATTTATTATTACTATAAATTGGTACCGCTACGCAATTCATCTCTTTTTCCAAACGTTCATAATCTTCAGCATAGCCTTTTTCTATTACATTATCGAGTTGCTTTTGCAATTTGATTTGTTCTGGCTCGATGAGATTAACCATTAATTGTTTGGTCAAACTCGGTGAATGTGCCATAAAAACATTGCCCAAAGCCGAATTCATTACATCCATTTCTTTACCTACTTCTAGACTTATACGTACAGAGCGTTTGGGATCGCTTTTTAGTTCGTGCCGCATATAGGATCCTAGCTGTATGGTTAGATAAGCGGTTTCACCGGTGAGTTCGGTTATTTTTTCTACGATAGGACGATAGTCTGTCTTCAGTGTAGCGGTAGAATATTCCGTTGGGATGAGGTGATGCATTTTGCCTGTGAGGTAATATCGGGTAGAAAGTTCCTCTTGATCTGCATAGCCCATCTGCACCAAGGTTTTAACAAAATTATGTACCGTAGATTTTTTCATATCCAAACCTGATGCAATATCTTGTATACGCACCCGATTACCGTTTTGTACCATATAATCCATAATGAGAAATAGCTTCTCGACCGACTGTATCATGTTATGTTCATTATTACGGAACAAATTTACATTTTAATGCTCAATAGTCGTTTATAATAAAATAAAAACAGAATTTTGCGATATATAAAATAGAAATATGCAAGATTTAAAAAATAAGAATGCCCTTATCACAGGTGCTGGTAAAGGGTTAGGTAAAGCGATGGCTTTGGAATTGGCAAAAGAAGGGGTCAATATCGCTCTGGCAGGTCGTACAGAAAAAGATTTGTTACGGGTAGCTGCTGAAATCAGCGCCATTAACAGCGATGTAAAAGTGCAAACTTATGCCTTGGATGTCTCAGATTATACAGGTGTACAAGACACGGTAAAAAGTATTTTGGAAACTTTTGAAACTATTGATATTCTTATCAATAGTGCCGGAGTTTTGGCTGTAGGAGGTATCAACGAATTGCCAGTTGAGCAATGGGAGCAATCTTTCAAAATAAATGTATTTGGAACGTATTATATGATCCACGAGGTATTCCCGGAAATGGTCAAAAACAATGGTGGTGATATCATTAACATAGCATCTACCTCAGGTTTGAAAGGTTCTGCAAAAATGAGTGCCTACGGAGCATCAAAAGCAGCGGTGATCAATCTTACCGAGAGTGTGATGCAAGAAGGCCGCAAGTCCAACATTCGTGTATCGACCATCAACCCGAGTACCATTGCCACAGATATGACGGTGAACGCCAACTTCACCGATGGAAACGAAGAAAAAGTATTACAGCCGGAAGATTTGGCGACCCTAGTCGTACACCATCTGAAATTGCCAAAACGTGCTTTTGTAAAAGAATTTAGTTTGTGGTCTACCAATCCATAAGGTTTTTTATTGTCAACGTTGTAAGAAGAGGCTAACTGAACTACGGTTAATTTAGCCTTTTTTATCATCATTATTTTGATAAACCTTTTTATCAGGAGTGTAGATGGTGATAAAGTGACTAATTATTTCCCGCCCCTAACCCTTGTCAGTGTTTTTCTTGAAATACCTAGGTAAGAAGCGATCATATAAAGCGGAATGCGATTGTAGATATTGGGGTAATTTGATACAAAATCTTCGTAGCGTTTCTGGGGTGAGTTTTTGAGTTGATGCATAGTTTGCTACCATTCCCTCTCTGTGGAGCAAAGCTCCCTTTTTAATCTGTCTGTATTCGCCGTATTGCCCCATGAGTTCCTCGTCTTCTTGCGTCAAAGTTCCTTTTTCCATAATCCATGTTTAATTGGTTTATCACTTTTACAGATCTCGACCGGCTCTGACGGATTTTTTGGAAAACCTTGATCTTATGATAGGTATATTAAAGCTGAATAGCACATTGACAAAATTGGTATTGATATATTTCTTATTAAACAGATTTAAAGCGAGCGCCCACCTTTGTGTATACGAATTATTGATATGCTACGGAAAACGAGTAAGCGAACGCCAATTGTGTAAGTTTCTATCAAGAGCATGCCCACCTATCGTATATACTTTTAGTACTGTTGAGCGCGTGAGAAACTAGTTGTGCATAATATAGATTTTGTACTTGAAATCACTTTCAACCTGCGGTGTCACAAACGGTCAGCTATTCTTATATGTAGCACACGTAAGACAGCCACTTTATGCATACGTTATAAAGTTTCCTTATTAACAAGGAACGGCCTCAGTTGTGTATATTAGGACAAGAAGCCTTATCGCAGATCGTTGGTCTCCCGATTTTTCACAGCAAGGCCCACCCTTTGTATATACCGAACTCTAGTACAAATAAATAGTATTTAGTGAGTGATCGTTATCCTCACCCTAAGGCTTCACAAGCAGCCTCATTATTTTTAATTTTTATTGATCTTATAAAATTTCTTTCAATACCAATAGGTCAAAGAGCATTCAGCGGTTGCTGTTCGTTACAATAATAATTCGTAACTTTAAAGGCAAAGTTATTGCATTACTTATTATTTTAGGGTGTGGTATTCCACCGATTTACCGGTAAAAAACCACCCTCTAATTTTGCTAGATTATGAATACTATTTTTAAAGAAAAAAACGAAACCATGCATATCGGTCACAATATTAAACGCATCCGTGAGATTCAGGGAATTAAGCAGGAGGCTTTCGGTCAGCTTTGCCGCAACAAGTACTCGCAGCAACGGATTTCGGACTTTGAAAATATGGTCGCACTCGATGAGCCGCTTTTAGAAGAGCTGGCTACTGCATTGGGGGTAACAGCTGAATTTGTTCAATCTTTTAAGGATGAGAATGTAATTTATAATATACAGCATTCACATACATTTAACGATCACTCAACCAACTCTAGTCAACATTCCCAACCAACATTTAACAATGATGGATCAGATAAGCTGGTCGCATTGCTTGAAAAATTTATTGAGGAGGATCGAGCGAAGACACAATCCATTGCAGCATTGAGCCAGGCGGTGTTGGACCTTACCAATGAAGTAAAAAAATTGAAGGAAGGAAAATAGTACTCCGTCGTATAAAAATTATAAAAAAGGGATGTTCTGCAAGAATGAACATCCCTTTTTTATGACTATTCATTTATAAATCTAAGTGAATAATATTGTTAACGACAATTTATCTACCCAATGCTTTGCGACGTTCGATTTCCGCTTGTAGGCTTTGGAACCAGGTTTGGTAGACCTGCGGCTCATAGATCATTTGTTCTTTTGTATCTTTATTCACCTGACCCCAGTAACCGTTGCGGCTAGACTCAGACCCTTCGTACATGGTAATCTTGACTTCCGTTACTTCATCATTTATCGGTTCTATATAAAACATCGCTTTGGAAGTATTGGCATCTTTGGCTACACCCGTCCAAAAACGCTGGGAGGCCGCATTTTTGTTTTCAATTCTTTTGCTGGCGTTGATCAATCCTGTTTCTTTATCGGCGCGATCAATGATATAGCTTTCGGAATGTAGTAGACTGATTACTGACTTGAATACGAGTTCTTGATTAGATTCCAATTGCTTTGTGGTCATCATCTTTACTTCACTAGGTGATTTGGTAACCATTTTTGTAGCACATGAGCCAAATAGGATGGCAATACATAATAATGTAATAATTTTTTTCATTTTGTGTGTTTTAAGGTTAAAATGCGGTAGATATAACGGAATAATCTGCAACAATATCTTTTTCATCAAACGTAATGATCAGATCAAAAGATCTACTGCTGCTGCTTTGGCTCGCACGTTGACCAGCAAAAAAATCTGTTGATCCCGCTTTTTGTTCGACTGACATCTTGTTGTAGCTCCAGACTTCACGGTTTGATTTATTTTTGGAAACAAGATTTGGCGATCCAAATAGTTTGAGGATTTCGTCTTGTGTTGTTTCACCTTTGATGATTCGGCTTTTGACCACCCCCATGGTCAGGTTGCTCTTTTCTGTGGGGCCCTCACTGCCATATTTATAACTTTGGCAAGCGCTCAGCGATAAGATCAATAATCCTGAAAGTAGTAATTTATACATAGTTAAATAATTTTGGCAAACATATCCAGTTCATTTCACTCCACATTACGGGTTACCGTATGGAATGAAATTATTGAAAGAATAAACTCACTACAAAGCAAATAAGGTCCTGTGCACTGTATGTTCACTGGTTTACGATCTTCTGTGCACATACGATGCATAGAAAAGCCTTATCTTTGTTATAGACCAATAAATTAATGATGGCCACCAACAAACATGCAATTATACGTTACGAAGCCTTGGACAGGTGTTTTTCCAACAAAGGCCGGAAATTTTTTATCGATGACCTTATCGAATATGTCTCGGCAGCTTTAATGGACTATACTGGCAGGAACTCCTCTATCTCTCGCAGACAAATATTGAAAGACATCGATTTTATGCGTAGTGAGACAGGTTTCCGAGCCCCAATAGCATCTTTTAAAGATGGGAAAAAGACCTACTACCGTTATGCCGACGGAGGATATTCGATCGGCATGCAACAAATCAACCCCGTGGAAGCTGATTTACTAAAAATGACGCTGGATATGTTAGGAAGATTTAAAGGTTTGCCCCAATTTGATTTTGTCCAAGAACTGGCGTTGAAACTCAAAAAGAGTTTTCAATTGGAGGATCTGGACGAATGCATCTTTTTTGACCAAAATGAATACCTTAAAAATCTCCATCTTTTGGGAGATTTGCTAAAATTCATACAGCAAAAACAAGTATTGACCGTACGGTACAAATCGTTCAATCAAGATAAAGAAGAAGATTTTTTAATACATCCATATTTTCTGAAACAATATAACAAGCGATGGTTTCTCTTTGGCCAGCGGGGCGGCTTTGATACTTGGACCAGTCTAGCGCTGGATCGTATGATTACGTTTGAGTCAGCCGAAGGTATCGCATTTAGTCTTCAGAAGGACACGCATGAAGCGTACTTCGAAGATATAATAGGCGTTAGTAAACCTATTGGCGGCGCTTGTCAGTTTGTCAAAATCAAAGTGAATAAGTCGCTATGGCCATATATTGAATCGAAGCCTTTACATCCTTCACAGACTGTTATCGAACGCGGCTCGGAATATATCATCTTGCAACTGGAGATTATTCCAAATTATGAGTTTTATGCTCAGGTACTAGGTTTTGGTCCTGCTGTGGAGGTCATTCACCCTAAGCAACTTCGGGAAGATTTTAAAGCCAGAATAGAAGAAAGTTTAAAACAGTATACGTAAGTCTTTCAATTTCTGCCTCACAAATTCTCCATATAATTGCGACCGAAGGCAGACGATCTGACAACTATGCATATAGAGTGCACATACACTATTTACATTTGTATTATAAACTAAAACAAATAGAAATGATGACTTTTTTTAAAACTAGCGATCAACGCTATGAGGTAGAAAATCACCTTTTTTGGATGTATCGCGTCACTTACGAAATCGAGATGCATATTAACGCTGTCCTTAATTTAGATAGATTAATATCCGAGAATGGATTACGAGGTGATCTTAGTACAGATATGATTTTTTACCATAACGAATTAGCATTAATCCGTACTGCTTATATTTTGAAAAACAACCCTAAAGATGATGAGAAGCACTCATTAAACTGTTTGAAAAACTATCTCGAAGGTAACCAAGTAAAAACAAGCAATGCTTTGATTAAAACAATTTTGGATAAAATATCACTTTTTTATAAAAAGTACCAAGGAGATATAGATAAACTTATAAATAAAAGAGATGCCGAGGCTCATGAATTTAAAACCAAAGAGCAAATTAAGATTTCGAATGAAAATCCAATCTCCTTTAACAAACAAATGGAGGTAATTCAAGAGGTCCGAAAAATAATCAACGATTTATATGTGGTGCTCTTTAGGAGAGATATGTCTCCTGATTTAAAATATCCAATTGATTTGTATGGTAAGATATACGAGCATAGTATAGAAATAATAGCTTCAAATTTAGACAGGAATTAATATACTACAAAAAGGTAAAAAATCCTAGCGAAGTTTTTTGATTCTTTCGTAGCGATCAAAAAGAACAAAAACAAATCTTTACCTTTACAGAGCAAAAAAAAACAAATTACCCCAATACTGATGATTACTGGAGAAATAAAATCCCAAATAGATAAAATATGGAATGACTTCTGGACAGGAGGAATTTCTAACCCCTTGACCGTTATTGAACAATTTACCTATCTGATTTTCTTAAAACAATTGGATGATAGGCAGATTACGATTGACAAAGAAAAACAATTATTGGGAAGCTCAAAAAAAGCAGATATCTACACCGAAGAGCAGAAATCACTACGTTGGTCTTATTTTAAAGACTTAGATCCTGAGCGCATGATGGATATCTTTCGCATACCACAAACAGATCTAGAGAACCTGACGGCATTTGACTTTATGCGTACGCTCGGTACTGCAGGAGGTAAATTTTCGCAGTACATGAAAGGCGCAACTTTCATGATAGAGAGTCCAAGTTTGTTAGATAGCGTAGTACAACAGATCGACAAATTACCTTTGAGTAACAGAGATACGAAAGGTGATCTATACGAGTATATGCTAAGTAAAATTGCAGAGGCAGGTACCAATGGGCAGTTCCGGACTCCACGACATATCATCCGCATGATGGTGGAGCTGATGCAACCCCAGCAAGACGATACCATCTGTGATCCGGCAATGGGAACTGCAGGTTTCTTGGTGAATGCTGCTGAATATATCCAAGAAACGCATGAAGACTGGCTGCTCGATAAAGCCTTCCGTGAACATTATTACGGCAATATGTTTAATGGAATGGAAATCGATCCCTCCATGTTGCGCATCGCTTCGATGAATTTGCAATTGCACGGCATTGAGAATCCTGTACTTTTTTCAGGGTCCGCATTGGCAGAGCGAAACAGTGTCAATTCGCAATACTCCCTTATCTTAGCCAATCCGCCATTTAAGGGCGCGCTGAATGCAAATGATGTCGAGAGCTCCTTGCTCCAAATGACAAATACGAAGAAAACCGAGATTCTTTTCTTGAGTCTGATGCTACGCATGATGACATTGGGAGGACGTGCTGCTGTGATCGTTCCTGATGGCGTTTTATTTGGATCATCCACTGCGCACAAAGCCATTCGCAAAGAATTGGTGGACAATCAACAGTTGCAAGCTGTGATCTCCATGCCTTCGGGGGTATTTAAACCTTATGCAGGGGTAAGTACCGCAATTCTGATCTTTACCAAGACCAATTCGGGCGGTACTGACAAGGTATGGTATTACGATATGAAAGCCGATGGTTATAGCTTGGACGACAAGCGCAATGCTATTGCTGCCAATGATATCCCGGATATTGTGACACGATACCATAACCAAGCTAGCGAGCAAGATCGCAGCCGTACGGATCAGTCATTCTTCGTGCCAGCGCAGGAAATCCGCGATAATGGGTATGACTTGAGTATCAATAGATATAAAGAGGTCGTGTATGAAGAGATTAGCTACGAGAAGCCTGCAGCTATCCTTGAGCAGATCGCGGAAATTGATCGGGAGAGACAGGTATTGTTAAACGAATTGAAAGGGCTGTTGTAATATGTGGGAGAAAGTTAAATTTACAGATGTTGTAAAAGATGTTACGGGAGGAAACAAAAAATTAAATCAAGATAAATATTTAGATAAAGGAAAGTATCCGATAGTAGATCAGGGTGAAAAGTTTATTGGTGGATATTTTGATGACGATTTAACAGTTAAAGTTGTTAAGCCTGTTGTCGTATTTGGAGATCATTCTAAATGTATAAAATACGTTAATTTTGATTTTATTCTAGGAGCTGATGGTGTTAAAGTTTTGGAACCATGTCAAAAACTAGATTCCAAATACTTGTTTCATTTCTTAAAAACATTAAAGCTCCCCAATGTGGGATACAGCCGTCACTTTAAGTTTTTAAAAGAATCTATAATACCACTCCCCCCATTACCAATTCAAGAAAAAATAGCTACGATCTTGGACAAGGCGGATGAATTACGTCGCAAAGACAAAGATCTACAAGCCAAATATGACGAACTTGCGCAAGCTATCTTTACCGATATGTTCGGCGATCCGGTAAGGAATGAAAAAGGTTGGGAGGTGAAGAAGTTGGAGGAGTTAGGGCGTTGGGCAACTGGAGGAACACCTTCGAGAAGTAATAATCAATATTTTAACGGCACTATTCCTTGGGTTTCATCAGGAGAACTTAATTCTATGTACATTTGTAACACAAAAGAAAAAATCAGTCTTAATGCTATAAGTAATTCAGCTGCTAAACTTATTGAACCTTACAGTCTAATGTTAGGTATGTACGATACGGCTGCTCTCAAGTCTTCAATAAATACAATATCTATGACTTGTAATCAAGCTATCGCATATTCAAAAGTTGAACATGGAAATTTAACATATATTTACAAAGTACTCCAATTAACAAAAGAATATCACAAATCTAGACAGCGAGGAGTGCGTCAAAAAAACCTCAATTTATCCATCATAAAGGATATAGAAATTATATTTCCCCCAATCCACCTCCAAGAAGCCTTCGCTAAAAAAATAGAGCTTATCAACCGGCTGAAAGCACAGACCAATACAGAGAAATCCGAGGAATTATTTCAATCGCTATTACAGAAAGCATTCAAGGGTGAGTTGGTAAGTTAGTCTCCATTCATTTTTATCCAATATTAGAACAAAAAGTTTACATTATCTGTAAACTTTTTTAGTTATATTTGTATTGTGAATATTATCGAAGTCGCTACAAGTCAGTCCCATTTAATCGAAATTGCTCTGGTTCAAAAGAGCGATTTCAAAAACTTACCTGTCAACAGGTATTTCTTTGATTGGAATGAGGAAGCTTCTTTTGAAATATTCAAATTGACGATTAAAGGGAAAGACGATATATTGGGCTTGATTTCTTTTGAAAGAATCCCAGATGAGATGCGGATCCATGTGAGGTTATTAACCGCATCGGTAGAAAATGTGGGGGCAGCTAAAATATACGACAGAATTATTGGCAACTTATTGGCATACGTGGCCAAACTTGCAGTACGTGATTTTGGTGAATGGGCCTGTATTTCATTACGTCCCAAAACCCAGATCGCACAGCATTATATCGATAAATATAAAATGAATATTACCGGAGTGACACTTAGTTTAGAGGTTCCGGAGATTTTTGAATTAATTGAACTTTATGACCATGACAACTAAAAAAACAACGCTTTTGAATACAGTCGAATATGGCGTAGACGCGAGGTATAATTCGCAGGAGGAAAAACAAAATGATGCTCAACTGTTAATGCAGGCGAGAAGGGATAGGATGGCTAGAACGTCCGAACAGGATATCATGCGCGCAAAATTGATGCAGCTAAAACTACAAATTGACGAGTACTTGAACTCTGCTGAAAGTGATGTGCAACATCAATTTACGTCATTTTTAAATACATATATTAATACCATCTACGAAAAACAACAACAGTTTGCACAAGATTTGGATATTACACCTGTGTCTCTAAGTCAGATCTTGAACAATCATCGTGAACCGAAAGAGGAGTTTTTTAAGAAGCTGATGATTCATTCCGAGCGTATTTTTAAGGCGATTAAAGGCTTTCATAAACAGAGTTGGTATCAGGTATACTATCGTGACAAAATCAATGAAACAATGGCACATCAGGATGAGTGGCGTGAAGAACTTGAAAAGAAAATAAAGTTTCCGGCATTTTCTTAATGATTTAAGGATAATTAATGTATCTTCCATAGGTATCCTTTCATGTAGCGATAAAACCATATTAATATAGATAGAAAATTGAGTAGAAATAAATGGTATCAAATTTTGACTTTTTAGCAGAAGAGTTTCCTCTTATTTACCAAGAAATCACACAGGCAGAACAGCATACTTTTACAGCACCGCGTTTTGCGGCGATGCTATGCCGCTCTACGTTAGAGATGTCGCTTTTTTGGCTTTACGAAAATGACTCGGATTTTGAAATGCCATTTGACAAATCGATCAATAGTCTGCTGCATACGGACTCATTCCGTGAAAACATAAGGTCCTCTGTGCGTGAAGAATTGAATACTGTTCGTTTATTAGGCAATATCGCTTCGCACGCAGGAAAAGGGAATACCGTAAAAACAATTAAAGATACAGAGGCCTTACATGTACTCAAATGCATGTACAACTTTTTACATTGGATAGCAAAATTATACGCCAAAAGATTTCCGGGAGAAGCACAATTCGATGAGAATCTAATCCCTCGTGGTCTGGTCGATGATATCAACGTAAAAAAAGTTAAAGAACTAAATCAATCTTATCAAGAGGCTCAAAAGCTTGCAGATGAAGCCTACAAAGAAAAACAAAAGGCTTTACTGCAGAATGAAGTGTTGCGCAAACAGTTGGAGGAAGTACAATCGCTACTCGCCAACAGAAAGGAAGAACGAGAACAAGTTATCGCCGCTTTACCAGCGCCGCCTATGCTCATAACTGAGCTGGAGACACGTCGCTTGCTCATCGATCTTTATCTGAGAG
Source organism: Sphingobacterium sp. UBA6317 (assembly GCF_002440385.1). Lineage (NCBI taxonomy): Bacteria > Pseudomonadati > Bacteroidota > Sphingobacteriia > Sphingobacteriales > Sphingobacteriaceae > Sphingobacterium > Sphingobacterium sp. UBA6317. The sequence goes on along the minus strand of NZ_DJTD01000046.1, from coordinate 212,734 downwards.
AAGCTGGATGGGACAACCTACAAAAACCTCGCGATCTGGAGTTTGAAGTAAGTGGAATGCCTTTATCAACGAATCCTTCTGGCAAAGGATACATCGACTATGTCCTTTGGAACGATGATGCCAAACCACTAGCGATTGTTGAAGCTAAAAGTACGCTTCACGATGTACATAAGGGTCAACACCAGGCCACACTTTATGCGGATTGTCTAGAAAAAAATACCGGCCAGCGCCCTATTATTTTTTACTCCAATGGGTATGAAACGTATATATGGGATGATCAGTTTTATCCGCCCCGACAGATTTACGGTTTCTACAGCAAATCGGAGTTACAAACATTGATCAAAAGACGGGAATCGCGAAAGGATATCAGGAAATTTGAAGTAAATGCTGCCATCGCGGGGAGATATTACCAGCTAGAGGCAATACAGCGACTTTCGGAGCATTTCGTAACGGTGAAGAATGATAAACTGAGAGGAACAAATCGTCGTGCTTTATTGGTGATGGCAACGGGCTCAGGTAAAACACGTACTGCTGCTGCCATTGTGGATATGCTTACTAAGTCCAATTGGGCAAAACGGATACTTTTCCTGGCAGATAGAAATGCGTTGGTCACACAGGCTAAAAATGCGTTTAAGGAGTATTTACCTCACTTGTCAGCAGTAGATCTGACCAGAGAAAAAGAAACAGGTCATACCAGAATTGTTTTTTCGACTTATCCAACCATGATGAACCTTATCAACAACCAAATGGAGGGCGAAAGTCGGGATTATGGTGTAGGTCACTTTGATGCTATTTTCATCGATGAAGCACACCGCTCCATTTATCAAAAATACCAATCTATCTTCGATTACTTTGATGGTTTATTGATTGGGTTAACGGCTACACCTAAAAAAGATCTTGATAAAAATACGTATTCATTTTTTCAATTAGAGGATGATATACCCACTTTTGCCTACGAATTAGATACTGCCGTAAACGACGGCTTTTTAGTACCGCCACGCTCGTATGCTGTCCCTGTACAGATGGTAAGAGATGGCGTGAAATACAAAGATTTAAGCGATGAGGATAAGGCCGAATTAGAGGAAAAGTTGGGATTGACAGCGGTATCTGTTGAAGCCCTTCAGGAATTTGAAGTTGGAGCGTCTCAGATTAATTCTTTTTTATTTAATGAACCTACAGTAGATCTTGTTTTAGATCACCTCATGAATAATGGGTTAAAAGTAGCTTCTGGCGATAAGGTCGGCAAAACGATTATTTTTGCCAGAAACCATCGTCATGCTGTTTTTATCGAAGAGCGATTTAACAAAAACTATCCCGAATATGAAGGCAACTTTTGCCGGGTCATTGACAATTACAATGACAAAGCGCAAGATTTACTTGAAAAGTTCTGTTATGACAAAGAAGAACTAGAACCTCAGATTGCTATTTCGGTCGATATGATGGATACAGGAGTCGATGCGCCTAGCGTACTGAATCTCATATTTTTTAAACCGGTAAAATCATATGCTAAGTTTTGGCAAATGGTAGGAAGGGGTACTCGTTTACGTCGTGATTTATTTGGACCCCATGAGGGTAAAAAATTCTTCCTACTATTTGACTACTGCCGAAACCTTGAGTTCTTTCAGGAGAATCCGGACGGTTATCAAACGAATACGCAAAGACCTTTAAGTCAACTGTTGTTTCTGGAACAATTACATGTTGCTAACCTTATTCAGGAGAATATGGATGCCAATAACCAAGATTTAGCTTTAGCAAAGGAATATATCAATCAACTACATGCCAAAGTAGCGCAGCTGGATACAGCTCGGTATGAGGTCAGAAAGCATCTCGCTGTAGTGCATCAATTTGCAGATAGAAGCAAGTGGGACAACCTCAATAAATCTGCTATCATTGCTATAGAAACGGAACTGTCTCATCTTATTCCTTACACTGAAGACATAGATGAAATGGCTAAACGATTCGATCTAAATAGTTATAAACTGCAAGGAGCAATGATTAATAAATCTCCGCGGCAGACCGTCCTTATCCAGAACTTTATGGATATAGGAAAGAGACTATTAAAAAAGCGAAATGTACCTGCTGTCGCTGCTAAAGAAATCGTCATAAGAGAGATGGCCGCCATAGATTTTTGGCAAGATGCATCAGTATCAAAAATTGAAAATCTACGAAAGGAAATTCGAGATCTAATACACTTGCTCAAAGAGGAGAATAACATTAAACCTATTTATACAAAGCTTGATGATAATCTTTTAAAGGAAGAAATTATCGGGTATGATATTATCGCAAATTTTAAAAATCTACAAGGTTATAAAGATCGAGTAACCGCCTTTATCAAAAAGAATAAGCATCATCTTGTGATCGACAAATTGCATAAAAATCAACCGATCAATGCTTTCGAATTACAGCAGTTAGAACAATACCTCGTAGCGGAGGCACTGGGGTCCAAGGAAGAGTTTATAAAAGAATTTGGTGATCAGCCGCTAGGAACTTTTATTCGGTCCATTATCGGCTTGGATCAAGAGGCTATACAGGCTCATTTCACAAATTTTATTGGTGAAGCTAACCTTTCGGCCAAGCAGATCAAGTTTATGGACACTGTAATACGTTATTTCGTAACCAACGGTTATCTAGAAACCGCCGATCTCATGGAACCTCCTTTTACGGAGCTAGATGACAGCGGGGTTATCGGATTATTTGACGAAAACAATGTTGTCAAACTCATGAGCTTAATCAAGCAAGTTAACCAAAATGCAGATATCGGGGCCTAGATGAACATGTATTCATCTACTCCCCCTGTGCATTGATTTTGTCCAGTATATTCGTTAATTCATCCATCATCGCAGGACGGTGCCTGTAGATCATTTTCCAGTGAAGCATTTGGGCCAAGAGTGTTTCCCTACCAGAAGGTATATCTTTAAATATAGCGAATACGATGTCCATCAATCGTTGGTAGGCATTACGTTTATTGGCAGACTCAGCATGTTGATCCAATAGGGATGAGTACAATTTCATAAGTTCCGCAGGATACAATTTATATAAATGCTCATGATAGTTTAGTATGGTTTCCAGATCGGTCTGCCGTTGCACCAGTGCAAGTAATTGGTCGAACATATTCTCTTCAATATAGATAGGACCTATTTCGTTCAAAAGCCAGTAGTCTTGGTGTTTCGAATAGGAACTCTTTTCTCCGGTTGATTTTGCGCGAATCGAGTTGATTTTGTCGTTAATGACACTTCTCCATTCTTCTGAGGTATAGGTGTTTTTCCACTGGTTGTAATAGTGGCTGCTAAAAGAGTAACCTATAGCGAATTTTTCTGTAAAAGAGCGCACCATTGGAATGTCATTTTGCAGAACGGCAATATGAAAAAGGATTTCTTCCCAGTCCCTTATTACACGAGGATGCTGTGCTTCTTCCGCTAGTCGTATTCCTTCAACCAGCAATTCCTTGGCCTCTTCAAAGCGCTCGTTTTCAATAGCTTTTTCGACCTGAACCTTCCTCATTTGTGGCAAATGGATTTGTTGTTCTATCAATTGCTGTACCTCTTCTTTCCTGTTTCCTTTTTGAAGGATGGAGGCTTTAATCTGTATAAAAAAACTACTACGGTAATCATAACGGTCTAAACGAGCTTTATGAATAGCCACATCGGCAAAGTGCAGAAAATCATCTATTTTACTTAAATCCAGACATAGCTGCGCATAAAGATCTGTCATATCATATCCGAAATCGCCATAGTCAAAGTACAGATCCTGTTGCAGCTCTTTATTCAAATACACAGCAATCTTTTCTTTCAAATCGACGGGGGACTGCACCGCAATATCTGTCAATAAGGATATACCACCATCGATAGCATCTCCTATAGATCCATTGCTATCGTCGGCGTAAGTAATCACTGGCATGACTTCCTGTATATACGCCATGCATAACAAGCTACCGTTTAGGATGTTATTTTTGGATAGATAATATTGACCTTGCATCAGAATTTTTTGTAATTCCCGTGCTAGCTTACCACTTGAACCATAATCGATAAATTCGTGTTTGCTGTAGGTCTTGATCGCTTTCCTAATCTGATCCTTTATTTGCTTTTCTATGTCAAAGTTTTCATCTTTTTCTGCAAAGAATAGTTCCAAATCAGATTTAAAGCTACTGTCCTTTTTGCTGTACTGGACAATAAATGCTTTCAGCTCGTCGCTACTGATATTGTCCAGTAGTTTTTGAAAGGATAGTTTTGTTTTTTTCTTGGTAGTTTTAGGTACATCCTCAGGAGCAATCGCTTTTTCATCCCGTATAGCATACAAGACAGCAACCACGTGCTTGCACAAATCGCCATCGTAGGGACAGTCACATCCATAATCTCCTACTGATCCTTTTTTGCTAATTTCAATCTCTACAAAATAATCGTCCGACCCTGCTACCACTGCAACCCATACACCATCTTCTGTTTCTCCAAGAGATTCAACCTGTCCTTTTTGGTAGTAGACTTTACCTCGCTGTAAAATCGTACTATTGATCTGTTTTTCAAAAGATGATAGTTCCATTTCCATGTTTTTTTAAAAATAGTAATTTATGTGTCGATAGAACAATTGATTTTCTAAAAATTATCCTCACTGTACCAGCCGACAGATCTTTTATCAAATTACTTGGCGAGAACCAAGTTGTCGACTTCACGAGTAGCAGCAGGCACGTTAACCAAAATGCTTAAGCATACCATCGGATAGATTTATTGTTATAATTTCGTATCTTAATCGACTAAATCGAAATACATATGGCAACACTAGAAATAGGACAACAAGCACCGGATTTTAGTGCAAAAAATCAACATGGTGAAACGGTACATCTTTCGGATTTCAAAGGGAAAAAAGTTATTTTATATTTTTATCCAAAAGACAATACACCAGGCTGCACCACGGAGGCCTGCAATTTCAGAGACAATTATCAGTCCCTGAAAAAGGAAGGTTATGAAATCATCGGCGTAAGTGTGGATGACGAAGCATCACATAAAAAATTTATCACTAAACACGAATTACCTTTCCAGCTCCTTGTCGATGAAGACAAAAGTCTCGTGGTGGCTTATGGGGTATGGGTAGAGAAAAACATGTATGGTAAAAAATATATGGGTACAGCACGCACAACCTTTGTGATTGATGCAGATGGCATTATCCAGCATATCATCAAAAAAGTAGATAACAAAAATGCGTCCCAGCAGATCCGTGATTTAGGCATTTAAAGAATACCTCTTATCAAGAATCTTATATCTAAAATCTAAAACTAATATCTATATTTGCCACTTATGAGCAAACAGACAGACGACTTTTTCAAAAGTGTAGTATCACACGCGAAGGAATACGGTTTTGTATTTCAATCGAGCGAAATATATGACGGATTAAGTGCCGTCTACGATTATGGTCAATTGGGTTCGGAATTAAAAAACAACCTAAAGACTTATTGGTGGAAATCCATGGTGCAATTGCACGAAAACATTGTTGGTATTGATGCCGCAATTTTCATGCACCCAACAACATGGAAAGCATCTGGTCACGTTGATGGTTTTAACGACCCAATGATCGACAATAAGGATTCAAAAAAACGTTACCGTGCCGATCAATTGATCGAAGATAAGATTGCACGTTATGAAGCAGATGGTAAGACAGCTGAAGCTGCTGCCCTATTAGACGCTTTGAATACCGCATTGAATGCAGACGATTTAGCTGGACTGAAAACCATCATTGAAGAACATAATATCGTATGTCCGGTTTCAGGTACCAAAAATTGGACTGAAGTACGTCAATTTAATTTGATGTTTGCAACCCAAATGGGTGCTATGGCAGATGGAGCTGATCAGGTTTACCTTCGTCCTGAAACTGCACAAGGTATTTTCGTCAACTTCCTGAACGTTCAAAAGACAGGACGTATGAAAATTCCTTTTGGTATCGCCCAAATTGGTAAAGCTTTCCGTAACGAAGTAATTGCCCGCCAGTTTATCATGCGTATGCGCGAATTCGAGCAAATGGAAATGCAATTTTTCTGCCGCCCGGGTACTGAATTGGAATGGTATAACAAATGGAAAGAGACACGCTTGAAATGGCATTTGGCATTGGGTTTCGATCCATCCAACTACCGTTACCACGACCACGATAAATTAGCGCATTACGCAAATGCCGCAGTTGATATTGAATTCAACTTCCCATTCGGATTCAAAGAAGTTGAGGGTATCCACTCCCGTACAGATTTTGACTTGAAACAACATCAGGAATTTTCTAAAAAGAAAATGCAATATTTTGATCCGGAGATCAATCAAAACTACATTCCATATGTCATTGAAACTTCAATCGGATTGGACCGCCTTTTCTTAACTGTATTATGTAACTCTTTGGTAACAGAAGATCTTTCTACAGCAGAAAAACAAGATTCGCGCGTTGTATTGAAATTTCCACCAGCATTGGCACCGGTAAAAGCTGCAATTTTACCATTGACCAAAAAAGATGGTTTACCAGAAAAAGCACGTGAGATCCTAAATACACTAAAATTGGATTACAACGTTCAATATGACGAAAAAGATGCCATTGGAAAACGTTACCGTCGTCAAGATGCAATCGGAACACCAATCTGTATCACAGTCGATTACGATTCATTGGAAGACAACACCGTAACCATCCGTCACCGTGATACGATGGCACAGGAACGTGTTGCCATTGCCGATCTTGAAAAAATATTGAATGACTTGGCTGGTTGGAATACCTTGCTAAAAAAATTGATATAGCCAATATGCTATCACAGAAAAGGTGTCCATTGCTGGACACCTTTTTGTTTTAATAGATGTAGGGCGGCTAGATGCTAAGTACAATAACTGTGCTAGTATTCTATCACAATATGATCGTCCCAATGTTCATTCTTCACGATCTGAAAACCCAAATTCCCATTGGCAGTCTCCAGCAATTTGCCCTTAAACTGTATTTGAACATTATTTCGGATTTCGCTTTCCAGTTCAAATGTACGCAGCAATTTACCTTCCTTGAAAACTTGGAACTGATATTTAATAGCGGTATTGTTGAGATAATAGCCCATAAATTGGTTGAACGAAAAACTTTGATCAGCTGCCGTAAAATGTGGGATAACCGTCAAAAGACTTTCATCAACCTGGTCGTTACTATGCGTCATAAAAGGATAATAATGAAACACAGGATGAAGCTGCTTCACCTGAATACTATCAATTGCGCTCAGATCTTCGCTGTCTGTAAAAGTCAACTTGACCTCACTGTAGATCCGACTTAAGTTTAGGACCCGTTCCATAGCCCCTTTAACCTCAAAGGTATCCCGGCTAGCAAATAACTCTGCAGATTGTTCTGAAAAAGCATTCGTCGCATAAAAGTGCTCAAAATCCACCGCCCCTGCCAGGATCAGCGGCAATGTCGAATTTTTAGCAATCAGACTTAGGTAATAGGTTCCGTTCGGCAATTCAACATCGAAAGCTTCCTGCGAATTAAGTACGCCCGATTTGATCATAGCCTTCGATTTTGCATCAAACACATGGTAGTAAAATTTGCTAGGCAAAGCGGCCGGGTTGACTTGTCCGTAAACCATCAAGTTATCCATCTTGAATGTACCAGTCGTTGGGCTGTAGCCCGCTCCTCCGTCCCTGCTACCGGCAAATAATGAAATTTTCAACCAGAGCTCCTTGCTGTTGCCAAGCGAAATATCTGCCAATGATGCACTCACAGGGATTTTGGCTGAAAGTGACACATTCGATGGATAATTGATTGTATCCGAGAGCATCAAAAAACTATTCCCCTTATCCAGGGAATAACTCAAAAGCAGTGCCCTTGGTCCTGTACTCGAACTATTACAATCAAAGGTCCAGCTACCCAGCGAATGAATACCTGTGGCAGGGATTTTGACTAGGATCTCTTTACCACCTTTGAAACTAATGGCTTTTCCCGTTGCAGGCCAACCGCCTAAAAAATCATAGTCTGTCTTTCCATTGTTGTAATCGATCAAAACGGCATCATCAAGTGCATTTTCGGGAACAACATCGCTGTTATCAAAGGTCCAATGATACAGCAATTCGTTTTCGGAAGAAGCTCCGCTCAGCGCAGCTCGTTTTGCCGTGGTTGATTGTTTTTTTAGAGGAGTAACAATCGCTTCAAAATCCTTGACTTTGAATTTTACCGCATGAATTGTTTCATCGTTTTCATCGGGAAGTTTTACATGCTTTTTGCACGAAGGCATTGCGGCTAAAACCAGGATGAATACACATGAAAGAATTCCCCAAGTTGACTTGGATTTTCTTTTCATAAATATAAATGATTTATAAGTTAATTAACCGGCAGATTAAAATTAACTTATAAATCATTTCACTCCAATAGTATAACTAAAAAGTTACAATCCTTTTCTCACTTTTGCAAGTGGTCTCTTTATCTATTTTTTGAACGTATATCTTTCCAGAAGAGGTTTTTAATTTCATTTTGAGCACATTATTCACCCCTGTTGGACGTACATACTCGCCATTAAATTCGTCCCATTCATAGATCGGATTACCTTCTTCATTCATCCAGATATAGCTATAACGCGCATCGACTTTATCCTTTACTGTCAATTGTTCTGTGTTTTTCTTCTTGTCGATTTTAACCTGAATATTCCTTGGCTCATCAATTTTGTCCAATGTTTTGATGTAAACTTTTGTTTTCTCGGAAACCCGGTCATCCCAAATACCACGGACGAGGTATACGTTTAACTCCACAATATTTTGTAAAAAAATATTATTGCCCCTTTCTTCCCAAAACCCTGTAGCGGCATCATACCAGCGATATTCAAGTCCGGCAATAGGATGCTTTACCGTAAGCACCTGAGCACCACTATACCAGGTTTCCAATGTATCGCCTCATGTGATCGCTAGCCTCGCTAAATCAATCAATTTCAACTAATTAAATGTCCACACAACCGAATCTCGATGGTGACCTAGGATGGATTACGTAATAGATTGGTCGTATCTTGAAACATCACCTTCAACGTATTCGCTCCAACGCTTAGCATTCTTCACCATGTACACAGTCACCCACTTTGCAGTCCTGCACTGCACCAGATTCCTCGGAGATCGTACGAATAGCAAACACATTAAAAAACTGCTGTATTGCTTGAAGGGTTCGATCGAGAAAAAATAGTTGGTAAACTACTTTGCATCGGCAGCGTAGTCTTCCTGCTGTGCTTTGGTGTAACCGTCCCCCAAAATGACCAAATTGACGATATGCTTATCCGTCCCTTGGTATTGCAGCGTATCGATCTTAAAAAGGGAAGATTGGGCCCGGAGTCGCAGCGCAGATATACATAAAACTAGGAGTGCAATAAATAGATTTTTATTCACCGGAATGGTTATCGTTAGAACTCAAAAATACGATTTTAGCACCTGCTATTTTTAAATTTTATTGACGAGTCTTTCTCCGATATTGTCAACAAAACCATTCTTCCGATTTCCATGGAGGGGAGCCCACCAAAAATCAACGGTATGAGGATCGAGTTATAGCTCGGAAATCTCCATAGACTATTCCATTAAACGGCATAGTAACATTAGCCAAACAACCTAGTAGCGCATACGATGTTCCTGTACATATTCACTCGGCGACAGTTTGATTATTTTCTTGAACACCCGATTGAAATTGACAACATTGTTAAATCCTGTTTTAAAAGCGATATTAGAAACACTTTCCGAAGATTCGTCAATCAACATTTTACAGGCACGTTCAATCCGGATTTCATTGAGGAAGGTAACATAGGTTTTCCGGGTATGTTTCTTAAAATACTTGCAAAATGCGTGTGGTGTCATGTGTGCTACCGCTGCTATATCTTCCAAGGAAATTTTGTCTCCAAAATGCTGGAAAGTATATTGGAATATTTCATTGATTCGCAATCCTTCGGCATCTGAGAACTTCTTTTGTGGAATACCTGTATACAGCGAAGTCCATTGATCTACTTTTTTACTTAAAAAATTAATCAGCTTCACAAACGAGAGGAGACGATCTATGCCCGCACTCACGTTAATCTGTACAAATTTTTCTTTCAACGCGACGGAATGCTCCGCATCCAATTTTTTACTGACGTTGATGTGTTCCAGGAAATACTTAACATCATCGAATTCAGGAAAATCCAGAAAGGGTTTAAAATGTTCGTAGTCGAAAAAAATATGGATGGCATGAATGCCATCCCTTATATCTTCCCCCGTTTTGAACATATGCGGTTCATCTGCATCAACGATATAGATCTCGTCCTCTTCAAAACTATGTGTAAAGTTGCCAATCATAAAGGTTCCCCGCCCTTTCAGGATATAGGTCAGCTGGATTTCCTTGTGTCGGTGATAGTTGCTGTAGAATGAAGGCAGAATGTCTTCCTGCACACAAATAGATCCTTGGTAAACAACCGGAACTGTAAATTGAACGACTTTCATTATGTATTGAAATAACAAATATTAAACAGTTAATTCAAAAGTAAGCTTTTTTAAGACAATAATCGTTAATTTTTAGCAAGAAATTCCTTTACCTTCCCTAAAAACTGTGGCATTGCTGGATCCTCACCACTCAAGGATAAAATTTGGAAGGTCTGCGGATTTATCCATAGATAACTTGGCGTACGATCTATACCAAAATCATTTTCCATCGTTGCCTGGTCATTATAATTCAAAAAGTAACTCTGTTTTCCTAGGGCCAGCTCCTTACTTGATTTGATCCATTTATCCAGATCCTTATCCAGCGAAAAATAGATAACCCTTACCCCCATAGCGTTCAATTGAGATTCTTTTTTCCGTAACATCTCCATATCGGCCTTGCTATTGGTATTGGAAGTTCTCCAAAACGCGGCAATCAGCATTTTAGCCTTTGGAATATCCTTTAAATTCAAACTATCCCGTTCTACATTCATCGGGCTAATAGCAGGAAATACAGGCATATTTTCATAGAAGTCTTTCACCCTATCGACCTTTTCGCGGGCAAATTTAACATAAGGATGCTTCTGCAAATCCGTATTAAAACTCAGCAATGCGGCATCGAATTTTTTATAATTCGTCTGATCCAAGGAGATGTATTTAAAAAAATAAGGCAATACTAAGGATGAACGGTGGGTACTATCGAGAATAAAATCGGCGTATAGTGTGCGTGGATTAAATGCGGCATTACCACTTAAGCGCTGTATTTCATCGACTGTTTTCTCATAGGAACCATCATTTCTTGCAGCCATCGAAGGCAACTGACTCTCCAACTGCCTTACCCGTTGGCTTTTATTTGCCGTTTTATTTTTTTCCTCCTCTTCACGCTGTTTATAGTTCGCATTGAACTGTATGAAATCCTTGGCATTCTGCGAAGAGGTTGTCAAGGTAAACTTTCCCTGGTTTTCACTCAGATCATAGTCACTCCCGTCTTCGACAAATAATGTATAGGCCTCCATACCCTTTATCTGAATATCATAGAATCCGGCCATGGCTAGTTCGCCTTCCAAAACAAATTGCCCATTAGCAACCTGTGTTTTTACAAATTGCTGCAGTTTATTGTCGTGATCGACGAGGCTCACCTGAGTCCCGTCCCCGGCAGTGGTTTTTCCGGTTATCTTATAGCTAAAGCTATTCAATAAGGCGGCTGTCTTCGCCGATTCGGACTTTTGTGTACAGGCTGTTGCCCCCAAGGCCAGCACAGAAATCAAGCAAAAATAGTTAACGAACTTCATAATCTTTATAGTTTCCGTTTTCAAATAGACGAAGCTTTCCTTTTTTACCTTTAATCTGCAAGGCGGAAACCTTTCCATTTTCCCACTTGATGTCTACGGTATAGTTTCCACGGGTTTTAAGTCCCTTAACTTCACCCTTTGACCAGGCTTTAGGTAGCGCAGGTAATAGATGGATATAACCATTGTGGCTCTGTATCAACATCTCGGCAATCCCGGCTGCGCCGCCGAAGTTTCCGTCTATCTGAAAAGGCGGATGCGCACAGAACAAATTAGGGTAGGTACCTGCCCCGACTCCCTGATAGGTTGTTTCATTGGTAAAAGCGGGCTTAAGCAACTGCCTTAGAATTTCGAGTGCATGATCACCATCCTGTAATCTCGCCCAAAATAATATTTTCCATGCTCTAGACCAGCCGGTTCCTTCATCACCACGTACAGCTAAAGTCTTACGTGCTGCGTCAGCCCATTCAGGTGTCGTCTGTGGCGAGATAAATGCCGCGGGATACAGACCATATAAATGTGATACATGTCGATGTTTAGGTTTAACTTCCTGATAGTCCTCGAGCCATTCCATTACGCGCCCCGATGGGCTAACAACTACAGGCGGAGGGACATCCTTCAGCTTCGCTTTCAAGGCGCCGGCAAAACTATCGTTCGTCGTAAGGATAGAATCAGCTTTGATCACCGCCTGGTATAACTCCCGTACGATCTGGTTATCAATGGTAGGTCCCATCACAACCGCAGCAACTTTTCCATTGGCCATTCGGAAAGCATTTTCCGGCGACACCGACGGTGAAGTGACCCACCATCCTGTTTTAGGGTCCTGAACCAATGTATGATCGTAGAACTCTGCCGCTCCTTTGAGTATCGGATAAATCTCTTTGAGGTAATTTTTATCCCCGGTAAACAGATAATGTTCCCAGAGATGGTTACATAACCAGCCTGATGCCGTACTCGCTCCCCAGGAAGCCTGCTCACCCGGAGCGGAATACCCCCAGATATTCGTCATCATATAGACCACCCAACCCGGTGCGTTATAGTAAGCCTTTGCTGTCTGCTCGCCAGTTTTTGCAATCCGCTTTATCATTTCAATAAAAGGCTTATGATATTCGCTCAGGTTATTGACCTCCACGCCCCAATGATTCATCTGTGCATTGATATTGAGATGATAGTCACCATTCCAAGGTGTATTGATCTGATTAGCCCATAGTCCCTGCAGATTTGGCGGCAGAGAATTTGTATTTTTAGGAGCAGCACTTGAAATATTCAAATACCTTCCATACTGATAATAAATTGTGGCCAGATCAGGGTCCTGAACTGGATTTTTATAGAAATTGGCAATCCGTTCATTGGTAGGGATAGCGTTATTCGCCTTATTTCCAAACAAATTAAGATTTACCCGATTAAAGATTTCTTGATAGGCAGCAAGATGGTTTTTATATATTTTCTGTTCGTCAGCAGTTTTTGCGGCTGCAACAGCCGCTTTGACAACAGGTAAAGGATCCTTCCCATAATAGGAAGTACTTGCTGAGAAATAGACCGTGAGACCGCCTTTTGCAGACACCTCTAAGGTTTTATCCTTTTTGCTGATCTGCAGATTTTTACCTTTAACCTGAATTAATCCAACGAATTTCAGATTTTTACCTCCTTTTCCATCAGGCAAAAATCCCTCGATCAGAATCCCATCGTCCAACAAGGTGTAACGGTCAATATTTTCCTGCCGCTGGAATGATATGCCTAACTGCTGTACCTCATCGTTATGTTGGTTCAATTGGATAATACCTACATTATTGTCAAAAGAAGTATAATAACGACGTTGGAACTGTTGTCCGTTTATCTTGAATGAAGTTTGTGCCGAGGCAGTCGCTAAGTCCAAGGAACGCTTGTACTCTTCGATCGTTCCCGCGGGCAATTTATAATCCAGCAAAAGGTCACCGAATAACTGATAACAGCCATAGGGAACCTTTGCACCATTACCAAAACCAGATCCCTTGCCTTTGGTCACAAAAGTTTCATTGACCAGTTTTTCGGCTTCATCATTTTTACCAGCTTTAAGCAGTGCCTGAATGGCTTCAACATTTTTGTAGGCTTCATAATTATTGGGATCTTCTGGACTGCCCGACCACATACTGATCTCGTTGAGCACGATCTTTTCCTGACTAGGATTTCCATCTGGCATCATGCCGATGAGTCCATTTCCCAATGGCAGAGTTTCTTCCCAAACCTTCGCGGGCTTATTATACCAAAGTACGAGTGGATTTTGTTGGGCAAAAAGCAACGTGGTATGACATATACATACCACGATAAACATTAAGAATTTATTTGCCATACAATTCAAATTCCGCTATGGCCAATTCATTGCCGTCGATAAATTGTTTTGGTTCAAATTTGATAAACTTGGTTGCACTGTTTGTATCAAAAAACACCTGTTGCAAAATTGGATTTGCCTTAATATTGGAAAACTCGCCCTCTTTAACAAGGGTCCATGTTTTTCCGTCGGTACTGGTTGATATTTTATAATGTGTTGGTGTCCCTATGTTCTTTCCATCCTGACGAGGAAGGAAGCCGATACCAGAAACAGGTTTGTCTGTAGCGACAACGATTACACCTTGTTCGGCAACAGTCGCAAAAGTACCTGGTTTTCCGTCAGATATATAAGCATTATTATTGGATCTACCTGTCGAAATCTTAAATCCAGTCAGCTTTTTCACCTCTTTGGTATTAAATGCAAAGGATTCGTTATACTCCTTGAACAGTCCAAAATCACTAAGCGTAATCGCTACAGGAGCATAGACATGAAGACGTAGTCGACTTGCAGTTTGAGGTTGCTCGAGTTTGATGAGGCGGTTTGCACCGATACTTGTTGCTTTGGCCAAAGGCTTCCAGCTGTTATTTTCCCAACGTTCAATCGAAACACTATCGATACGTTGTCCCAACTTAATGTTTTCTCTCAACTGAATAAGGTCGAACTTCGCTGGGGATTTTAATTTTATTTCCAATGTTGCCGATGTTTTGGAATCGTCTGTTGCCCAATAGCTATAGCGGTCGTTATCGGTAATAAATGAAGTACCATAGGATTTGGAATCACCGTTACGGACATTGGATGCCGTGATGGTCGCTCCTTTGGCTAAATTGGTACGGAAAGTTTCCTTCACTTTTTTCCCAAAAGCCTGCAGCGACTTCACATCATTCTCATGTAATGTACCAGAAGGCATCGGTGCTAAGCCAAGATTCATGCATGCTCCTCTTCCAACGGATTTTAAATAGATCTCAAAAAGCTGATTTGGTGTTTTTACACGGCTATCTTGTTCTTCATGATAAAACCATCCCGGACGTTGTGGCACGTCACATTCAGCAGGTATCCAATATTTACCATTACGGTCACCTGTTTCGGCATTATGTGATTCTGTCGCTCCGGGTACAGCGACTTTTCCGTTTAAGCCAATCGGCGTAAATGTTGCCCATGAAGTTTCAGCAGCAAATCCTTTTTCATTACCCACCCAACGCATATCGGGACCGATATCTGAGAAAATAACCGCTTCAGGCTGTAATTTTCGTACAATTGGCCAGGTTTTTTCATGCCACTCATAGTAAGTTGTTCGATCGATGATACGCTTTCCTTCATGGCCACCATAAAAGCCATCACCACCATTTGCTCCATCATGCCAGGATGTAAACAAAGGGCCATAATTGCTCATCAACTCAGTCAGCTGCTGTCTGTAGGCTTCAGCATAGGCCGGAGTACCGTAACGTTCATCGTGACGATCCCAAGCAGAAAGATATACACCAAATTTCATCCCATTTCGATGGGTCGCTTGCATAAAATCTTTGACCATATCACCTTTTCCATTTTCCCATGGCGAAGAAGCGATACTATAGGATGTTGTCTTGGTTGGCCACAAACAGAATCCATCATGGTGTTTTGCCACACTAATTAAGCCCCTGAAACCACCCGCTGCCGCTGCCTTAGCAATTTGATTTGCATCAAAAGCCGAAGGATTAAACAATGAGGGCTGTGCATCCCCATAACCCCACTCCTTATTTTGGAAAGTTGTCGGCGTATAATGAATCAAACAATACGTTTCCATCTCTTGCCACTTTAATTGACGCTCGGTTGGCAGAGCCCCGTAAGCTTTTAAAGTATCTGATTTGGCTACAGGCCCGCTGGAAAGTAAAATGGAGGATAACAAGATTGTCAACATAGTCTATATTTATGTGCTAGAAAATTAGGTTGTAAAGCCCTAAGATAAGAAGTTTTGCAAAATGCTGTATGTAACATTTGCGTACAAAACCGATCGATGCTCAGCTCCAACAGAATTTATCCCTAGGTCAAATCGTATTCTTTGTTTTAATCAATCGATTGATTAAAATATGCAAAACATGAATGCTGTAATAATACTTGGCACTAGTAGAACAATTGTTCAGCACATGTGGCCCGGCCAGTTTGAACCCGCTCGCCAGTTTCAGAAATCGAAACTGTATTTTTTCTTAAATAATTGTTTGTCGACAAGGCTCGGGGGAGAAACTCTTCCAGCACCATAACTCCTTTGATCTCATTAGGCTTGGCATCATAGTCACTAAATATCTGAACAGTTTTAAAAGCTGAATTAGGATAACTTACAACGAGGCTATCTAGGTTCTTCGCTGAATTAAAATAGAACGTTTTTTAGGACCTGAGTTGCTCGTCGACGTAGCTGTACTCCCCTTTTAGCAAATCACCTATGTATTGATAAGTTCGACAATTTTCCCGCCCTCAAATAATAACTTCTGTCTGTCTGAAAATATAAGTTCCTTATTAAAACTCTTTTTTTCAAGTATCATCCGATTTCCGTTTACACGAACGTCCCAGTACACCTTATCCGTAAAAAAGGGGGCAAATCCGTTCGTGGTAGGTATCTCTAAAAATCCTCCTATAATGCGATCCAATTGTTTCCCACGATAACTCAATTTCATTTCGTTCACGTTAGACATAAATAATTCAGCGGTAGATGACTCTAGATACAAGATCGGAATTTGCATTGGTCTTTGTCAAAAGTTCCTTCCTCATCCTTTGAACAGGAAAAGCAAAGCACTAGGAATATAGTACAAGGCAAAAGCCATATTTTTTTCATAAAATGGGTTATTTCATTGCTAATTATACAAATATAAAAATTTCATCTCGTACCTTTACACATCATGAAAAAAGATCAATCTAAAATCATACGTGAACAGGTCGATCGTTCAGCACTTCGCGAACATTCGACTCCTTTATACCTTACATCAAGTTTTATCTTCGACAGCGCTGAACAAGGTCGGGCGGTCTTTGCTGGCGAAGAGGATGCAATGATTTACTCCCGCTATGCCAATCCAAATACCTCTGAGTTCATCAACAAAGTCTGTATTCTTGAAGGTGCAGAAGCAGGATTGTCTTTTGCGTCAGGTATGGCAGCAGTATTTGCCTCCTTTGCAGGAATTATCGAAAGTGGAGACCATATTGTCTCTTCACGTGCAATATTCGGTTCTACACATCAGTTATTTACGGAACTATTCCCACGTTGGGGCGTTACAACAACTTACGTAGACGCCGCTAATCCCGAAGAATGGGAAAAAGCAATTCAGCCGAATACGAAAATCATCTTTTTAGAATCGCCATCCAACCCAGGTCTGGAATTGGTTGATTTGGAATGGTTGGGTAAATTCAAGGAGAAATATCCTCATATCATTCTGTCGATCGACAACTGCTTTGCCACACCTTATCTTCAGAAACCGATTCAATATGGATTTGACCTGGTTATCCATTCGGCGACCAAATATATGGATGGACAGGGTCGTGTTTTGGGCGGTATTGTTGTCGGAAAACAAGAGCTTATCGATAAATTGATGTTCTTTATCCGTCATACAGGCCCCGCATTATCGCCTTTCAATGCCTGGATCATATCAAAAAGTTTAGACACGTTGGGCATCCGTATGGATCGCCATTGTTCTAACGCATTGGCTTTGGCCGAGGCATTGGAAAATCATGCGGAAATTGAGGATGTAAAATATCCATTTTTACCAAGCCATCCACAATATGAGCTGGCCAAGAAACAAATGAAAGCTGGTGGCGGTATTGTAACCTTTGTTGTCAAAGGTGGTTTTGAGCGAGCAAAAGCCTTTGTAGATCATTTGGAAATGATTTTATATACCTCTAATTTAGGAGATTCAAGATCAATCGCAACGCATCCAGCTTCAACGACACACTCAAAATTGTCGGAAGAAGAACGTTTGAATCTGGGCATCAAACCGGGCAGTATCCGCCTGTCTGTGGGTCTGGAAGATCAACAAGATATCATCAACGATATCTTGCAGGCTTTAGAGAAAACGAAATAAACGTTCGCTTTGTAATAGTTAGCGAATATACATTAACTAAAAAAGCCTTTGCATAAGCAAAGGCTTTTTTTATTCACTCTCATCCTACTTAATTCAACGATGCGATCGCTGCAGCATAATTTGGCTCATCAGCAATTTCTGCGACTTGCTCTTCGTACAATACTTTTCCATTTTCATCCAATGTGATGACAACACGGCTCAATAAACCTGCCAAAGGTCCATCAGCGATAGCCAATTGATAAGCATCTGAAAAGTTTGAATCTTTATACTCTGATAATGTCACTACGTTATTTAGCCCCTCTGCAGCACAAAAGCGGCCTTGTGCAAAAGGCAAATCTTTCGATATACATAACACCACAGTGTTATCCAACTGAGAAGCCTCTTTATTAAATGCACGTACGGAAGCAGCACAAGTTCCGGTATCTACACTAGGAAAAATATTTAATACAATTTTTTTTCCTTTGAAGTCTGTAAGAGACTTATCGGAAAGATCGCCTGCAGTTAATTTAAAATCAGGAGCTTGCTCGCCAACCTGTGGTAAACTGCCTTTCGTGTTTACTGGATTGCCTTTAAAAGTGATTGTAGCCATATAATATGATCGTTTAATTTTTAGTATCCTTGCACTTAAAGGTACGAGCAAAAAAAATATTACACAACATTTATTAATTTTAGTCAAACATTTATTATGTTAGCATTGTATTTGAAAGAGGAATGTTAACCAAAAATAAACACTAGTATGAAGAAACTGCTATTTTCAATACTTTGTGCAAGTCCGTCACTCCTGTTTGCACAAGGATCTCAAGTGAATCTACAAAGTCCCAAAGCTGTGGGAATGGGGGGAGCAGGTTCTGCTTACTTTTTAGATGAGTCTTCCATTTTTTATAGTCCGGGTGCTTTAGCAAAAATGGACCATAACGCTATTTCAGTTGCCGGTAATGCCGTGATGTACAAATCTGGCTTTCAAGAGGTCGGCAGTACAGTTGTTTATCATACTAGAAATCAGATTTCAACTCCTTTTTCATTATTTGCTGCATTCGGCCCTAAAAACTCCTGGTGGAAAGCCGGTATTGGAGTATACACACCTTACGGTGGAGCCGTCGATTGGGGGAAAGATTGGGTAGGTAAATTCAGTTTGGTCAGCCTTTCGCTACGTGCAATCTATATTCAGCCCACATTGAGTTTCAAACTGACTGAAAATTTTAGTGTTGGGGGTGGTTTTGTATACAACGTTGGTACCGTAGACCTCGAAAATTCTGTTCCGGTATTCTATCCGGACGGTCACGCCGGACTGGCAACCCTAAAAGGAACCGGAACTGGAACGGGGTATAACGTGGGTATTCATTATAACTTAGAAGACGACTTCGCTATATCGGTAAGTTACCGCTCTAAAGTCGTCACCAAACTTAAAAATGGAGATGCAAATTTTGACGTGCCTGAATCGGTAGCAAGCAACTTCCCTGCGGGCAACAAATTCAGTGCTGAATTACCGCTACCATCCACATTTGCCGCGGGCGTTGCCTTCCCTATTTCGGAGAAATTGAAGATGGCTCTTGATGCAACAATCATCAATTATGACATCTATAAGGCGCTAGATTTCGATTACAAAGAAAATACGCCGGTATTGCAAGATACGCATTCTCCAAAAAAATACGATAAAGCAGGATCCGTCAAAGCAGGATTGGAATATATTGCTTCCGACCGCTTGCAATTACGTATAGGTGGCGGTGTGATCGCAACTCCAGTACAGCAGAGTGCTTATGTTTATCCGGAGACACCAGATAACACCAGGTATTTGATATCAGGAGGTTTTACAATAAAACCATCACCAAAATTTGACGTCACAGGTTCCTTTGCATACCAGCGCATCGTGGCTCGCCAATCAACCAATGTGGAGAGTCATCTTTCGGGTACTTATGCGACAAATATTTTTGCTCCCGGTATTGGTGTAAGCTATAAATGGTAATTAACAGCCAAATTTGACTAAGATGAAAAAAAACAAACTTTATATAGCTGCGGCGTTAGCACTTTTAGCGATCGCCTCATGTAAACCTACCTTGGACGAATATACGCCTTCGGCTGGATCGCTTAATTTTTCAAAATATGTTGCCATCGGAAATTCATTGACAGCAGGTTATGCCGATGGCGGACTCTACTTGGAGGGCCAAAAGGTAGCCTATCCAAATTTAATTGCTGAACAGCTAAAGCAAGTCGGTGGTAGTGAATTCAAATCGCCGTTTTTCAGTGAAGATCAAGCCAATGGTTCTGGTTATATTACACTTACAGCGCTCGTCAATGGCCAGCCAGTAACGGCACAGGTAACGGATAAATTGGCCTACCGTTCTGCTTCACCAAAATTATTGACAAAATATACCGACCCGATTAACAACCTTGGCGTACCGGGCATGCGTATGGATATGGCCTTTGCTGCTGGCGTGGGATCCCAAGCTGGAAACATGTATTTCGAACGCTTACTACCTGACGCAGATGCGATGAAAACATATTTTGCCTATTCAACGACGCAAAACCATACCTTCTTTAGTTTTGCTTTAGGCAATAACGATGCTTTAGGCTGGGCGACTAACGGTGGTGTAGAAGATGGACCAACATCAACATTGACTTCTACTGCGCTCTTCACGTCTTTATTGGGCAACTATGTAACGACATTAACAGCAGGAGGTCAAAAAGGCGTACTGGCCACAATTCCAGATGTAACAGCAACACCTTATTTTACGACGGTAACCCGTGCTGCTTTATTGGCAGCTGTGAATGCAACAAATCCGCCGACACCGGTAACAAATATCTACATTGCAACAAAGTCAGGTCCTCGTGCAGCTACTGATCGAGATTATTTTGTGCTCCCTTTCTCTTCAACAGGATTATTGGGGAAACCAAATGCGGCACAAATTCCGTACGGCTTACACCCACTGAACCCCGTGGAAGACAAATACGTGCTTGATGTAAGCGAAACAGCAACGGTCGTACAACGCATCAACGAGTATAATGCAGCCATCAAAGCTGCTGCAAATTCAAAAGGTCTAGCTTTAGCTGATGTGCATGAATTCTTGAATAATGTAAAAGGAGGTGTTCGTATCAACGGACTAGCGGTGAGTGCAAAATACATTACCGGAAATGCATTCTCTTTAGATGGTATTCACTTAACCCCAATTGGAAACGCCCTAATGGCCAACATCTTTATCAATGCCATCAATTCTAAATATGGCTCAAAGATTCCACAAGTTGATGTAGCGAAATATCGCGGTGTCAAACTGCCCGATACCGTCACAAAATAAACAGTGATCAACATACTGACAAAAGGCAGACAAATAATCGTCTGCCTTTTTTGTATATTTCCTCTATAAATAAGTTCCTCAAAAGGCAGAGGAGAGATCGATAAATTACTTTTATATACTACGCAATTATATTGCATATAAAAGGTAATTTATCTAAGTTTGTTTAGTATAGATTGAACAGAAAAAAACTCGTTTCACGTTCCACAGCCTAAACGAGCAAAAAAGAATAAAATAGAATAAGATGAAAATCAAATTAAACCGTGTCAACCAAGCTGTGCATTTCGAAGCCAGCAGTGAATTATCCCCCGTGAAAGTCAACATCGATGGTTCAGAAGCTATCGGCGGTGAAGGAAAAGGTGTTCGTCCAATGGAATTGGTTTTAATGGCACTGGGTTCTTGCAGCGTCTTTGACCTCCATAGCATACTGGTAAAACAACGCCAGCAAATTGACGATATCCAGGTTGAAGTGGAAGGTAAACGCCGCGAAGAAATTCCTCAAGTATTTACAGATATTCACATTAATTTTTTCCTAAAAGGTGAAATTGATGAAGTAAAAGCAGCCAAAGCAGCTGAATTAGCTGTTAAAAAATATTGTTCAGTACACGATATGCTTGCCGCTGGCGGTATTAATATCACGTATTCACTGAAAATAAACTAAGAAATACTTTCCTTGCATCTGATAATCCTCCACATCGCATGTGGAGGATTATTGTTTTTGATCCATGCGGTATTTATTCTCTTTTACAGGCGTATGGAGAATATAACCAAGGAAATAGAATCTGCAGCAGGATTTGACTTTGCCAAAATTAACCGAATTACAAGCGGTTCTGCTCTTCTGTTCTTGTGGGCTGATTGCTGCTCTTGACTTTCTGGTTTCCAAAATGATACCGCAGCGTTAGATTCACCTTTCTAGTATCGCGGTAATCTTTATAAAAGTTGTTTTGGTCACCATATTTGGATGATATCGTCATTTTTTCTGTTTTGAAAATGTCCATAAATGAGAGATTCACTTCAAATTTCTTTTTAAAGAATTTTCGATTTGTCATCACATAGGTACTTGAATACCCTGTAATATGAAATGGCCCCTGTATCGTGGGTGATGTAAATGTATTAACCAGTTCAAGGTTCCAACCGGCATCCTTATTCAGCACATAGTTGGTGCTTACGTTTCCGTTGCCGATATACACATCATTCTTGTGCAATACGTCATCAGTACCCATAAAGTAATTCTGGTTATACATCCCCTCTAGCTGCAGATTCAATCCCCAGCGCCCGGTCAGCTGAAAACTCTTTCCTAAGTCTATCCCTGCCCCTTGTCCTTTCTTGATATTGGTATATTGGAAAATAAGTTGGTGATTGTTGTTATCTTGGCGGGAAATTTCCATATTCGGCCACTTCTCAAATCGGTAGAATAAATCGATATTCCAGTTGTTTTTTGTCCAGGTCAGATTCAGGTTATGAACGATCGTCGCCCTTAAACGTGGATCTCCCTGAAAATAGGAAAAGCGATTATAGTAGGACTTAGCCGGATTAAGCCAGGAGTATGCTGGGCGACTAATACGCTTTCCATAGGAAAAACCAAACTGCTGATCGTCAGTCAAGGCATATTGCATGTAAAATGTCGGAAAGAGCACAAAATAATCACGCTTATTGATATCAGCTGGTTCGGATACAATACCTTCCAAATCGGTATATTCTCCCCTTAGACCTGCTTTCCAGCTCCATTTTTTCCAGGCATAGTCCAATGAGCCATACAAAGCCACATTACGTTCTTTGTAATCAAACACACTACTCTTATCAGGCCTTTGCTCGAGCTCTCCTGATTCATCATCAAAGAAAGCAAGGGTACTCGTCGTTTTCACATCGCTAAATTTTCCACCAAACTCCAGCCCCAGCTTCTTTATTTTTCCGGTGAAATCTATCTGGGAAGAAAAAAGCCGATTTTTATTTCCATTATTACTGATAAATCGGGTATATGTGGGTTCCTCCCCCTTAAATCGCAGTGCCGTCAGCACGTCTTGATCATTTGTCGAATGATTGTCAGTGAAGTAGGATGACCAATTTATGCTCCACCTGGAATTAAGCTTCTTTGTTACCTGAAGGTAGAGGTTATTCGTTTTTGTCGATCGTTGATGATCATTGGTGGTAAAATAACTGGACTCCTGTACATGATTTTTATCGTATATAACGGTTGGCACTTCATAAATCCCATAGGTTTTCGGTCCATAATATCCATTTAGTCCAGCATTAACCGTCCAGGTTGTATCGGGTGTATAGTCTATCGAAAACACATAGCTGTTCTGACTGTTATTGGTATCAAATCGATCCATGACACCTTCCCATGAGGTTTGCTCATTTGGATAATAAACATAATTCGTTTCATAGCGTGCGTAAGTCCCTCGTCCGAAATTATACGTACCTCGAAGATTGAATTTTTCATTTTTATAATACTGGGTTAGTCCAAACAGTTGCTTCCAGGTACTGCTTTTTTCGGCCAATGCAACCACCGTGCCTCTATAGCCATATAGGTTGGATTTGGAAAGTTTAATATTGATAATCGTACTTCCCTCAGCTTCATATTTTGCAGGTGGATTGGTAATAACCTCTATCGATTGCACGTCGCTACCTGCTGTATTCTCCAGATAGGTTTTCAGTTCGTCCCCCGTGAGCATCACTTTTCGGTCATTAATGAGGACAACAATATTTTTGTTTCCACGGACCATTAAATCCGCACCATTCACCATCACCAATGGCGTACGCTTCAAAATGTCCCAGCTGTTGAGCGCTGAAAGATTTGAATTCTGAACGTTAAATTCCAAGCGGTCCAACTTGCGGATCAATCTAGGAGCGCGACCGACGACTTGTGCTTCTTCGAGTACCTTTGCTTCGGGAAGAAGTTCAAGCAAGAAAGGGCGTGAAATGGTATCGCTGTGAAAAAAAAGTTCCTGAGATTTGAAGTTTAGATAGGTTGTTCGTAGATAGTAGCCACTAGGATGATCCAGCATAAGTATAAATTTTCCAAAATGGTCCGTCTTTACTTCCCGGATCTCCTGATAGTTGCTATCCAATAGCATAACGGTCGCTCCCGCCAGCACAATTTTGTTTGCATCCTGTACTTGCCCCCCGATTTGTTTGGTCTGTGCCGAAAGCAACAAGGGGAAAGCCAGAAAAAATAGGATCAATTTCATGTACAAATAATTAGTCTTTTAATTCTAGTATAGCTTATCCGCATTATTCTATTTGTTAGAATTTATGTTTTGTAACACATAGGCCAGTTTGTGGTCATCCGTATTTGACAACCGCGGCCATTTAATACGCTGATATTCTATGCTTCAAAAGTGCCTATAGTTGAAGCAAATGATAGTTAACAAAGGGTTAATGCTGCGTTAAGGTATATTATCTTAGCCGTCAGCAGTTATATTTGTGTATGGAATTGAAGCCCAAAAGTTATATCGTCCTCTTTACGCTGTTTTTTGCTGTACTTATCGGCATACAGGGGTATCAATTGTATAATACCTATCAGCTCAAACAGCGTGATATTTTTGCCACTGTGAAGAGTAAGCTTGGCAAGCTTCATGACAATGACAAGCTTTTTGATGATGATTTAATGAGTAAGGACATTGCCAGAGACTATTATATCAAATTGGTTAAAAATGAGATTACGGCTGAAAAACTGAAAGGACTTTACAGTGCAAATGCACATAAAACATCCCAGAGGCTAACGCAATATGTCGACAGTCTATTTCAGCCACTTGGAATGGATGTCATCCTGAAAAAAGAAATTTTGGGCATCTATTTCAAGAGCTTAGAAAAACAGATCGCAGCGGGTCCCATTACCATCTACACAACGTCTGGAGCTTTTCGGCAGCCCGTTGAACTTTCCTCAAGCGAGTGGATAACAGAAAAAACAGAAACACAGAAAATCGAAAACAGCATCCAGAGCAAAGAAGTCTTATACACCTTTCTTGTACATAGGAAGACATCGTTTGAGGTGACGAATCTCAACTGGATATTATTCAAAGAACTTACTTCGCTTCTGTTGAGCACCCTTTTTATTCTTGTCGCCTTCCTTTGGCTTTTTTATAGAACCATTCAGAATCTCAGAAAACAGCAGAAACAGATCAGCGTGCTACACGATGTCGTTGACAATATTTCTCATGAGCTCAAAACGCCAATCGCAACCTTGAAGATTGCAGCTAAAACACTACGGAAATCAACAGACGACAATATCATAACGGTCATTGAACGTCAGGCAAATCGTCTCGAACAAACCCTCAACCCACTGAGCGAGAACCTTCAGACAAGGGATCAGCATCCTATTACCAACAGAGAACTACACGCTATTTTCGAAGACTTTCAATTGACCAATCCGGCTATCGCATTCCAATTAAGCCTCTTGCCTGACGGTAAATTATGCCTGAGCCTAAATGATGCGACAACACTATTTCAAAACCTGATGAACAATGCCGTAAAATATGGTGCAACTTGGATTAATATCTCTTTTGAGGATCAGAAAGGTAAACTCTCGATTTATATACAGGATAATGGTTACGGCATGGCGGAGTCGGAGTTACCTTATATTTTCGACAAGTTTTACCGCATCCAGAAAGACAATATTCACGACAGCAAAGGTTTGGGAATCGGTCTTTTTCTTGTTAAGACAATCGTGGATCGTTATCACGGACAGCTTACAGTAACCAGCAAGCCCGATGTAGGCACTACGTTTAAAATTCAGCTGCCCCTCGTTGCTATCCAATCACAGACATCATAATCAGCAGCAGGGATGATCAGCGAAAAAAAAAATAGGGAATAGATAATCAATACATTAACGACTGAAAATAGCATATGAACAAAATACTACTCGTGGAAGATGACCCAGATTTTGGTTTTATGCTCAAGCAATACCTTGAGCTATCCACATTTAACATAGACTGGATAGCGCAGCCCAATGATCTTACGGAAAATTTCCAGCAGCTAGCCGATTATGATCTGGTTATACTGGATGTTATGCTGCCTCAAATTAGTGGTTTTAGCCTTGCCAAAGAAATCAACGCCCTATACCCCACGTTGCCATTTATCTTTTTAACAGCCAAGGAGCAAAAAATAGATAAGCTCACGGGACTAAAAATCGGTGCCGATGATTATATCACCAAACCTTGTGATCCTGAAGAACTGTTACTTCGCATACAGAATATATTAAAGCGAAATCAGAAAAATAGTACCCCAAAATCGATTGCCATAGGTACGTATATTTTCTATCCCGAACAGTTATTATTAAGCCATGCTTCGAAACAATATAAGCTTACTGAACGTGAATCGCAACTTCTCCTATTTCTGTCGCAACACAATGGTCAACTTGTCACACGCGAAGAAATTCTTGAAAAGGTCTGGGGAAACGCAGATTTCTTTACCGGAAGGAGTATGGATGTCTTTATTACCCGAATCCGAAAATACTTAAGCCTGGATCCCAAGCTTAGTATCAGTTCACATAGAGCAGTCGGATTTACGATTCAATTTTAAGGATTATCCGGCAATCTCTTCTTTCCGCTTGTTCCATAATTTCTCTGCCCAACGACCGACAAACCAAAAGGACACCGCTAAAATTAAAAAGAATACGGCTCTATTGATATTATCCCAGAGATACTCCACATATCGGGTATAGATATTAAGTACTAAAAATACAAATCCCACTTCCCTGCTTACATTATCTTTAGCCTTTAAGCCGTAGACAACCAAGAATGCCGACACGGCAGTGGATAAAATACCCCAATAGAACATATGGTATTGACGTACTGTCGTCCATTCATAGAAATCAGCATAATTCCCAAAAATAGATAGGGTCCACAAGGAGACCATCAGGTAGATCAACCCTACAATATAACTGATAGGCTGAAAGATTTGCAGGCGTTCGAACCGCGGTTGAACCCAAACGGCCAAAGCGGTGAGCAGCGCTCCGAAGATGGTAAAACGAAGTGGGTAATTCATTCCCCAAAACTTAAAGCCCCAATTGCTATGGTAGGCCGTCTCGGTCGCAAACCATACCCCCAAAGCCAAAAGCATAAAGGTCCAAATCAGTTTACTGTCAAGCTTAACAGCAAGAAAGCCATAAATTGCAACAGAGAGTAAAAATAACAAGGAATAATGCATCGTATCTTTATCCAATACTTTACCCATAAATCCGATGCAGGCTGCTGTTCCAAAAACCCCAATCAGCATCATCGTTTCAGTGGATAGATTTTTATAAGGATATCGTTTCTTATACCGAAAACCCAGCGTATAGAATAATACGGCCACAGCAGCAAAAAAGAAGCAAAATAGGATATTAGGCGCTTCGTAAAGTGTATCGACAAAGGCCAAGAATGATGCATCTGTAAACAACGAAAAAACAGCAAAGACCAAAGAAGCCAAGGCAATCCAAAAAGCATATCTCGCCAGTTGTCCCCAGTCAAAACTTTTTACGTCCAAACTATCCATCAGCTCGTTCGCTTTTTGTTCATCCAACAGGTTTTCTTTCTTCCAAAATTGGACAATATCGTCGATCGATTGTTTCTCTTGTTTGCTGACGTCGTATTTTCGCATAAATTTAGATTTACTGTGCAAGGTACATTATTTTTTTAAATCACTTGTATATCACATTTTATTCCAAAAGTCAGATTGGCTCGCATAATTCCTTTAAAATCTGTAATTTTGCATGTTTTGCATTTTATCCCTCAACAGGGACTTTAAGGAGTTTTCATGGCAGTAAAAAGAAGCCCAGATTTGGGCGAACAAAGTGAAGTTCAGGTATTTGGAGCGCGTGCGCATAATCTAAAAAATATAGATGTTTCTTTTCCGAGAAATGAATTGGTTGTTATTACAGGTTTAAGTGGCAGCGGAAAGTCTTCTTTGGCTTTTGACACCATTTATGCTGAAGGACAACGTCGGTATATGGAGACATTCAGTGCCTACAGCCGTCAATTTTTGGGCGGCATGGAACGTCCGGATGTGGACAAGATCTCGGGCTTAAGTCCAGTGATCTCCATTGAGCAGAAAACCACCAGCAAAAACCCCAGGTCCACTGTTGGAACCATTACCGAGGTGTATGATTTTATGCGTCTACTATTTGCCCGAGCGGGGGAAGCTTTCTCCTATGTGACCGGTAAGAAAATGGAGCGTATGTCGGACGATCAGGTTATCGAACGTATTTTGACTGAATTTGAAGGGCAGGCTTTAAATATCTTGGCTCCAGTGGTTAAAGGCCGTAAAGGTCACTACCGGGAATTGTTTGAGCAAATCCGTAAACAAGGTTATGTGAAGGTGCGCGTGGATGGAGAGATCTTGGACCTTGTTCCTAAAATGCAAGTAGACCGCTATAAAATTCACGATATTGAGATCGTCGTGGATCGTTTGAAAGTAGAGCGTGAAGATAAAAAGCGCCTACAGACTTCGGTTATGCAGGCGATGAAAACTGCCAAAGGTATTATCAAGGTCTCCACCAAGGATAATCAGGAGCAATTCTACAGCCGTTATCTCATGGATGCTGAATCGGGTATCTCTTATGATGAACCGCAGCCCAACACTTTCTCATTCAACTCGCCTTATGGTGCCTGTCCAACATGTGATGGATTAGGCTATATTTTTGAAATTGATAAAAATGCGGTTATTCCAGACAAAAAACTCAGTATTCAAAAAGGGGGTTTAGCCCCTTTGGGACCTACCCGGGAGAACTGGACTTCAGAAGTCTTGAAGGCTGTCGCAAAAAAATTAGATTTTACCATTTCAACGCCGCTTGAAAAGCTCAATGAAGAACAGATTGACCAGCTTTTATTTGGCAATAAGGAAGAGCCTATCGTTGTAACAGTATCTTATGGCAGTTATGGCACACGAGAATATCGTGTTGAATTTGAAGGAATCTTTAAGATGCTGGAAGAGTTTTCCGGAAAATCTTCGGATGAAGCCCCTTCTTTAGATGATTTCAGGACGAAAGTCACCTGCCCAACCTGTGCGGGAGCGCGTTTGAAAAAAGAATCTTTACATTTTAAAATAGCGGATAAAAACATCCATGAGCTCTCCACGATGGATATTACATCGATCAAGGAGTGGTTTGATCAGGTAGAAAGCAAACTTGATGAACGCCAGCTTATTATTGCAACAGAGATTTTAAAGGAAATCCGCGCACGCTTAGGGTTCTTGCTGGACGTAGGTTTAAATTACCTCACCTTGGATCGTACTGCTAAAACACTTTCCGGAGGGGAGGCACAACGGATCCGTCTGGCAACACAGATTGGTTCCCAACTGGTGAATGTACTTTATATTCTGGATGAGCCGAGTATCGGACTTCATCAGCGAGACAATGAACGGTTGATCAATGCCCTCAAAAACCTACGCGATATTGGCAATTCGGTCCTTGTTGTCGAACATGATAAAGACATGATCCTACATGCGGACCATGTTATTGACATGGGTCCTGCAGCAGGGGTTCACGGCGGTACAGTAGTTGCCGAAGGTACCCCAGCAGAAATCCTAAAATCAGACTCTCTGACAGCGGCATACCTCAACGGAACAAAAGAGGTTAAGATTCCGGAGAAACGTCGTGAGGGCAATGGAAAAACATTATCATTACATGGCGCAACGGGACATAACTTAAAAAATCTGTCTGTCTCTTTTCCATTAGGAAAACTCATTGTTGTTTCGGGGGTTTCGGGTTCGGGCAAATCCAGCTTAATCACGGGAACATTATATCCGATTCTGAATAAACATTTTTTCAGAGCCAAAGCCACTCCGCTTCCTTTCAAAAAAATTGAAGGATTAGAACATATTGATAAAGTCATCGAGATCGACCAAAGTCCTATCGGCCGTACACCACGATCCAATCCGTCCACCTATACAGGCGTATTTTCGGATATCAGAACCTTGTTTGTTCAATTGCCAGAAGCTAAGATCAGGGGCTATAAACCAGGACGCTTTTCCTTCAATGTCAAAGGCGGCCGTTGTGAAACCTGTCAAGGGGCCGGATTGAAAGTCATTGAGATGAATTTCCTTCCCGATGTACAGGTTCCTTGTGAAACATGCCACGGAAAACGCTATAACCGAGAAACTTTAGAAGTACGGTATAAAGGAAAATCCATCTCCGATGTACTTGATATGAGTATCAACGATGCTGTGGATTTCTTTGAGAACGTCCCGAGTATCTATCGAAAGATCAAAACACTGCAGGATGTAGGTTTGGGCTACATCACCTTAGGTCAATCCTCCACAACATTATCGGGAGGTGAGGCTCAACGGGTAAAATTAGCTACCGAACTTTCTAAAAAAGATACTGGAAATACATTTTATATCCTTGACGAACCGACTACAGGACTACACTTTGAAGATGTCAATGTCCTTATGGGCGTTATCAATCGCTTGGTCGGACGTGGAAATACCGTTTTGATCATCGAGCACAATCTTGATGTTGTTAAATCGGCAGATTGGGTCATTGATATCGGTCCCGAAGGTGGTAAAGAGGGTGGTCAGGTCCTATTTGAAGGAACACCTGAAAACTTAATTAAAAATAACAAAAGCGAAACGGCACGTTTCTTAAAACTGGAAATGTAATATCAACAAAACAGCAGCTGCGAATTATGCGGTTTCTGTTCGTAGGGTGGCTCGGTTATTGCGAAGGGAATATTTTTCCAGCTCGATATCAGCTGTGTTTTACACAGGTGTTAGACAACGCACACTGACTTTGACGTCAACTGGGAAGCGTCATATTTAATGACTAAACACGTTTACAGGTTCTTTGCGGCTGTAAACAGTTGGTCGTTGCTATTCCATTTTCATTTGTATAAATGAACGCATTACACGCTTTTGTTTTTAAAGAACATGTGGAATGTCCGATTGATTTTCGTCAGTGTTTATACGCTGCAAACATGGATATTTCTTAACTTTGTATTATATGTCGGATATTATTCAATTACTTCCAGATAATGTTGCTAATCAGATTGCGGCGGGAGAAGTGGTGCAGCGACCAGCGTCTGCAATTAAAGAATTGATTGAGAATGCTATTGATGCTGGAGCTGACAAAATAAAACTTATTGTTAAAGATGCAGGCAAGTCGTTGATTCAAGTCATTGACAATGGTTGTGGTATGAGCGTAACTGATGCTCGCCTTTGTTTTGAGCGCCACGCAACATCAAAAATCCGTAAAGCTGAAGACTTATTTGCTATTCGTACAATGGGTTTCCGTGGTGAGGCGATGGCATCCATTGCCGCAATTGCACAGGTCGAACTCAAAACACGCCGTATTGAAGATGAGCTAGGTACAGTCGTTGAAATAGAGGGATCAAAAGTTGTCAACCAATACCCCGAAGCTGTTGCTGCCGGGACAAATATTTTAGTTAAAAATCTTTTTTACAATATTCCTGCACGGAGAAACTTCCTAAAGAGCAACTCGGTAGAAATGCGTCATATCATTGATGAATTTCAACGTATTGCTTTATCGAACCCACAGATTTTCCTAACCTTACATAGCGACGGAAATGAAATCTACCATTTGCCGGCAGAGACACTAAAACAACGTATTGTCCATATATTCGGAAACAATTACAATCAGCGTCTTGTCCCTGTGGAAGAAGATACATCCATCATCAAGGTAGAGGGCTTTGTGGGGAAACCTGAGTTTGCGAAAAAAACTCGTGGTGAACAGTTTTTCTTTGTCAACAAACGCTTTGTGCGTGATCCATACCTGCACCACGCTGTCATGAACGCCTATGAAGATATTCTGCAGGCAGAAACATTTCCTTTCTATGTCTTATTTATCGACATAGATCCTGCACGCATTGATATCAACGTGCATCCGACCAAGACTGAAATTAAGTATGAGGACGATAAAGCCATTTATGCAATTATCCGTTCAGCCGTAAAAAGATCATTGGGACGGTACAACATCATGCCATCCTTGGATTTTGAACAGGAAACTAGCTTCACCAATCTAATTACAAAAAAGGCATTGGATGAAATAATCGCTCCAACAGTTACCTTTAATCCGGACTTCAACCCTTTTGATACAGACAAATCGAAATCCAATTCGAGCTACACCCGTTCAGAAAGCTACGCTGAAGGACTTAACAAGAAAACAGGTGGCATACCTAGCAATTGGGATTCTTTGTATCAAATCGTCGAAAAGGAGGAATCTGTTCAGTTACCATTGCATGATGAGCCGGAATTACGTACCGATGACCCACAGATCATCCAGGTTGAAGATAAATCATCGTCGAAGCTCTTTTTCCAGCTGCATAATAAATATATTGTTTCGCAGATCCACTCCGGATTTATCCTGATCGATCAACAAGCGGCACATGAACGTATTCTCTTTGAGCAATTTCTTTCACAGCTGGACCAACATAAAGGTCTAAGTCAGCAAAGTTTGTTTCCCCAGACTTTGGATCTGAATGCTGCGGATAATGAGTTAATGAAGGACCTCTTGGAGGACATCAACGGCTTAGGCTTTCAAATTCGTGAATTTGGAAAAAATTCCTATATTATTGACGGAATTCCTGCAGATTTAGGGACAGGATTCGACGAAATAAAGATGATTGAGAAAATATTGGAGGATTACAAAAACAATCAATCTGAGTATAAGCTCGCTAAGCGCGAAAATCTCGCAAAAAGCCTTGCCCGTAATGCAGCCATTAAACCTGGCACCGCATTGGACAATACAGCAATGGCAGAGCTTGTGGACAGACTTTTTGCTTGTCACTCACCCAATATCTCCATCTATGGAAATCCTGTAATTGTAACATTTACATTGCAAGAATTAGCGGAAAAATTTGGTAAAAATTAGAAGATAAAATATATGTTTCCACAACTGACACCTGTTATCAAGAATTTATTGATCATCAATATTATATTTTATATTGGATCTCAACTTGTACCTGTAGCATATGATTATCTTGCGGTCTATTACCCGGACTCGCCATATTTTAAAATCTGGCAAGTGATCACGCATATGTTTATGCATGACAAAAACAATATTACCCATATCTTCTTCAATATGTTTTCCCTGGTCATGTTCGGTCCTATGATTGAGCAGGTGCTTGGGTCAAAACGTTTTTTAAATTTCTACCTGGTCTCAGGAATTGGCGCTTGGTTCCTTTATACAGCTGTGAATGGCATACAACTTTATAATGCGACGGGTTCTTTCGCTCCGCTACATGGCATGAGCGGGAACGAACTTATTTCCATGGCCAATACCGGGAACAACGAAGCATTAACCTACCTCATTCCAATGTTGGGTGCTTCGGGAGCTATTTATGGCGTACTATTGGCATTTGCCTACCTTTTTCCAAACATACCGCTTCAATTTTTGTTTATTCCTGTACCAGTCAAAGCGAAGTATATGATCGGTGGATTTATCCTCATCGAAATATACATGAGCTTATCTAGACCAGGAGATTCTGTGGCTCACCTGGCTCACGTCGGTGGTGCACTATTTGGCTATCTACTGCTTAAACTGTGGAAGATTAGAAAAGGAATTTATTAATATCGTGCGCAATGAATAACATCGGTTTAAAAGATTTTTGGAGACAAACCTATAAAACTGGCTCGCCCGTACCTTTGGTGATCAGTATCCAGGTTTGTTTATTTGTCCTCATTTATTTTTTAGACCTACTCTTCGAATTAAAAATTGTACCACAAAGCTTTTTGGAACCTACGGTGCGTCTATTAAGTTTACCGAGTAATTTCTCAAGTTTTATTGCACAACCATGGTCATTGGTTACATCGAATTTCGTTTACGTCAAGCTTTGGACCATACTTTTTGATAGTCTTTGGCTCTATTGGGTCGGTCAGATCTTCTTTACCTTCTTAAACACCCGGCAATTTCTGTTTGTCTATATTGCCTCATGGCTGCTCGGCAGCGTGCTCTATATGGGCTTTGGGTCACTTATTCCCATGCCAAGTAACTTACAGCTCATGGGAGGTTCTCTCCCCTTGGCAGCGGTATTAGCCGCGATTGTGACTTTGGTTCCCAAGTATGAGCTACGGCTTTTGCTTTTGGGTAACATCAAGCTAAACTTAGTGGCCATTGTCTATTTTGGCCTAGAATTTCTTGCCCTTACGATGACGAATCGACCTGCTGCCATTTCGTATTTTGCTGTTGTCCTTTTTGGAATGGGCTTCACTTATGCGCTAAAATCGGGGATGGACTGGTCTACAATTTTTCAGAAAAAACAACAGAAGCCTGCAAAAATGAAAGTCGTTGTGGGTAACAATATACCGACAAATCGGAAACATCGTTATGACTTACCCAATCAGGATGAAATCGATGCTATCTTAGATAAAATTTCTATTTCTGGCTACGACAGTCTAACGAACCATGAAAAAGAAACGCTCTTTAGGGCAAGCAATAGTGGTGACAAGGTTGATGGATAGAAGGACATTTTTAAGGAGAAAACTGGGCTTTATCAGTAAAACAATGTTCCTGGCAAATATGCTTGCGATCGTTGCTTTACTTATGAGTTATTCGGCGACCTTCATTAATCCCAAATCCTTTTGGCCGATTGCATTTATGGGCTTAGGCTACCTTCCGATCCTCCTTATCAATATTGGATTTATCTTTTATTGGCTACTCCGCAAACGGAAAATTGCGCTTTATTCGCTCATAACGATCCTCATTGGGTGGCCTTTTTTAACTAAGCATTGGAATATTCGCAAAGAGAATGCCCCTGTATCATCGGAGGTACGTACGCTTCGCATCATGACTTTCAATGCTCATCTGTTCAAGAAGGTAAACGATGAGAAAAAGAACTTCAAAGCCGACGTTGTCCGCATTATTGACAGCATCTCTCCTGATGTGATCTGCTTTCAGGAATATATTAGCAAGATTAAGGGAAAACATGTTTTCTCTGAGGAATTCAAAGATAAATTGGGATATGACTATTTTTTCTTTGAACCGAGCTCTAAAAACGATTATGAGGCCTATGGAATGGCTGTTCTTTCGCGTTTCCCAATCTATGATTCAGGAACCATCAGAGACAACGATTACGGAATCAACCGGATTAGTTATGTTGATATCAAAAAGCAGGACACCCTGATCCGCATCTACAATATACATCTACGTTCTTTTGCGCTGCAAAATGAAGACAAGGAATTTATCCAAAACCTGTCCAATAATAATGAATCCGATAATTCGAGGACCCGTAAATTGAGCCGCAAACTTAAGAATGCCTTCGAGCTACGCAGCGAACAGGCGCATTCGTTAAAGAAGCACATGAACGAATGTCAATATCCTTATATTGCCGTAGGTGATTTCAACGATACGCCAATGAGCTACTCGGTCAATTTAATCGGAGATGGTTTGTACAATGCGTTTAAGGAGAAAGGTAACGGCTGGGGAGTGACCCATCATGCCCTCCTACCGATCTTTCAGATCGACTATATTTTTGCTAGCCAGAAATTTCAGGTAATGAATTATCAAATTGTCAAACAGAAATTATCGGATCATTACCCAGTATGGTCTGATCTTAGGCTTAAACTTTAGGCATCTGATAACCTAATGTTTTAAGTCCTATTTCAATAAATTTATCCCTTCGATTTTTGATTTTATAATAGGCCTCACGACCAAAATAATAGCGACCGACCAAGGCTTCGATATCGGATTGAATCAAATCATGTAAGTTTTTTGCTTCTTTGGCGGTGACCGAAATCCGCTTCTGACTGTTGAGATATGAAATAAATAGATCAAATTCTGTTGTCGGTAAGTGGTAACCGCTAATAAAATTCTCTATAGAATATGCGGGCAAATGTTTCGTGAAGCGATCATAAACAAATTCTTCGATCGCATTGGAATGAAATATCTCGCGGTATTTGGCACTGGTTTCGTTGGTGTCAATCGGAATAGTAACATCCGGAAGAATACCACCACCACCAAAAACAAGTTTCCCTTTGCTGGTGGTAAACATTTCTTTTTGGCTGAATTCAGTGTCCATCGTCCATAGATCGAAGCCTGTCATGTATTTCGCAGCATCAAAATTGGCGCGTGTGTATTTTCGCTGAATGCATCTTCCAAGAGGGGTATAATAGCGAGCGACGGTCAGATTAATTGCAGAGCCATCCGAAAAGTCAAATTGTTCTTGTACTAAGCCTTTACCATAGGACCTGCGGCCGACAATCGTTGCCCGATCCAGATCCTGAAGAGCACCGCTCAAGATTTCGCTTGCTGATGCCGTACTTTCATTGATTAGCACAATGACACGGCCATCACCAAAATCGCCAGCTTTCTCCGAATAGAAATCCTGGCGCAGCTCATTGGCACCCTCAGTATACATTAACAATCTTTTTTCTTTAAAAAATTGCCCCGCCAGATCAATCGCCGTATGGACAAATCCACCACCATTGTTACGCAGATCCAAAATAAGATCCTGCGCCCCACTTTTCCGTAAATCTATGAGCGACTGTCTGAATTCGTCTGCTGTCTTATGCCCAAATCTCCGAATTTTCACATAAGCTGTTTTCGGAGCGATCATATAGGATGCATCTAAGCTGGAAACATTTACCTGATCGCGAATGACTTTTATTGGATTGGCCATTACCACTCCATTACGTTGAATAGCAATCAATACAGCTGTTCCTTTCTTTCCACGGATTAACCTTTCAATTTCGGACTCGGTTACCTTTCTTCCGACAAGATCCTTATTCCCGATCTTTAAAATGCGGTCGCCGATACGCATACCTGCTTTTTCAGCGGGACCAGCAGCAACCATTCCAACAACAAGTAGCGTATCTTTCAGACGGAAATACTCCACACCGATACCATCAAATGTTCCTTCAAGCGTTTCCTGCTTTGCAAGCACTTGATTCGGTCTTAAAAAGGTGGAGAAAGGATCTAAACGGGATACGACATGTTCAATGGCTTCGTCTTGAACGGTATCTATACTGACATTATCAACGTAATTCTCAGCAATTAATTGAATGAGATATTGTAATTTATCCGAGTTGCCATTCGAGCGTAGACTAGAAAAGGTTGTTTTTTGGTTGCTCCCCTGCTCCTCGGCATAATTTTGTCCCAACAGCAAGCCAAGAAGCAATACTGCAGCATATGTAGCGGCTACAAAAATATTTCGTTTAATACTTTTCTGCATGGGAAATCTTCATGAATTATCGAAGATGAGACAAACTATTCAACAATTAATTACTTCATCAAAAATAGCAAGTTTATTCGGTTAAACGAGCACCTGAACCCATATTTTTACATTAAAAATAAAAAGTTCCCTTCCTTGTTTTCAGGCGGAAACAGCGTCTTCCATGGCTAGAAGTCTTTGTAAAAAATTAAAAAATAACAACAGAACAGCCGATAAGGGCACCGAACATTTAATTTCAACAGATGAAGATGATGTCTATAATTTAACTTGCAAATGCGCGTAAATTTATCTTAGTTTGAATTGAAAAAGATTCCACTTTATGCACGAAATCGAACCTTATTACAACTGGCGGGACTATTACATTGCCGCTGAAGATGAACAATCCCCATTTTATGGTACAATCTATAGCGAATTCGATTTTGACAAGCAGATCTATAATTTTCTTTTGCACCCACAATGGGACGAATTCGGTTCGCTTACCTTATATCTAAAAATACTATTTGTGGACTATGAAAAACAATACTGTATTATCGAGCTGATTGGTGAATGGAATGATGCGATCTACAATGATATTATGTTGCTTAAGCGAGAAATTATCGATGTATTGATCAGTCAAGGCATCAAGTATTTTATTCTAATCGGGGAGAATGTACTGAATTTTCATGCTTCAGACGACTCTTACTATGAGGAATGGTTTCAGGATATCGATGATGGCTGGATTGCTGGCGTCGGTTTCCGTGAACATGTGATCGAAGAGTTCCAGCAACAGAATATAGATTATTACATTAATTTCGGTGGCGCATTGAATGAGCTACCTTGGCGGGCATTAAAACCGAAACAAGTTTTCCACCATGTGAATGATTCCTTAACAAAACGTCTTGGTTTTTAGATCTGCTTATTGGGTTTTATTCTCAATCCTTATTCTTTAATCCTTGCTCTTTACTGTATTATCCTGTAACTTTGTAGTTGATGTATTAGGTGCTTCGCACATATACTTATAATTTTTACGTTTTACTTATACTTACATACTATGTCATTCAGAATTGAAAAAGACACGATGGGTGAAGTTCAAGTCCCTGCAGACAAATACTGGGGTGCACAGACAGAGCGTTCACGCAACAACTTTAAAATCGGACCGGCAGCTTCGATGCCACACGAAATCGTCGCAGGCTTTGCTTATTTGAAAAAAGCAGCTGCTTATGCTAACCACGAGTTGGGGGTATTACCTGTAGAGAAACGTGATGCAATCGCTACCGTATGTGATGAGATCTTAGCGGGCAAATTGGATGACCAATTCCCATTGGTTATCTGGCAAACGGGTTCAGGTACACAATCCAATATGAATGTAAATGAGGTTGTCGCAAACCGTGCACAAGTATTGGCTGGACATAAGATCGGTGAAGGCGAGCCCGTGTTAAAAGCAAATGATGATGTAAACAAATCGCAATCATCTAACGATACTTTCCCTACAGG
Source organism: Sphingobacterium sp. UBA6317 (assembly GCF_002440385.1). Lineage (NCBI taxonomy): Bacteria > Pseudomonadati > Bacteroidota > Sphingobacteriia > Sphingobacteriales > Sphingobacteriaceae > Sphingobacterium > Sphingobacterium sp. UBA6317. The sequence continues at coordinate 173,825 of NZ_DJTD01000046.1, read as the reverse complement.
AATGCATATCGCGGCGTATAAAGCTGTTGCAGAAGTTACAATTCCAGGTGTAGAAAAATTGCGTGACACATTAGCTAAAAAAGCTGAAGAGTTTAAAAATGTCGTAAAAATTGGCCGTACACACTTAATGGATGCTACTCCGTTGACTTTAGGTCAAGAGATTTCAGGTTATGTCGCACAATTGAACCATGGTCTGAAAGCTTTAAGAAATACACTTTCGCATTTATCAGAACTTGCATTGGGAGGTACTGCAGTAGGGACAGGATTAAATACTCCAAAGGGGTATGACGTTGTCGTTGCTAAATATATCGCCGAATTTACAGGCCTACCTTTCGTAACCGCTGAAAACAAATTTGAGGCATTGGCAGCTCATGACGCAATCGTTGAAACACACGGTGCATTAAAGCAATTGGCTGTAGCATTAAATAAAATTGCAAACGATATCCGTATGTTGGCTTCTGGCCCACGTTCAGGTATCGGTGAAATCCTGATCCCGGAGAACGAACCAGGATCATCGATTATGCCAGGTAAAGTTAATCCAACACAATGTGAAGCATTGACAATGGTCGCGGCACAAGTGATGGGTAATGATGTGGCTATTACGATTGGTGGAACGCAAGGTCACTATGAACTAAACGTGTTCAAACCATTAATGGCGGCAAACTTCTTGCAGTCTGCTCGCCTATTGGGTGATGCTTGTGTTTCATTTGAAGAGCACTGTGCAGCTGGTATTGAGCCGAACTACAAACGCATCAAAGAATTGGTTGACAACTCATTGATGCTGGTAACCGCTCTAAACACAAAAATTGGTTATTATAAATCGGCAGAAATCGCGCAGACAGCGCATAAAAATGGCACTACGCTTAAAGAAGAAGCAGTGCGTTTAGGTTATGTGACTCCTGAAGATTTCGATGCTTGGGTAAAACCAGAAGATATGGTTGGAAGTTTAAAATAAGCTGTGACTTTTATTTCAATAAAAAATATACGAACAAAAACATACCTATTGGCGCTTGCCATAGGTATGTTTTTCTTTTTTACAGCCTGCAAATTCAATTCGGATATGCAGAGCGAAGGTGCCCCCTTTTTACAGGGAGAATGGGTCCAAGACAGCATTCCTGGACAGCAGCAGATGATGCAATACACCTTGACCGACTTCAAGTTTACCTGTGACTCTGTTTACGCGACCATGCACGTCAACAATAAAGTACAAACCATACCAGATAGCTGTTACAAAAATGGCTCCTGGACAGAACATGCAAAAGGTATTTATGTTTTGCGCGGAGACTCCATCATTGTCGATGGTATCTATACCAAGGAGAATGGCAAACAGAAGATTTCAGGTTGCTATCTTTCCGGTCAGTATATCCCCCGCTTTAAAGTCGTTTATCATGCTGCAGATTCGGTGGTACTGGAAAGCAGGTTAGATCAACGTCAGATCATCTTAAGAAAGACTAAAAATATTACTTGTGTCCCTCAAAAAAGGTATCAATAATTTTTAGTACAATCTATTTACTATCTTCGTACCATTATCGTACAACCTCAACCTTAAAATACAATGAACAAAGGAATTATCGCTTTGGCATTTGGCGGACTTGCCATCGGAATGACCGAATTCACGATGATGGGCATCCTGCCTGACATTGCCAAAGATCTTCATATCGAAATCCCTACCGCTGCCCACCTGATTGCACTCTACGCACTGGGTGTCGTTGTAGGTGCCCCAACATTAGTGCTATTTACAGGAAAATATCCTCCGAAGAAGGTGTTACTCTTTTTAATGCTGCTCTTTTTTATCTTCAATGGCCTTTTCAGTATTGCACCGGGACAGTTTTTGATTAGTCTCTCCCGTTTTATGGCCGGACTTCCCCATGGAGCATTTTTTGGTGTTGGGTCTGTCGTGGCAGCAAGACTGGCTCCGAAAGGAAAAGAAGCACAGGCTATATCCATTATGTTTACCGGAATGACTATTGCCAATTTGGCTGGAGTACCACTCGGCACCTATTTAGGCCATCATTATTCATGGCGTTTAACGTATGGTATTATCAGTATATTGGGATTAATCACTTTTGCCGCAATTTATGCATGGATGCCAAAAATTGAGGCCGCCAAAGGAAATAATATCTTTAGTCAGTTAAACTTCTTCAACAAAAAAATTGCCTGGTTATTAATGGCTATTATTGCCATAGGTACCGGTGGACTTTTCGCCTGGATCAGCTACATCGCGCCTTTGGTGACCACTGTGTCGGGCATCGCTGCTGATCGTGTCCCCTTGATTATGATCCTGATCGGTGTTGGTATGTTTTTCGGAAATCTTATCGGCGGAAAACTGGCTGATACAATCTCCCCAACCAAAGCGGCAATCGCGAGTTTCTCCGCTATGGCGATATGCCTTGTGATGGTTTACTTTATATCACCACTGGGCTGGACAGCCTATCCTTTAGCCTTTATTACAGGACTGGTGTCCTTCACTATTGGTTCGCCGACACAACTGATGTTGATCCGCGCCTCAAAAGAAGCAGCAACATTGGCCGCAGCAGGTGGTCAGGCAGCCTTTAACCTCGGGAATACCTTAGGTGCATTTTTAGGTGGAATCCCAATAACCTGGGGTTTAGCTTATAATACACCTTCCCTCGTTGGTGTGGGCATGGCGAGCATTGGAGCACTCCTGACTTTGCTGTATTTGAAAGTCTACGACAATAAAACTCAATAAAAACAGCATAATCAAATGGCGCGAACAAGTTATATCAGTATACTACGTATTGTTGCGATATTCCTCGTTATCTTGATTCATTCCTCTTCGGGCTACTTAAACAGCAATGAATTTGAATCATTCGACTGGAGTTATGCCAATTGGCTCAATAGCTTCTCGCGCTTTGCGGTACCCCTTTTTGTCGTTATTTCAGGTGCCCTCCTGTTACAGAAAGACGAAAGCACGGGACAATTTTATCGGAAACGTTTATTGAAAATTGTCCCGCCTTTTCTTTTTTGGAGCATCGTCTATCTTTTCTATTACTTTGTCCGTTATATCGATTTTGACTATATCGGTTTTCCACAAGTTATCAACATTGTGTTAATTCGCTTAAAGTCAGGAACGAATGCGCACCTTTGGTACCTATATATGATACTTGGGCTCTACCTTGCAGTTCCTTTCATACGCAAAATTGTGGGCAACTGCAGTAAGAGAGAGCTTGAGATCTTTTTGGGATTGTGGTTTGCAGCGTTATTTTTTACGAATAAATGGTTCAATAGTTACCTACCTAATTTTGACCTGACCTTTTTCTCGGGTTATGCAGGCTATTTGGTCTTGGGCCATTACTTACGTAATTACCCTATCCCAATGGTAAAATTGTCAAGTTTTACATTTTTTCTGATCTGCTGTTTAATTACAGCATCGGGGACATATTATCTAAGTAGCTCCCGAGGTGAATTTGATCCGACACTTTACAACTATCTTTCCCCCAACATCGCATTGAGTGCAGGCTTTTTATTCGTCTTCGTGCAAGGCCTTAAGCTCCCAGAACAACTCAACGCCTTCTGGGAATTTATCGACATCCACAGCTTTGGCATTTACCTTTGCCATATTTTGCTGCTCAATTATATTCATCCTTTGCTTCCTTTATCCACTTTGTGGAAAATCCCGGCAGCAACGGTGCTCACGTTGTTGGCTAGCGCCCTACTGACCTATTTATTACGAAAAGTTCCATACGGTAAATACATCAGTGGTTAATTCCGTTATCGGAGCTTCGTTTTACAATTTCTCGCCTTCGACCTTATTATATACATAAAGATGCGCATTGGGGCCTTCAATCGCATGGCCTTCCTGATCTAGCCCAATCAGCTTGTTTTCACCCACCTTCAGTTTCATATTTGTTTCCTTCCCTGTGAGGTGAACAACGGATCCGTTGTCGTGCCACATGACTTTACCACTATCTTCGACCTTGGTATTTTTATTAATATATTCACTGACGATGGCAAAGGTATTATCATTTTTTAAGGTGATATTTGTTTTGATGCCTTCACAATCAGCACAGGGAATAGTAGCTTCATAGGTACCGGCCCAATCCAACGAATTCTGCGATGTATGGGCAGTATCCACCGCCACAGTCTCATGTGCAGTGGAATCTGCGGTTGTATGCTGACTATCTTTTGAGGTTTGATTACATGCACTTAGCGAAATCATTGCTAAGCAAGAGAACAATACGGTTAATTTCATATCTGTTGTTTTTGATGTACGATACCATATAGCAAGCAATTTCAGCGCCAAGAAAAATCAGGCACGCCTACTGGATTCCAAAGAAAAAAGGCTTCTTGAGGAAGCCTTTCTATCGTAAATAACTGTATTGCGAACAGTTTAAATAATCTATTTGCTACCGCGTGGCGATAGGCTACACAATCCTATTCAGATTAAAATGGTAGATCGTCATCATCTGATGAACCCGCCAAATCTACAGGGGCAGGCATATCTGCGTAACCTGGAGAAGATGGAGCTGGAGCAGCATTACCTAATTTTGTAACACGCCATGCTACTAATGAATTGAAATAAGTTGTTACGCCATCTTTATTAGTCCAAGGACGACCACGAAGATTAAAAGATACTTCTACCTCTTCACCAATTGCAAGGTTATCAAAAATTGACGTTCTGTCTTGTGTTGCTTCAAAACGGATATACTCAACAAATTGTGGGTTTTCGGCATAAGCTACAATCATATCGCGTTTTTTGAATGATTCTGTCACTTGTTGTGTCGCTCCTATCTCGTGTACTTTTCCTCTAATTTCCATAATCAAAAAAATAAATATTAAAGCGTAAAATTAAGCAATTTTTGAGGAAGAGTTTAATTAACTTTGTACAAAATATGATGGAAGTTTTCAACACCCCCAATAAAGTTATTATAACGTGCAATAAGCGCTTATCACCTTATTTGCAACAGGAAGTTAAAGAGTTAGGTTTTGACATTGTCAGGGCATTCCCTACAGGCGTAGAATTAAAGGTCAGTATAAACGATACGATCAAGCTTAATCTGAACCTACGTACAGCCTCTCAGATTTTGTATTCGTTAAAGGAGTTTACAGCCAATAATCCGACGGAGCTCTATGAAGAATTGAGTAAAATTGCCTGGGAAGAACTTATTCAATTTGACGGATATTTCTCTGTCAGCTCTAATGTTGATAATGAGACAATCAGCACGCCTTTATTTGCAAACGTAAAGGTTAAGGATGCAATTGTGGACCGTATAAAGGAAAAAAAAGGTCTGCGCCCTAATTCAGGTCCGGACAATAATAAAGCGGTTGTCCACTTGTACTGGAAAGATGACCGTGCTGAAATTTTTCTCGATACCTCAGGCGAGACACTGGCAAAACATGGTTACCGTAAGATCCCTGGAAAAGCGCCAATGCTGGAAGCTCTTGCAGCCTCAACAATTATTGCTTCCAAATGGGATGGTAATTCACCTTTTGTAAATCCGATGTGTGGATCCGGAACTTTAGCCATTGAGGCGGCACTGATAGCAACAAACAGAAAACCAGGGTTGCTGCGCATGAACTATTCATTTATGCATTTCATCGGTTATGATGAAACAGTTTTCTTCCAGGAGCGCCGACTACTCAAAGATCAGATCAATAAAAAAGCGGCTCCACAAATTATTGCAAGCGATATTTCGGAGGAGGCAATCAACGTCTCAAAGATGAATGCAAGAACTGCTGGTGTGGAGCAATTAATTTCGTTTGAAGTATGCGATTTTGCCGAAACACACGTTCCTAAAGAAGGTGGTGTCATTTTATTCAATCCTGAATACGGTGAACGTCTGGGCACGCACAGCAAGTTAGAGATTACCTATAAGCGTATGGGGGATTTCATGAAACAGGAGTGCAAAGGTTATAGAGGCTATATATTTACCGGAAATCCAGATCTGGCAAAGAAAATCGGGCTACGTGCGTCCCGACGCATAGAATTTTATAATGGTAAATTAGATTGTAGATTATTAGAATACGAATTATACGAGGGTACTCGCGAAAAAACAAAAGTATTGTATGAATAACATTATTGAGCGCACAGTAGCATTTGTGCAAGATCGATTGAAATTTGCAGAAGCAGGCCACGATTGGTCGCATATTCAACGCGTATGGAACAATACGAAGTTAATTTTAGAAGATGAAGAAGCGGATGTTATGGTCTGCGAATTGGCGGCACTATTACATGACATCGCTGACAGTAAATTCCATGATGGTGATGAAACAATAGGCCCTCGTGTTGCCGGAGAGTTTTTGGCAAGTCTAGAAATTTCGCCTGAAATCATTGACCATGTGAAGAAAATCATCTTCAATATGTCTTTCAAAGCAAGTTTGGGGGAAGTGTCATTCCATTCAAAAGAGATGGAAATCGTGCAAGATGCAGATCGTTTGGATGCTATCGGGGCAATAGGCATTGCCCGTGCGTTTAGCTTTGGTGGTAATAAAGGCCGTGAGATGTATAATCCGAACATTCCTGTTCAAGAATATAAGGATAAGGAAGCGTACAAACATTCGGAAGCTCCTACAATCAATCACTTCTACGAAAAGCTATTATTGTTAAAGAATAAGATGAATACAGAGGCTGCAAAAAAAATAGCAGCACATCGTCATGACTATATGCTCAACTTTCTGGATGAGTTTATGGCCGAATGGAATGGTAAAAAATAAATTACACTTAACAATTCCTAAATATAAAAGTGGTACTTTAGATCTTGTACATCGAGATAAAAAGTACCACTTTTTTTGTTCCATGTAAAATCAGCTTTTAAACAAATTTGTAAGAAACGATCCTGTCACCAAGGTCGATTTTTACTGCTAGTATCGTAATCGGTATTATAAATACATAGAATAGGAATAAATCACCGAGTGAAACGTGCACATTATGCCGTAGAAAACAAACACTCATACATAATTATAGCATGAAAAAACATATTTTTAGCTGTCTGACACTGGCTATGGTAATCTCATCCTCCGCATTATTCGCACAAACGAAAGCCATTGCACATCGTGGCGTATGGAAAAACAGCCATCTTCCGCAAAATTCCATTGCTTCCTTAACAGCGGCCCACGATCTTAAGCTCTTTGGGTCTGAATTTGATGTACATCTGACCAAAGACAATATTCTTGTGGTCAACCATGACAATGATTTCTATGGCATTGATATCGCAACGGCAACCTACAAAGAGCTCTTAGAAAAGAAACATCCTAACGGTGAATCCATTCCCACGTTGGAAGAATATATTAATGCCGGAAAAAAATTAAAGGGTTTACGCCTTATCCTTGAGTTGAAAATCAATAAACTTGGGGTCGAGCGTACGCTTGAAGCGACCACAAAAACGGTTGAAATGGTCAAAAGCTTAAAAGCTGAGAAAATTACGGATTACATTTCCTTCAGCTTTGAAGCTTGTCAAAAGATCCACGAATTGGCTCCTAAGGCTAATATCCAATATCTTACAGGAGATAAATCTCCTTCAGATGTAAAAGCTGCTGGGATTAATGGGGTGGATTATCACTTTTCCGTCTTTAAAAAGAATGCGACATGGCTGAAAGATGCGCATCAACTTGGTATGAAAGTGAATGCATGGACCGTAAACACAGAAGAAGAAATGACAAATCTAATCGATCAGAAAATTGATTTTATTACCACTGATGAACCTGAGTTGTTGCTCCGCATATTAAAGAAATAAGGACAAACCGAGTGAACAAAGGACATTTATAGCGATGAAACTAAACACTCGTGTCGCCCGAGGCAGCATGATTGCCTTTATATAAAGAATAAATGATGAACAAATAACCGAGTGAAACGAGTTCATTTAAACACATGAAGATCACTCATAAATAGCATAAATAATTCAAATAAATGAAAAAAAGTCTTTTTCTCGTTATAGCGCTGTGTTTATCCTTCCTATCGTATGGGCAGGAATTTATTGCAGGCAGTTATAATATCCGCCAAAGAAATACCGTCGATGTCGATAACATGTGGAACGACCGGAAAGTCCCGCTTACCAATCTGATCAAATACCATGGTTTTGATATCTTTGGTATCCAAGAAGGTTTTTTTGATCAGGTTCAAGATCTCAAAAAGCTCCTTCCTGGATTTGATTACGTGGGTGTAGGTCGCGACGATGGTGCACAAGAGGGCGAGCACTCGGCGATTTATTACAATACAAATCGCTTTAAAGCGATAAAGAGTGGAACTTTCTGGCTTTCAGCCACAGATACCGAACACCCGAATAAAGGCTGGGATGCAGCACTACCGCGAATCTGTACCTGGGGTATTTTTGAAGACAAGGCCAACAAAAAACGCTTTATCTTTATGAATACACATTTTGACCATATCGGTCGTACTGCACGTACCGAAAGTGCAAAATTGATTCTGACAAAAGCAAAAGAGTTTGCCAAAGACCTACCATTAATTTTAACAGGCGACTTCAACGTCGATGAAAAAGATGATGCTTACTTCACCTTGGCCAATAGCAAAGTGGTCACTGATGTACATGAATTGGCAACATTTAAATATGAGCCCAATTCTTCTTTCAATGGTTGGGGCAAAAGCATTAGACCAACAGGCCGCATAGACCATATTTTTATCACCAAACCTTTCCAAGTAAAAAAATATGGTATCCTGACCGATACATACATGAATAAATTTCCATCGGATCACTTTCCAGTAGCAACGACACTCTCCTGGAAATAATACCTTGTTAATAACAACAACCCTATAACACAACAGCAGGTTCGCTTAGGATCTGCTGTTTTAATTTTTATAGAATAGTTTTTTATTTATACCGCATCGGCAATAGCGATTCATCACACTGTAGCGCATCTGCTACGATTCCAGACAATAGCTATGTTTCCTGGCAATTGGTTTAAACTTTCACATAAATTAACAGTCGATATGTTTAATTTTGACAGCAAAATAAAAACATGATGAAATTTCCACTATTATATTGTACACTATTTGTCTCCGGATTACTTTATTCCAATGCAAGCGAAGCACAGATTTTTAAGAGAATCAGTGAGACATTGGCAAAAGCAAATCAGGGCCAGACCGACAGTACCAAAACAACGACAACAACAAATACGACCGCAATAGCATCAAAATCGAATACCTTGGCATCTTTGTCCAATAAGGATGCATCGTTGGGAATCAAACAGGCTTTAAGCAACGGCTTAAATCTGAGTATCGAATCTCTAGCCAAGAAGGATGGTTTTTTGGGAGATGCAGCAGTAAAGATTTTGATGCCTGCCGAAGCACAGAAAGTAGAAAAAACGCTTCGTGCTGTTGGGATGGGGAAATTGTGCGATCAGTTTATACAGAGCATGAACAGAGCTGCGGAGGGAGCCGTTAAAGAGGCTGCCCCAGTATTTGTCAATGCACTTTCGAAGATGACGATTACAGATGCAACCAACATTCTTTTAGGTAGCAAAGAAGACGCCGCGACAACGTTTTTTAAAACAAATACATCGACCGAATTAACAAACAAGTTTAGTCCTGTTATCAAATCTGCCATGGGTACAAACAATGTGGACCAGTACTGGACCCAATTGACAACAGCTTACAACAACCTTCCTTTAGGCAATAAAGTGGAGACAAATCTTACGGCATATGTTACGCAGAAAGCAATAGATGGTCTATTTATCAAAGTTGCCGACCAGGAGTCAAAAATTAGACACAACATAGGTGGCAGTAGAAATACCAATATCCTGCAGAAGGTATTTGGTTACGCTGATCAAAAGAAATAGAACACGATTTACATGTAAAAAAAGGACCTGTCAACAATTTGATAGGTCCTTTTTTTATCTGAAATTGTCTGGTCTTATTGGCCAGGAAGAACCTTCAGTTTGCTTTCATTGCTGTTGGTGTCTGCGAAGTCATGAAGGTTTTAATTGATGCAGGACCATCATGCTTTCTTTTTTCCTATCCATGGATAAACCAAACAGCTCAAAAGATCTCCAGCACAATGCTATCTAGCGATACATTTTCTTTAGCGGTACATTCTCTTTAGGAAAATTAGGATTCTATCCGCTCCGATCCCTTTCTGTTATTGCCCATTTGTTACAATAGCGTCAAACGCATGTATGAAGGGTAAATTGTTTGTAAATGCAACCAAATTAAATTGCAAATAAAAAGCAATTTATCTAAGTTTGACCACCCTTATCACATTAGGGCTATTAGAAAATGAGCACATTTGAGATCAACAACATAAGTGATTTTTCGGTATCCGAAAGATTTCAACGCTATGTACAGATTGACACACAATCTGATGCAAATTCACCAACATGTCCTTCTACAGAAAAGCAAAAGAACCTAGGAAAGTTACTTGTAACGGAGTTGCTGGCATTGGGTATTTCAGACGCAGCAATGGATGAAAATGGATATATTTACGCAACAATTCCATCCAATACCACAAAGCAAGTTCCCGTTATCTGTTTCTGTTCTCATATGGATACATCTCCGGACTCTTCTGGAAAAGATGTAAAACCACTGGTTCATGCTAACTATCAGGGCCAAGATCTTGTGCTTCCTGACGACAATAGTATTATCATCAAATATGCCGAACATCCCGATCTAGCCAATCAAATTGGCCATGATATCATTACAGCGAGTGGCACTACTTTACTCGGTGCAGATGACAAAGCAGGTGTGGCCGAAATCATGGATGCTGCCCGTTTATTAATGAAACACCCTGAAATCAAACATGGTGACATCAAAATTCTTTTTACGCCAGATGAAGAGATTGGCAGAGGGGTTGATAAAGCAGATTTAAAACGTTTAGCAGCAGATTTCGCTTATACCATGGATGGTGAAAGAGCCGGAACCATCGAAGATGAAACATTTTCCGCAGATGGAGCTACATTAACTATTCATGGCGTATCGGTGCATCCAGGTTTTGCTAAAGGGAAGATGCAAAGCGCCATCAAAATCGCCAGTGCTATAATTGAGGCGCTACCGAAAGATAGGCTTTCACCTGAAAGCACCAACAAAAAAGACGGTTTCGTACATCCTGTTCATATCAGTGGATCTGTGGAAAAAGCAGAAATTCAATTTATCGTACGTGATCACGTTACGGCCAATCTCAAGAAACATGAAGATGAACTGGAAGGTATTGCAAAATCAATCGTGGAGCGATATCCAAACTGTACTTATACTTTTGTTGTAAAAGAACAATACCGTAATATGAAAGAAGTGCTGGATCAGCATCCTGAAATTATGGAAATCGGGATGGAAGCCATCAACCGAGCAGGAATGGTAGCCGAAAGAAGAAGTATCCGTGGTGGAACAGATGGCTCCCGTCTTTCGTTTATGGGGTTGCCTTGTCCAAATATTTTTGCCGGAGGGCATGCTTTCCATGGAAAACAAGAGTGGGTAGCTGTACAAGATATGGAAAAAGCCGTCAAAACAATTTTGCATGTTGTATCTTTATGGGAAGAAAAAGCATAAAGGAAAAATAAATTATAATGAAAAACGACGTATTAAAGGCAATACACTACAGAAGATCAGTATTTCAAGCTTCCTTCACTGAAGAAGAAGTCAGTAAAGAAGATATCTTGAGTATCTTGGAAGCGGCCAATGCTGCTCCAACACATAAAAGGACACAACCTTGGCGTTTTGTCATCTTCCGCAAAGAGGGATTGGAACGTTTGGGCACGGAGTTATCACGTATTTACAAATCGGTAACACCAGCAGAGAAGTACACTGAGGCAACAGAAATAACAATGGGCAAAAAAGCAACACAGTCAAACGTTGCGATCGCTATTGTTGTCAATTATACAGGTGAAGTTCCCGAATGGGAAGAATTGGCCTGTACAGCTGCAGCAGTTGAAAACATGTGGTTAGCTGCACACTCGCTAAACATTGGTGGATACTGGGCGACTCCCGGATTAATCAATCACTTGGGTGGTTTCTTAAATCTCGAAGAAAATCAAAAATGTATTGGTCTATTCTACTTAGGACACCATCAATCTGAGGCACGCGAACCTATCCGCACACCAATTGCAGATAAAATTCGTTGGGAAGAATAAATCTTCTCAACTTTATAATAAACAGCGAGCGGCTTAGAGGTATCTGAGCCGCTCGCTGTTTATAGGTTAATTAATTATGCATGACGGACCATCAAAACCCATTTTTATTAAATATTTCATAATGAGATCTTAACCATTTAACAATCTTGCAGAGATAATTTCGCAACATACTTGTGACAGACGCTAATCAACTAAAAAGTGAAATTATTATGCAAAGAAACATCGTTTGGTTAATGGTATTAACCATTATTACATTTTTCCAAATTCCAACCAACAGTTGGGCTCAGGGTACCGAAGCGACGATTACAGGTCGGATCATAGACAACAATGGGCCTGTAAAAGGAACATCTGTATCGGTAAGGAATGAATCAACAGGATTTAAACAAACGACACTGACCAACCAAAATGGTGTCTATACCTTTCAGCAATTACCTTTGGGTTCGCCATACAGCATCACAATCAACCACGTTGGCTATGCAGAACAAAAAAAGACCGACTATAAATTGAGCTATGGTGACGAACTCAATGTGGATTTCACCTTATCATCAGCTGAAAATAAATTGGATGAAGTTATCGTTCAAGGCACTGCGGCTGACCTAAAAAACAAGATCAAGACATTGGGTGCATCTACCGCCATTACGGCCAATGACCTCAAAAAAATGCCTGTAAATGGACGTAATTTTTCCTCTCTGATTGATTTATCGCCTGTCAGCAGTGGTACAAATCTAGCTGGACAGCGCGCTTCATCGACCAATTTTACGGTAGACGGAATGAATTCACGCAGTACAGTGGCCGGTGGAAATAGCGGCGGAGCTTATTCAATCTCCATGGAAGCCATTCGAGAGTTCAAAGTAGTGACCAATGACTACGATGTCACATTCGGTCGCAGCGGTGGGGGCAGCATTACCACCGTAACCAAATCCGGTACAAATACGTTAACTGGAAGTGCATTTACTTTTGCCCGGGCAGGTTGGCTTTCGAGTAAGTACAACCTCAATGGAACAGCCCGAAAACAAAAATTCTCCACCTATCAATATGGATTCTCACTTGGAGGTCCAATCATAAAAGACAAAGCTCACTTCTTTGTAACTTGGGACCGTCAGATGGACACCCGTCCTCTTCAGATCGCAGACATTCAAACAACGGAGGACATTGCACGTTACAAAGTAACCCAGGCTACATTAGATGAGTTTACCCGCATTGCTGTAGGTAAATATGGTGCGAGTGCCGATCGCCTGTTTGGTTCCTTTGACAAGAAGAAAAAGACCGACGCGGCCTTCGCCCGCATTGATTGGCAATTGAACGATAAAAACTTATTGACTATTCGGAACAACTTTGTCTACGACATGGACAATCAACAAGAGGGAGACAATACAGGCATCAATGCTTTTGAATCCTACACCAACAGAAGGTATATTAACAACAGCCTCATGGCCTCCTTGCGCACGTCGATCAGTTCCAAATTGACCAACGATTTGAAGGTGCAACATTTTTATGAGCGTTCTGAAGCACAGCACAATGTAGCTGGATTTGATCAGTCACACAGTATTCCACGTGCGATCGTTGAATCTGTTCAATCGGTGGACGGCACAAATAAATATACCAATTCAATACAGCTTGGTGGTCAGCGTTATGCACCAGAATGGTTCAACGGAAATATGTTACAACTGGTCAACAACCTCTATTATAACACAGATAAAATCAAATATACCTTCGGTGCAGATGTCATGTATACGAACATGGATTTCCGCTACGGCAGCGAAATGAATGGTCGTTTCTATTTTACTGGTCTACAAAATTTCGATAACCTGACTCCTTATCGCTATGCCCGTGATGTATATATGACTGACAAAGAAAACACCTTGGTCAACAATCTAGCTGTAGGTCTCTATGGACAGATGGAAGCTAAAATCGCTAGGGGTCTTGATGTTGTCGGCGGCTTACGTCTGGACAATACGAAATACCTAAAGAAGGCTACATTCAACCAAACAGTCTATGACGAACTGGGCCTTTCAACCGATAATGGTATCAACACTTTTCAGATACAACCCCGCGTGCAGTTCAACTGGGATATCAATGAAGAAAAGAAAAATATAATCCGTTTTGGCGCTGGTATATTCGGTTCGGCCCTCAACCCCTATTCTATGTTAAACAATATGTTGTTTGATGGCTCACGCATTGCCGGTGTAGATATTACTGACCCTACTTTAATTCCCAAACCAAATTTTGCAGGATATCGCCAAGACCCCGATACAGCTCCAGGGCGCGAACTGCTGGACAACCCGAAGATCGAAAAACTTGTTACCATCAATACCAATAGCAAGGATGTAAAAGTGCCAACTGTATATAAAGCGAATATTTCCATCAATCACTTTTTCACACCTTCGCTACGCATCGGTTTAAGCGCTTACGGAACCTGGGGGCGCAACAATTATATGTATGTAGATCGCAATATGGTGGAGGATCCTTACTTTAGGCTGACCGCCGAAGGTAACCGTGGGGTGTATGTTCCGGCATCAAGCATCAATACGACAAACGGTGCCGCCAACTGGACCAATAGCCGTAAAACAAAACAAATAGGCCGCGTACTGGAAATGAACAGTGAAGGAAAAAACAATTCTTATACGGTTGTGCTGGACGGAACTTATCGTTATTATAAAGACGGGCAGATAACCGTATCTTACACCTGGAACGACACAAAAGACAATACCTCCTACAACGGCAACGTCGCAAATTCCGCTACCCTTTCGCTGATGGTGAAAGATGATCCACGCGACTTGAGTACGATGACGTATTCGGACAATCAATTCCGCCATAAAGTTGTTTTTTATGGTACTATGCCATCGCTATGGGGTGTATCTATGGGTTTACGTTTTAGCGGAATTGCAGGAACGCGCTATTCCCTAGCGGTTAACGGGAATGTTAATGGTGATTTTGTAAATTCCAACGATCTTGCCTTCGTTTACAACCCCAGCAATAAAAACACACCCGATTACATCAAATCGGGCATTCAAGCCATTTTGGATGATCCAAAGGCAGAACAGAGCATTAAAAAATACATCAATGGTAACCTCGACCGCATCGCCGAAAGAAACGGCGGCATCAACGGTTTTTACGGCGTATTTGACTTACATTTGGCTAAAAATCTAAAAGTTTACAAGAAACATGGCATTGAAGCTTCGATAGACATTTTCAATGTAGCCAACCTATTGAAAAAAACTTGGGGTGTAGGACACAATCTGGGTAAGCAAAATCTATATGCCATCAAAAGCTTTGATGCAACCAGTCAACAATATATTTATAATATGAGTTCTGGTGTGGGAGTATCCAATTTAAATGGTAATCCTTATCAAGTACAATTAGGCCTGAGATATGCATTTTAAGTAATTCAGACTATATAAAAAAGCAGCGAGCCATTTCCTATGAAAGAAATGGCTCGCTGCTTTTTATCACTATTATTTTTTTTCGATTCCAAAACAATGCGGCGGTTTAATTACAATTACTTGTGCCGAGTTCCGTTCCTCTTTGACGGGGAACACAATTTTCAGACGCCCTTTTGTTCCCTGCCATTTTGGCCCAAACTGCAGAAGTCGAACCGCTTCATCAACGAGCGACTGATCTGGTTGTCCTTCAGCACTGATATGAGTAGGCACTCCATTTTTGTCGATTGTAAACTTGACAATAATTTCGCCTCCTCTTACAGATGTAACGGACTTCTGATTGAGGTACTGTTCAAAAATTTTCCATCCTTCACGCGGCGTTGCATCACCTCCATCCAACAATGGTTCAACAGACACCTTATTTTCAGGCTCGCTCAACTCTACATCCGTTGTACGCTCCGCTTTACCGCTAAAATGTTTAAAATAGAGCAAGGCCAATAAAGTCACAAAAAGTACCCCTGCGGTAGCACCTATCGCCAGACGCTGCCAAGTGAAATATTGGGCATGTCTTGTCGCAACGGTATCTTCTACACGACGATTGAGACGTTGCTGCAATAGACTCAATTGTCGGGCATCCACACCATTTTGTAATCGATAACCATCGATAGCATCTTGTAAAAAGGGATCTTCCAATGCTTCTCGTTCCAGTTGAAACATGTCCTCCTTAGTCATCAAACCATGGATGTAATTATGAATCCGTGATAATTGATAATTATTTTCCATTTTCTTTCCTTTCCATACAGATTTTTAGATTGCGCTTTCCATTTTGAATAGCACTCTTGACCTTATTCAAGTCATATCCGGTCAAATCTGCAATATCTTTATAACATTTTTGCTCGAGATAGAATAAACGTACACATTCTTGTTGTTCGTGGTTTAAAGTCTGCATACATCCCTCCAGTTTCTCAAAGTCTTTTTCTTCCCATTTGACTTCACTGGTATCATTTAACTTTTGTTCACTTTCGAACAAATTGTCTTCAATATCAACCTGTGTTGTCCGCTTATCTTTACGTAACTGCATCAGGCAATAATTTTTGCTGTAAACGTGTAACCAGCTCTTAAAATTATCGACTTCATATTGCCGAAGCTTCGTGATAAGTTCTTCAAATATCTGCATCACAGCATCCTGACTACGGTCGGGGTCTTGTAAGTATTTAAAGCACACACCATAAAGCAAGGACATATAGGGCGAATATAGTTTCCCCAGCGTAGACAAGTCACCGCTTGTTTTATAGTGTTGTAAAAGCTCTTTTTCGTTCATGCGCAAATCATTCACCTTAATGATGATTTAAGATACAAATTTCCATATATAAAAAAAGGAGCTATTGAAAATTAGCGCAAAACAAAAACCGTCCCCATAACGAAATGGAGACGGTCGATAAAAATATAATATGAATTACGGATTTAATTTCCTTGTTTCCAATTGTATCGCAGTGTAACACCGTAAGTCCGCGGATCGGCAACTACTCCTGCATACTGTCCATAGCTTCCAGGTGCTGCCAGCAATTGTTCGTAATAATCTTTATTGGTTAGATTTCTACTCCAAACAAACACCGAAATACCATTCGATCCCCTGAATCCTAGCCGAGCGTTCAATACCGAATAGGCATCAATGTTTAGGTACTGTGATGGTGAGGAACTGGATGAGAATTTAGACCGGTGAAATAGGTCTGCGCCCAAAAAGTAAGATCCATTAATTCCGATCAGCTTCCCACTTTTATTCGCTTCGCCGCCCAAGGACCAGGACCATTTGGAAACACCAGGAAGGACGCCACCAGAGATATCTTTAAAAGCTTGCGCTCCGCCAACCTCTTCTAAGGGAACAGGTGCGTTGGTAAATTTAACATATTTGGCATCAGTATAGGCCAATGCTCCATTCAATCGGAGAAAATGTCCGATGTTGATATTTCCATCCAATTCAATACCCTTTACACGTACCTTTTCGGCATTGGCCAGATAACCACGGTTTACCCCAGGCTCGGGTGTCTGCACTTGCGTTTGATAGTCTTTGATATCCGTTTGGTAGACGGTCAGATTGAGGAGTGAATTGCGTGTTGGATTTGTCTTCACACCAATTTCCTTATGACGGACAGCCTCAGGTTTTACTTCGGCGAGATCCAGCAACACCGCTCCATTGGCTGTCGGCAATCCGCCGACGTTGATACCGACAGGTTTATAACTGATTGAATACGTTGCGTAAGCATTTATCTTCGGATTGAAGCGATATCTTGCGGAGAGTTGACCAGAGAAATTGTCTGCATCCGCATTGACATCAAAAGTCTGATTGGTATATACACCGTTCTTTAAGGCAAGCAGGGCGGGATCTGAGGTCTGCAAACCACCATAGGTCTGTCTATCGTAGTTAGCCACCTTTTTATCGTAGTTGTAGCGCAGCCCTGGGAGGATATGTAATTTTGGCGTTACAGCCCAATCAATCTGTGTATAGGCTGCCAAGCTTGTGCTTTTAATCCCGTAAACGGTCTTGATTCCAAAATTATCAAATAATCCCGGTGTCTGCCACAAAGCACTGGTAGAGCTTTTTTGAAAACGCCAAAAGGCAGATCCTGTTTCTTCGGTATGTACAGGGTCTGTGCCCAGATCCTGCCAAAGACCAAATAAACCAACAACCCCGCTGACCTTTTCACTGATTTTACCAGAGTATCTGAACTCCTGTGACCACTGGTTATGGACGGAATTACCTGCTGAAACGGTGTATACCGGAAGTCCTAAGTAATCACGGTCATTGAGCGGAACCCATGTCCATGTCCGCCACGCAGAAGTTGAGGTCAGTGTCCCTTCTCCAATCTTGATATCGGCATTCAATGCGACCCCACCCAATTTATTATCAGCTTTAGATTGAGTATCCAAATCTATCTTACGCTCGAAGGCACTTTTATAAGGCAACTCGTAGCCCAGATCTTTAATAATTGCATCAAATTGTCTGTAGTCCGCACGCTGTGTTTTTACAACTCCCGCAACCGCCCAGCCGTAACCATCGGGTTTTTGTGATGACACATCACCCGAAAGCACCAGTTTGATATTCTCGGTTGGGGTAAACAGCAATTGCCCTCTAAAGCCCAGGTTGTTAATATCATTGATCTTCCTATTGGTATGTACATTAAACAAATTTCCATCCCGTTGTGTGCCAGAAAAAGAGGCTCTCGCAGCCAGGTTTTTGGCCAATGGCCCTGAGATTGATGTCTTCGCCTGAATAAAACCTTGGTTTCCGTAGCTGACTTCCACATTGGCCTCTGGTGTGAATTGTGGTAAACGTGAGGTTATATTAAATGCACCTGCTGTTGTATTCTTTCCAAAGAGTGTACCTTGAGGTCCACGCAGCACCTCTATCTGGTCGATATCAATAAAGTCCAGCCAAGTCGCGGCAGGGCGGGCGATATATACACCATCAAGATAAAATCCTACACCCGGATCGATCCCATCATTGGTGAGCCCATAAGTAGAGCCCAGCCCCCGGATATTAAGCGTCGTATTACGTGCATTCGATGCATATAACTGAACTGTAGGTACAAGCTCTTTTAGTCGATTGACATTAAATGCCCCTGCATCCTCCAATGCAGCGCCACGAATAATCGATACGGGAATCGGAACATCCTGTAACTGCTCCTTACGACGGCGTGCGGTGACCACTACTTGATCCAATGCTTCCAATCGTGGGGTAAGTTCAATCACTGCCGGAGAATGGTCCACCACGATATGACGGGTTTGATAACCAACAATGGATACGACCAATGAAAATGGCAATTTTTGTCCAGTTACAAACTGGAAAACACCTTTACTGTCGGTTTTCACCTGGTGTGTAACGGCTTCCAACTGAACCGTTACGCCTTGCAGGGGCTCTTTTGTTACGGCGTCAATTACGGTACCTGTTAACGAGGCATTTATAATAGGTTTAGGGTTTTCTACTTGCGCGTAAGTATGGTAAGAACCTGTTAAAAGCAAGCTAAAAATGACGCTAATTCGAAAAATAGCATTTTTTTTCATAAATTTATTCAGTTTAATGGTGAATCTAAAACAAGTGCCAACGCCAATCGATACTTGCTTCATTGTTAAAACTTTGTAAAAGGGAAGCCTCGGCTTCCCTTTTCTAATATAAGAGAGTGTAAGAGAGAAATTTTAACAACACATTCGTTTCTTGTCACTTTTTAGGGTAACAACAGATCCTTCTACCGAAGCAACCAATAAACTTGTTTTTGGAGAGTAATTTTGTTTCATTCTTTTTATCTTGTTATTTTCTTTTATTTCCTGCTGCATAAACGAATCAGTATATGCACTTATCAGGCGGCAATTTCAAACAACTTTCATCACATTTCTTTGTTATAAAATCAATTTCATGGCTAGTTCGATTCATAATCAAGTCAGTCCTTTTTGCTCGCCTTCCTATTTACCTGTAAATCAGATAACGATACAAATATATAAATATTTTTTAAAAGACTACTAATTTGATAGATTTAATGATATTTTTTTTCAAAAAGCCATTAAACCTTAATTTTAAGACACTTAAAGCAAATAAAAAGCGGCTCAAATTTCTTTCAGCATAAAAAAAATCGCGAAGGCAACCATCCTAATCACCAACTACCCAGCGAAAATCAAGAAGCAAGCGATTGTATAAAAAACGAAGATCTGTGCTACGAATCAGAAAAAAATTCACGCATAAACCCTTGATGAAAAAGCATAAAAAAGGCCGTCCTAGTTAGACGGCCATCTTTACAGTCATATTTTAACGATCTATTTCACCTTGAAACACTTACCGTCTTAGCGAAATAGCACCAGAGCAATCAATAAGGTAATAATAACATTAAAAGTCTGGGCAATCAGAAAAGCATATAGCGGTTTCTTATTGTCTTGAGCAAAAAGATCCTTAAAGTTCGTTTCCAAACCAATGGATGTAAATGCCAAGGTAAACCAGAGGCCCTGTAAGTTTTTCAAACTTCCTTTGACGGCATCAATCTTCTCAGGAGATATCACGAATGAAAAGAGCAACGATGCAAATACAAATCCCAACACAAACTTCGGGAAACGTTCCCATATAATTTTCAGCGTAGGCTTATCCCGCTTGGTTTCATCATCAACCGATTTCGCATAAGTCCAATAAATACTGATGGCAAAAGCAGCCAGCCCCAACAATACGTTTTGGGAAAATTTCACAATGGTACTGATTTTCAACGCTTCTTCTCCTACCAGGGAACCTGAAGCCACGACAGCACCAGTTGTATCAATACTCCCGCCGAGCCAAGCACCGGTAACTTCTTGCGACAAGCCCATCCACTCCGCCATATAAGGCATGAAAATCATCATTGGAATCGCTGTAATAAGGACCAGTGAAATGACATAGGAAAGCTTTTTGCTATCACCTTTAATTGCTCCCGAAGTTGCTATCGCTGCGGAAACACCGCAAATAGATACTGCACTCGACAGCATCAGCGACATCTCCTTGTCAATCTTTAATTTTTTACAGATCCAGAACGCAAAGTACCAAACAGACAATACGACAGCCAGTGCTTGAATAAGCCCCAAGGATCCCGCTTTCAGGATATCCCCGAAGATCACGGTAGTCCCGAGCAGAATTAGGCCTATCTTGACATACAGCTCGGTACTGAGCGCCTCTTTAAACCAATTAGGCAGTTTAAAGCAATTGCTGATGACTAAACCGATAATCAAACTAAAAATTACAGCTTCGAGATTGTATTCTTTAACTGTTGCATTCCCTGCCAGCACCAATGCAAATACGGTAAGGATAAATACAACAGGAAATACAACGAATAATTGTCTTACAGATTTCCCCAAAAGAAAGGCGCCCAATATCGCGGTAACGAATACAAAAATAAACTGCTCAAAAAGCTTCATTAAATTTGTCGGGTCGAAAACCGTTGCGACGAGTTCGGCGGAATTACTCCACGAAAAACTAGGTACTGGCGCAACAATTCCTGAGAGTGCGAGAAATATGGTAGCGATCCCCAAAATGACGACTACCCAGTCTTCTGTAAATGTAAATGATCTTGAAGATGTCATATAATGGTTAGGGTTTAAAAGGTTAAATTTAGCATAATTACAGTGACTTTCTAGGATTGTAACACAAAAATGGCCGAAGATTTCTCTCCGGCCATTAACCAAAACCAATAATCTATTATCAATCAAAAACAATATTTATTCTCATCTATCAATTTCTTTGCGATTCGCTGACGTGCATCTTTCACATTAAATGGCTGTGCTTTTGTGAATCTGCGCAAACCAACCAACATCATATTCAGTTCATCACCTTCACCAAAAGAATATAATGCTTCTTTACCGGCAGCGCTGATTTTATCAATAGCACCATACAGATAGATCTTAGCCATATCTTTTGCATAGTCTGCTTTATCAGATCCTGTATGCAGCAATTTTTCCGCACGCAACAAGACTGACTCGGTGATATAAACATACCCGATAATATCCGCAATATTCATGAGGATTTCCTCTTCTTTGGAAAGAGACATCATCAATTTTTGCACTGCTGCTCCCGCAATCAATAACCCAGCTTTTTTAAGGTTTGCCACAATTTTCTTTTCTGCAGCGAAAGGTGCATCGTCCTCTTGACCAAAATCTGGAATAGCTAGAAGCTCTCCAGCTACAGCTTGGGCAGGTCCCATCAGATCCAATTCACCTTTCATGGCCCGTTTTAACATCATGTCAACGACAAGCAATCGATTCACTTCATTCGTACCTTCAAAGATCCTGTTGATCCGTGAATCCCGATAAGCGCGTTCCATCGGCGCATCTGCTGAGTAACCCATTCCACCATAAATCTGTACCCCTTCGTCAACCACATAATCCAACATCTCCGAACACCATACCTTGATGATAGCACACTCAATTGCGAACTGCTCTACAGACTTCAATTTTGCTTTCGCTTCATCCATACCACCAGCAATCAGTGCATCATAGGCATCATCGATATTTTGACCCGCGCGATATGACGCAGATTCCACAGCAAACAAACGTGTTGCCATTTCAGCGAGCTTATAACGAATGGCACCAAATTTAGAAATCGGCAGATTAAACTGCACACGTTCATTGGCATACTGCACCGCATGATTAATCACCATACGTGCCGAACCAATTGTGGCAGCGCCCAGTTTTATACGTCCAATATTCAGGATATTTACAGCAATCTTAAATCCGTTTTCACGATCAGAAAGCATATTTTCTACGGGCACAGCACAGTCATTAAAAAAGATTTGACGTGTTGACGACCCTTTGATGCCTAATTTATGTTCTTCTGGATTCATCGTGATACCACCAAAATCCTTTTCGACAATAAATGCCGTCAGATTTTTATCATCATCGATTTTTGCAAATACGATAAAGATATCTGCAAAACCACCATTTGTAATCCACATTTTTTGACCATTGATCAAATAATGTGTTCCTTCAGCATTTAATTTTGCCGAGGTACGACCCGAATTTGCATCCGATCCGGCATTGGGCTCTGTCAAACAATATGAAGCTTTCCATTCACCGGTAGCAAGCTTTGGAATATATTTCGCCTTTTGGGCATCATTACCATAATACAAAATAGGCAGTGTTCCGATTCCCGTATGAGCAGACAATGCGACAGCAAAAGAAAACCCACCACCTACCGCATCTGCAACAAGCATAGACGTGTTAAAATTTTTGCCGAAACCACCATATTCTTCGGGAATAGAAACTCCCAGCATCCCGAGTTCACCGGCCTTATCCATCAAACTAGGCATAAGCCCCTCCTCTTGTGCATCTATACGATCAAGTTTGTTCAATACCTCCGTATCTAAGAAATCCAAGCAAGTTTGACGAATCATTTTGGCTTCTTCATCAAATTCTTCCGGAATAAAAACGGCTGTATAGGGCGTCTCCCTAATCACGAACTCTCCGCCTTTAATTGCTTTATTTTCGCTCATTGTCTTTTTAGATTTGTATGGGCAGCAAAATCTTACTATGCGACGAATGCTGTCCACAATGTTGTTAAATACTTCTATTCGCTATGAGATCAGAGATCCATATTTTAATTATATCGCTGTTTTTAAAGACCTATTTAGTCCAATAACTCAAAAATACCAGCTGCTCCTTGGCCAGTTCCAACACACATCGTCACCATGCCGTATTTTTTGCCTCTGCGCTTTAACTCATTTAGGACCTGGACTGTCAATTTCGCGCCTGTACAACCAAGTGGATGCCCTAATGCTATAGCACCACCATTGACATTCACTTTCTCTTCATCTAATCCGAGTTCGCGAATAACGGCTAACGATTGAGACGCAAAAGCTTCATTCAGCTCAAAGAGGTCAATATCTTCCTTTTTAAGACCGGCTTTTGCCAAAGCCTTGGGTATGGCATAGATAGGTCCGATACCCATAATGCGAGGTGGAACACCTGCTACAGCAAAACTAACGAGCTTTGCTATAGGTTTTACACCAAGCTCTTTCACTTTTGCTTCAGACATCACCAAGACAAATGCAGCCCCATCAGAAGTTTGTGAGGAATTCCCCGCTGTCACGGAACCATTCGCTGCAAAAACTGGTTTTAATTTCCCTAAAGCCTCCAAGGAAGTATCGGCTCGAGGACCTTCATCCGTATCAACAACATATTCACGTGTTGCAATCTTGCCGTCTTTCAAGTAATTTTCCTTTACCGTGATAGGCACAATGCCATCTTTCAAATGACCATTTTGAATAGCTGCAACTGCCTTTTGATTTGATTTAAGTGCAAAAGCATCCTGATCTTCGCGTGAAACGTTGTAATCTTTGGCTACAGCTTCGGCAGTCAATCCCATACCCCAATACCAATCCGGGTGCTCTTTTGCTACAACAGGATTAGGCACAATCTTCCAACCTCCAAAAGGCATTCCGGACATCACCTCAACACCACCGGCAATGATAACATCTGCCATCCCAGTCTTAATCTTTGCTACGGCTGTTGCAATAGTCTCCAAACCTGAAGCGCAGTACCGATTAACGGTTACTCCCGGGACCTTATCCGTGTCCAATCCCATCAGTGAAATGAAACGGGCCATATTGAGTCCCTGCTCCGCTTCCGGCATGGCATTCCCAACAATGACATCATCTATATCTTCTTTATTTAAATTCGGCACAGTGGATACAAGATGTTTAATAACATCCGTGGCTAAATCATCGGCCCGCATAAAGCGAAATACTCCCCGGGGCGCTTTGCCTACTGCTGTACGAAATCCTGCTACTATATATGCTTCCATTATTTTTAATTTTTTCGTGAGTAGTGAGTTCTAGTTCCGTAAAGGCTTACCGTTGGTCAACATAAATTGAATTCTTTCAAGCGTTTTGCGTTCAGCACAAAGCTCAAGGAATGTTTTACGTTCAAGATCCAGTAAATACTGTTCAGACACTTCCGTCGGTGACGATAAATTTCCACCACACATTACCCAGCCTAGTTTCTCTGAGATCTTACGATCATAATCAGAGATGTAATTGCCTTCACGCATTGATGAAGCGCCCACATAAACGATTCCTAATCCTTGATTTCCCAAAACTTTGATATCATTGCGTGGAGCAGGCTGAACATACCCCTCATCTGCCAATTCCAATGCCTTTGCCTTGGCATCCGCCAGAAGACGGGCACGATTCATGGTGATTGCAAATTTATCTTTCTGCAAATAGCCGAGCTCATAGGCTTCATAGGCAGAAGTCGAAACTTTTGCCTGACCAATAGTCAGGAATTTATCTTTTAACGTATTTTGGACAATTTGATCATCTTTAAATTCCTCCGAGGCACGTATCGTAAATTCTTTAGTTCCGCCACCACCAGGAATAACACCAACCCCCAGTTCAACCAAGCCCATATAGGTTTCGGCGTGAGCCTGAACAAAATCGGCATGCATGGAGAATTCACAGCCCCCACCAAGCGTCATTTGAAATGGCGCAACGACTACAGGTATTGACGAATAGCGTAAGCGCATGGATGTATTTTGAAATGCACGAACGGCCATATTCAATTCATCAAAATCCTGTTCTACGGCCATCATGAAAATCATTCCGATATTCGCTCCAGCAGAAAAGTTTTTTCCATCATTGGACACCACTAAACCGCGATACTCTTTTTCAGCAAGGTCAATGGCTTTATTCAATCCCTGGATAACATCCCCACCAATGGTATTCATCTTGGTATGAAATTCACAATTAATGATACCATCGCCCAGATCAATAATAGAAACACCCGTATTTTTCCAGATTGTCTTACTTTCCCGGATGTGATCCAATACGATCAGATCTTCGGTACCGGGAATAGCTTTATACGATTTGGTCGCAATATCATAATAGTGACGTACACCATTTTCTATTTTATAGAATGATTCACATCCGGCTTCCAACATCTCGTGTACCCAGGAAGCAACCTCCCCGTCCTGACCCGGAAGTCGTTTTTCTTCGGCCTTAATTTTAGCTAAGGTCTCGCGAACACCTAGCGCATCCCATACTTCAAATGGTCCTAACTCCCAACCAAATCCAGCACGCATGGCATCATCGATCCGGAAGAAGTCATCTGTAATTTCGGGAACACGGCGGGATACATATTCAAACAATGGATAATGCATGGCACGGAAGAGTTCCGCCGCTTTATCGGTTCCTTGTTCATATACTTTCATCCGCTTGCGGATATCCTCCACAGGCTTGGTAGCTTCCAAAGTAGTGGATTTCACTTTTTGCTGTGAACCAAATTCCAGTGTTTTTAGATTTAAAGATAAAATCTCCGAATTACCATCGGCAGCTTTTACTTTTTCATAAAACCCTTTCTTGGTTTTCTCACCCAACCATTTATTCTCGACCATCTTGCTGATGAATGCAGGAAGCTGGAAAACGCCTTTGGCTTCATCCTCTGGGGCATTCTGCGCCAGTCCATTGGCAACATTCACCAAAGTATCAAGTCCTACCACATCGGCTGTACGAAAAGTCGCCGATTTGGGATGCCCCATTGCAGGACCGGTATATTTGTCGACCTCCTCAACGGTCAATCCAAGAGGTTCCACTAAATGAGTAACCGCCAACATCGAATAAACACCGATACGATTACCAATAAACGCCGGAGTGTCTTTACATAATACAACCGATTTACCCAGCATCTTGTCACCGAAGTGAAGTATAAAATCAATGACCTCCGGCTTGGTATGCGGTGTTGGAATGACTTCCAATAAAGGGAGATAGCGTGGCGGATTGAAGAAGTGTGTGCCGCAGAAATGATCTTTAAAATCTTCACTTCGCCCTTCTGTCATTAAATGAATAGGGATACCAGAAGTATTGGAAGTAATCAATGTCCCAGGTTTTCGAAATTGCTCAACACGCTCAAAAACAGATTTTTTAACATCGAGCCGCTCAACGACAACCTCGATAATCCAATCCACAGAAGCAATGTCTTTTAGATTATCGTCAAAATTCCCTGTTTTGATACGTCTTACAAATGACTTGCTATAAATTGGCGAAGGGTTTGTTTTTAAAGCCGTTTCTAAGGAGCTGTTGACAATTCGGTCCCGAACGATCTTACTCTCCAACGTTAGGCCTTTAGCTTGTTCTGCCGGAAGCAGTTCACGCGGAACAATATCCAACAGTAAAACTTCAACACCAATGTTAGCAAAATGACAAGCAATTCGCGAGCCCATAACACCCGAACCGAGAACCGCCACTTTTCTAATATTTCTGTTCATCATAACATATTTATTATGCACTTCTGTACATTTGGTTTAACTTCTAAACGATTACTTCTTCCTTGTAACTGGTTGCAAGCTCATTGAGTTTAGCTAAAGAAGCAATCAATTGATCACGTTCATTTTCTGAAAAATTATCCGCTAAGTATTGATTGAAATTACGCACCACATCCTTGGCAATTCTTCTTTTCTCCCGACCCAATTCAGTCAAGTATACTTTTACAGATCTCTTGTCGGTCTCACTCGTCTCACGGTATATAAATCCCAATGACTCCAAATTATTCAACACCCGAGACAAACTAGTTGTTTTAACTCCTGTCAAATTTGCAATCTGAGAAACAGGTGTACCCTCTTTATGGATGTTAATCAAAATATATCCCGCAGCCTGGGTAAAACCGTACTGCGAAGCAATTTGATTATATTTATTGGCTATTGTCTGCCAGCCTGTTTTTAAAAAATAATCGATTGTCTGATTTTGGTTCATAAGCGTACTCACAAGCTATTTATTATGCTTGCATAACAAATATACCAGTTAGCAATTAGAATAACAAGTTCGAAATTATAAATTTTGTCATATGTTCGTCAGCATAATTCGGCATACATACCTAACGATACTTGTCGTCAATTGTGAAATGTGGAAAACTTTTAAACACTGAGATACAGCAAAATAAACAGAAACACAAAACTTTTATTAACAGCCCCTGTTTAATAATCAAAATTAATTCCGTTAACTTTGTCCTGAACAAACATCAACACTGTATGGCTTTAGTAAACATACCTCGCTTGGACTTGCTACATTATACACAAGGAACCCAAGAACAACGAAATCAATTTATCCAAGATATTGGCAAAGCTTTCAATGAAACAGGCTTTGTAACGATTGCAAATCATGGCTTATCAAAAGAGCTGATTGAGGAATTATATCAGGTGGTTCCTGAATTTTTTGCTTTGCCGACGGAGATCAAGGAAAAATATGAATTTCCAGAACTTGCAGGTCAACGTGGCTATACCGCAAAAGGAAGAGAAAAAGCCAAAGACGCGAAAACACCTGACTTAAAAGAATTCTGGCAACGCGGTCAAACGATTGTTGGTGAAGAATATTCCAAAGCTGATTTTCCGGACAATCCTGAAGTAGCTGAAATTCCTCGCTTTAATGGCGTAACCGCTGAGGTTTATAAAAAACTAGAAGATACAGGCCGCGACTTATTGAAAGCGATCGCGACCTACCTCGATCTGGAAGAAAATTACTTTGAACAATATGTCATCAACGGTAATTCTATTCTACGTGCTATCCATTACTTCCCAATAAACGATCCTGACGCCTTAGCCCCTGACGCAGTACGCGCAGGCGCCCACGAAGATATTAACCTCATCACCTTATTGATTGGAGCTAGTGCGGATGGTCTTGAAGTGATGACAAAAGACGGGGAATGGTTTCCTATCAAAGCCAAGGGTGAAGATATCGTCATCAATGTAGGTGATATGTTGCAACGGTTAACAAACAATAAGTTGAAATCTACTACGCATCGCGTAGTAAACCCACCACGTGAGAAGATGGGTACTTCCCGTTTTTCTATTCCTTTCTTTTTACATCCAAAATCCGCCATGAGTTTGGCTTCATTGGATTCCTGCATCGATGCGGAACACCCGAAGGCCTACGAAGATTATACCGCCGGTCAGTACCTGGATGAACGCTTAAGAGAAATCGGATTAAAAATGTAAAACTCCGCATCATTTAAATGAGCATAACAGTATAAAAAAAGAAATGGCCGATCCTAGGATCGGCCATTTCTTTTTTATGGATATTAAAGCTATTTCAATTTATAACCTATACCAACATTCATAAAGATATTATGTAACCCGAAGCTAATACTTTCAAATCCGGTTTTCATAATATTATTGAAGCCATAATCCAACTGTGCCAACGCAAAGAATCTTTTGTCGATAGCATAATGGGCTCCCAAACTCATACCAACATCAATACTCCTAACACTTTCCGAGAAATCATAATCGGCATTATCCACAACAATCTTATTTCCAGTAGGTTCTTCATGTCTAAGATAGCCATTGTAAGCCTCGCCATAGAATTCCTTTTTTACCGCAAAAGAAATATAAGGACCTGCCTGCACATTCCAGCGATTTGAAAGCTGATTAGTCGCTTGAATCGGCACAGACAGATACAGATTATGCACTTTGGTTGTAATATCACCCGTATAATAACCTCTCAACTCCTCTTTTGCATCATTCACAGCATTGAATGTCGTCTTGTATCCTTTAACAGTCGCTTTCGTATCTATTCCCTTTCCTTCGAAGACGAGACCCAAAGATACTCCCCATTTGGGATCAATACGATAGTTTGCCCTTGTTCCGACAAAAAAGGGAACATTCGGATTATAGTTTTTAATTTTTCGGATCTCACGTGGCAATGAAAGCGGTGCGGCTCCGCCGATCTTACTGCCAACCATCACATCAAAACCTAATTTACTTTCACCCGATGTATTTCCTGCGCATTTGCAACAGACCCTATCAAAACCATCGCAGCCACTGCGATTGTATATTTTATCATTTTCATTATTTCTTCGTTACAATTTTGAGATCATCCACCGTTAACTTACTACCGACAGCACCAATAAAATTATCACCATATTTACTCGAAGACATCACAATAGCAATGCTATAATCCAAATTGGCAACGTCAGCATCAGTCACTTTCGCCGTGTACTTAAATGGCAATGTAAACTTGACAAAACCATTGGTCGCTGTTGCGCCACCATTTTCCAGCCTGGCTATAGCCACTATACTTGGATCTTTCAAAATATTATGTCCGGTCAAATAGGAAACTTTCTTCTTCGGATCAGGCTCCGAATCCATCAGCTGCTTGCGATTATAAAAAACCGCATAGATATCACAGGAATCTTTGGTATTGACCGGCTTCATGTTTTCGTCCGTCACCGTTGCGCCAGGACTATACTTATAGTAACCTTCCAAGGCCAGCGGTATCTGATTGAAAGGAAGACCAAACTGCGTTACCGAAAGTGGATCTGTCAATACAGGTCCCGTATCAAACGCTCCTATAAAAAGATTTCCCGCAGCAATAGGTTTCTTGAACATCGCTCCAAAAGCACCGGTCAACTTCGTTTCCAATAAAGCCGCTTTCGATCCTGAATGTGCATCCGAACTCGTTTTAGTAGGATATGACTCGGGCTCCTTTGTACCTCCTCCCAAGCTCAATGTCAAGGAGAAACTTGGATTTCCGGAAGCCCAATTATAGAAATCCTGGCCATCAATTTTATTGTAAAATATGGTGTATTTATCATCTTTATCGATCGCCGTATCTTCAAAGCCATATTCTGTTGGAACAAATCCACCATCTGTTTTCACAATTTTAATCAGGTAGTTTTTTGTAAACTGATGATCTTCGGACGTAACTTTATAATATACGCCGTTTTTTAGCAATTCATCAACAATTACTTTATTCATATCCTGAGTTCCGACCGGCATTTTCAAAGAATCCTTCAAAAGCTCAATCGAGGCACCAGGAGTCAGGTCAAAAGTCATATTCAACTTGGTAAGATCATGAATATTGGGCTGAAGGTAAAGTGTAACTTACGTATTTGAAATGACCGGGTTCAGCAAGAAGACATCTTCATCGGCATGAACACCGACAATATCCGCTTCCATATTTAGCGCTTCTTCCTTTATACAACTTCCCAAACTGAAAAGAAGCATAAAACAGATTAACCACGAGTAATTTCGTGTTCGTTTCATAAAAATAATATTTAGTGTAACTTTAATGATCGATGTTATTGAGCGATACATCGAGTTAGCAAAGCTACCATTCCTCTCTCCAAAAACAGCCCTTTTAATACCTTTTATGCACCAAGCAACTAATTCTTTACACGTAAACCACACTTAGCGCCCACTTATTTCTTGTCTAATCTTCACAGGCAGGCTTTCGACAATAAGTTGATAGCTATGCAAAATTAACTCTTCAAGCTTTCTATCATCAAGTTCCCGATTA
Organism: Sphingobacterium sp. UBA6317; assembly: GCF_002440385.1. Lineage (NCBI taxonomy): Bacteria > Pseudomonadati > Bacteroidota > Sphingobacteriia > Sphingobacteriales > Sphingobacteriaceae > Sphingobacterium > Sphingobacterium sp. UBA6317. The sequence goes on along the minus strand of NZ_DJTD01000046.1, from coordinate 142,630 downwards.
GCAATAATGGTATTCCAATGCTTTTTATTCATATGATACCCCGGAAGCACTGCGTGTTCATGCCTTTCACGCAGTTCAATTGCCCACTCCGGATTACACTTCACATTAAACCGAAGCTCATCAATCTGATCCAGTCCCACCAATAAAAAAATCTTGCCGCCAACCTTAAATACCAGTGTATCCGGACCAAATGGCGTCTCCTCCATAACTGGCCCAATAGACAAACAATATTCTCTCAGATCTTCAATGTTCATATTTTTTTGTTTTAGTTATCCTTTAAGTTAATCTGAATGCCCTTCATAAAATGGACAATAATCCATATAAAGCTAACAAAAGCAGCGGATCGTTTTACTTAAAATCTTTTAATCTTTAGCAAAGACGATATTAAACCTATAGGCAATAAAGCGATATGGATACAGAGAAAAACAAATGCGGAATAAACTGGAATTAGACAATGAAAAGCATAGGACAACTTCGGTATTTATAGGAATTATCGACGGATATGAAGCGGTACTCATTCGGAGCTTCTT